>PLYA01000022.1 GCA_003153315.1 Bacteroidota bacterium
AACATATTACATGCTTAAAAAAGATAATCTGGCAATAAATGATTTAACAAAAGCTATAATGGTTGATTCAACTTCTGCTAAAGCTTATTATTACAGGTACTTAGTTAAGAAAAATAAAAATGATGTAACCGGAAGTAATACCGACCTAATGACGGCTCAAAGCATAGATGATAATTATGTGAAAGAAGAATTAAGCAAGAAAAGTTATTAGTGTTAAATTATATTATTCAAAATCCTTATAAAGCAGGTACTTCTTGCGTATTACTTTAAACTTAGTGATATCTGCCTGCCAGCTTTGTCTTATTTTGGCATCAGATGCGCCTGTTTTTATTTGCTCTTGCAACTTGGCATTACCAGCATGAAAGTTAAAGTTCTCATCAAAAAAGTCAGGCTTATTAAGTTGTTTATACATACCGCTAAGCCATAGTAAATATACTTGTTTAGAGTCTTTAACAAAGACATCAGCAAAGGCTCTTAAATCATGCCCATAGCAAACCTGCCCATCGTACTTGGGTGTTTTAGCTCCATCGGTAGGATGCGGTGTAAAACTAAACTCCGTATTCTTTAATTCAGGATGCCCTATTACCTGAAAAGGAAAATCAGTTCCTCTGCCTACACTAACAATAGTGCCTTCAAACAAACCAAGTGAAGGATATAGATAAACCGCTTTCATATTAGGCAAATTTGGAGATGGTTTTACGGGCAACTGGTACATATCAAAATGGGTGTAGTTTATTACCTGAATAACTTTTAAATCGCATGTGATTTTGTTAGTCAACCAACCCTCACCGTTAACCATTTTGGCATATTCTCCGTAGGTCATCCCATATACCAAAGGCACCGGATGCATACCTAAAAATGATTTATAAGCAGGTTCTAAAACAGGCCCATCTATATAGTATCCGTTAGGGTTGGGGCGATCTAACACAATAAACATCTTTTTATCTTCTGCAGCAGCTTCCATACAATTACTCATGGTAGATATGTATGTATAAAAACGCACGCCCACATCTTGTATATCATATATTAATACATCCACATCGGCAAGATCTTCCTTGGCGGGCTTCATATGTTTGCCGTATAAGGATATAATAGGTAAACCTGTTCTCTTGTCTTTGCCACTGTTTACCTGCTCTCCTGCATCGGCTAAACCTCTAAAACCATGCTCAGGACTAAATATTTTTTTAATATTTACTTTTAAGGAAAGAAGTGTATCAACCAGATGAGTTTTGTTTATTAATGAAGTAGGATTAGCTATAATAGCTACGCGCTTTCCTTTTAATAAGGGTAAATACTTGTCTATTTGAGATGCCCCTGTTTGAATATCTTTCTCGTACAACACCTTTGTTTGGTAATAAGGCTGGGCAGAGCAAAAGAAAGTTAAAAGTAAAAATTTAAAATTTAAAAGAAGGGATAGAGCCTTTTTCATCAACGCAAATATAATTTTAAATACTCAACACTAAGTTCTTACTTTTGACTTTTAAATTATAAATTTTTGACTTATTAATTTAGCCACCTACATAGCCAATAGATTGTGGAATACAAAGCTGCAAAAAAAATCAATTGCAGCACCTGTGGTTAAAATTGCCATAGGCAGTATTGTGCTGGGTATTGCTGTAATGATACTGACTGTAAGCATTGTTACAGGTTTTAAGAACGAGATTAAAAGTAAAGCCATTGGTTTCTCAGGAGATGTGGTAGTGAGTGCTTATACTAATAACAACTCCTTTGAACAGGAACCTATAGATATACAAGCACCTTTCTTAAAAGAATTGAAGGCAGACAAAAACATTAAACACATTCAACCATTTGCAACTAAGAATGCCATTATTAAAACAGCCGACGAGAATGAAGGGATTATTATTAAAGGAATAGATGGTAATTATGACTGGGCTTTTATTAAACAATATCTGGTAGAAGGAAAGATACCGGTTTATCAGGATTCTATTAGTTCAGATAATGTTTTGCTGTCTAATAGCATGGCAAAAAAACTGAATGTAAAAGTGGGAGATAAATTACTTACCTATTTTGTAAGCAGAAAACATACCGAAGATAGCAGCCTAAGTTTAGGCTACGAACAAAGGGTGCGCAAGTTTATAGTAAGTGGTATTTACCAAACAGGCTTTGCTGATATAGATAATAATATTGTATTTGCTCACCTCAGGCAAATACAAAGACTTAATTACTGGACCACCAATCAGGCTGGTGGTTTTGAGATAGAACTAAAGGATTTTTCTAAACTTGATATTGAAACCGAAGTCATTAATGAAACTGTAGGGCAGAATGTAGAAGCCAAATCGGTAAAGCACATCTACCCTACCCTCTTCTCTTGGCTTTCGTTATTAGACAGCAATGCGGTTATTATTATTACTCTGATGATTTTAGTAGCAGTTATTAATATGATTTCTGCCCTGCTTATCCTCATATTAGAGCGCAGCAATACCATTGGCTTGCTAAAAGCCTTAGGAGCCGACAATGGTTTTGTACAAAAGGTATTCCTGTTTCAATCTTTTAAAATGTTGTTACAGGGTTTACTCATAGGAAACTTAATTGGCGTAGCACTAACTCTATTACAACAACACTTCAAGTTTGTTAAACTATCACCCGAGAGTTATTATGTTTCTTTTGTTCCGGCAGAGTTGCACTTAGACCAACTACTACTACTAAACCTGTTAACCATTGGTTGTTGCTTAGTAATGATGCTACTGCCTGTTTTAATTATAAGCAAAGTAACCCCGGTAAAGAGTTTGAGGTTTAAGTAAAGGCTATCTATACTTCTTAAAAGGGTAAAATTGCAAGCCAATCATCCACCAAGGAGTTTTATAATTCATTCCAAAATTTCTTAAAACAAAAACAGACAGGTAATTAGTGACATCATAACTTACCCTAAGTTTTATAGAGGGAATAAGGTTTAGCCCACTATTAACTGTTTTACTATTATTATAATTAGTTGAATCATAAAATGGGGGATTTCCTCTTTGACTTCCCATAGCCTCAACATAATACCCGTTAGTTATGTCTGTATATTTAGTGTAAAATGAAAGGGAAGCTATAGTTGCCAATTTTAATTTCTTGGTAAGATTAAACAAGAAGCCATAATTCAAATTAACAAATTGAACTTGTCTTGAAATAGTTTCATTCCAAGTTTGATTGGGTGTATGAGACATCGCTTCATTAAGAAAAACATCATAATTATACCGCGAATTTGTTAAATCATAAGTAAGACTTAACAGTTGTTTAAATTTGGGCTTTCTACCAAGCAGAAATTCAATTCCAGCATTAAACCCATAACAAATAGGTTTACTATTATTTTTTGTATAATAATATTCAACCCAATCTACTTGTAATGGAAAAGGATAATTTGAAAAGCTATTATTAGCAATTAAAGCACTCTGCACATTGATTCTTAGCCATTGTAATTTACTTATAGAATCTAATCGAGCATAAGACTGGGCTTTAATTTTAAAACAAACCACTAAAACCAAAAGAATACTAAGTCTCGCATGTTTCATTAAAGGTAAAATTAACAATAAAAGCTTTAAAGTGCTTAACAGGCAAAGCAAAATCATCAAAAGGCATCATTTTTAGGCAAAGCGGGTGGCAAACCTGTTAGGAAGCAGACCAACACAGCGTGTCGGTGTTCTTCCTAACGATGTTGCTCTTCTTCCTAACGTGGTAGGTCTTCATCCAAGCGTGGTAGGTCTTCTTCCTAACATGGTAGGTCTTCTGCATAACGATGTAGCCCTCCGGAATGAGAAGGTTGGTCTTCTTCCTAACGTGGTTGGTCTTCATCCTAACATTATAGGTCTTCTTCCAAGCGATGTAGGTCTTCCTCCTAACTTGGTAGGTCTTCTTCCTAATGATGTTGGTCTTGGTAGTAACTATGTTGCCACACAGAAAAGCTAAAAAGGGGTTAAAATGTGCTTTTTAGCGTTATGGGATTGGAGTGGAAAGCCTTTGTCCGTAATCGGCAAAGCTTGGAACGTAAAGCCCGACGGCGTAACCGCCGGAACGCCCAAAAACTATAATTCAGCCTTTACCAAAAACTTACCTTCTAAAACAGGTACAACAGGTGCAGAGTTGGGCATCAGGCAAAAGCGTATATCTTTTTTAAGGTTTAGTTTGGCAAAACGTTCCTTGTGCGAGGAATAATTAAGGAACTTAGTGGGTCTTTCTTTGCCAATCTGGTAGAGGTATTTAACGGCTAAACAACCATCTCCCAAGCGGTAATCAGTACTTTTATCTATTATTTGTTGGGTAACGGCTCCGGCAAATAGGGAGTCTTCCATATTAAATTTGTTCTTCCAACCCGAGCAAAGCAGTAAAATATTGCGGTTTTGTTTAATAAGCCAATCGCATACCACATCTATATTCAGGAAAGAGCCAATTACAACCTTGTAAGCATTTCGGGCAGCTTCTATGGCTTGGGTGCCATTTGTAGTGGTAAGGGCAATGGTTTTATCTTTTACATGAGCGCCCATATAATCGTAAGGAGAGTTCCCAAAATCAAAACCATCTAACTTAACAGCATCGCGCTCTGCACCCGCCAACATGCCTTGTTGTTTATATTGCAGAGCTTCTTCTATGGTTGCTACAGGAATTATCCTTTCAGCGCCGTAATGAAAAGCCACACAAATAGCCGATGTAGCCCTAAAGACATCAATAACCACTACAATACTTTCGGTATCGGCATATACCGGATATAAGTAAGGAGAAAAGCAGGCATCTATTTTAAGGCGAGACATATATAGTGTTTAAGCTCGTTCAATTACAACGGCATAACCTTGTCCAACGCCAATGCACATAGTAACCAAAGCATATTTTTTGTTGGGGTGTTTATGAAGTTCAAGGGCGGCAGTATTTAATATACGTGCTCCGCTCATTCCCAATGGATGCCCAATAGCAATAGCTCCACCGTTTGGATTAATACGGGCATCATCATCTGCTAATCCCCATGCACGAATGCAAGCCAGACTTTGGGCAGCAAAAGCTTCGTTTAATTCTATAATGTCCATATCCTTTATGGTAAGATTAGCACGATGTAAGGCTTTTTTAGCTGCTTCAATAGGACCAATACCCATAATTCGAGGCTCTACCCCTGCCACTCCCATAGATACAATACGCGCTAATGGTTTTAACCCAAATTGCTTAACCCCTTCTTTAGAAGATAATAACAAAGCAGCAGCACCGTCATTTAAACCCGAAGCATTTCCGGCAGTAACGGTTCCATCCTTTCTAAAAGCAGGTTTTAGTTTAGCCAGTATATCCAAGCTTGAGTTTGGTTTAATAAACTCATCTGTATTAAATACCTTAGCATCTCCCTTTTTCTGAGGAATACTTACCGCAACTATCTCTTCAGCTAAACGACCCGATTGATTTGATTTTGAAGCCTTTAGTTGTGAGTTTAAAGCGAATTTATCTTGGTCTTCTCTGTTAATTTTATAAAGCTCAGCAACGTTCTCTGCCGTATCTCCCATACTGTCAACGCCAAACAATTCTTTCATTTTAGGGTTGATAAACCTCCACCCGAAACTACTGTCAAACATTTGTGCATCTCTGCCAAAGGCAGTACTCGTTTTGCTTATCACCCACGGACCACGAGTCATGTGTTCAACTCCACCTGCCACATACAGCATTCCATCCCCGGTCATTAATCCACGAGCAGCCTCCATACAGGCATTTAAACCCGAGGCACACAAACGGTTAATGGTTTGTCCGGGCACCGTAATAGGATAACTGGCCAATAACAAAGCCATACGGGCAACATTACGGTTATCTTCGCCTGCTTGGTTAGCACAACCCAACACCACATCTTCAATCACAGCGGGGTCTATATTTGGGTTTCGCTTTAAAAGCTCTTTTAATACAAGCGCTGCTAAATCATCGGCACGTACTTCACTCAAGGTTCCTCCAAAGTTGCCAATAGGTGTTCTTATGCCGTCTATTATAAATGCTTCGTGTTTCATAGTGTCAATTTTTATCCTTTACTTGCAAAGGAAATAGGGTGTTGCAAATTTAGGCTTTATTCTTATTTTTGCTTGCTTTTTTACCATGAGTAAAATAAAATACAAATTCAATACCAAAAGCCTTACTTACGAAAAGGTTCATACTACGTGGAAAGAACGTAGCCTGAAATTCCTTTCGTATTTGGCTACGGGGACTGTATTTGCTACCATTACCATTATTCTTGCCTATAAGTTTTTAGATTCTCCTAAAGAGAAGAAGCTACACCGTGAGATTGAAAAGATACAATTAGAATATGATTTACTAAGCCAGAAGATGGATATGGCTCAGACTGTTTTAAGTGACTTACAGGATAGAGATAATAATATCTATCGCGTTATTTTTGAAGCAGACCCTATACCCAGCAGCATACGCAAAGCTGGTTTTGGTGGCAGCGAGCGATATAAAAACTTAGAAGGCTTTGAAAGTACCGAACTAATGCAAGAGACTTCTAAGAAGTTAGATGTGCTTTTAAAGCAACTGTATATCCAATCTAAATCTTTTGATGATGTATTGAAGCTTGCTAAAAACAAAGAGCAAATGCTTAATTCTATTCCTGCTATTATGCCAATGAATATTAAGAACCTTATTCGTCAGCCGGGTGGCTTTGGCTGGCGTACACACCCTATTTATAAAACACAGGAAATGCACCCCGGTATGGATTTCCCTGCTGCTGAAGGAACCCCTGTTTATGCTACAGGAGATGGCGTGGTTGCTACGGCTGATGCTATGATGCAAGGATATGGAAATCACGTAGTGATTGACCATAGCTTTGGCTACCAAACACTTTACGGGCATTTAAGCAAGATTAGCGTAAGACCCGGACAAAAAATTAAACGCGGTGAATTGGTTGGTTTGGTAGGCAGTACAGGTTTAAGTACCGCACCCCATTTACATTACGAGGTTATTAAGAACAACCAAAAGGTTAATCCTATTAATTTTTACTACAACGATTTAAACCCCGAGCAATACCAGCAGATGCTGCAGTTATCGCAGCAATCAACACAGTCGTTCGACTAATATATGTCCTCACACAAAATTAGTTTTAATACGGCTGTTGCCATTGTTGTAGCCAACATGATTGGCACTGGCGTTTTTACCAGCATAGGTTTTCAGGTAATAGGCATACAATCTGCTTTTGCTATTGTTTTGCTATGGGTAATTGGTGGTATAATGGCTTTGTGTGGAGCTTTGGTTTATGGCGAAGTTGGTGCAGCTTTCCCGCAATCGGGTGGAGAGTATAATTATTTATCCAAATTATATCATCCAGTCATTGGTTTTTTAAGCGGATGGGTATCTTCTACGGTTGGTTTTGCAGCACCTGTCGCATTAGCCTCTATGGCATTGGGCAAATACGTAAACAGTGTTTTCTCGGATATAAACCCAACTACCATTGCTTTAGTGGTGGTATTAATCATTACCTCTATTCATGCTACGCATATCAAGTTAGGGGCAGCTTTTCAGCGATATGCTACCTTATTTAAAATTGCCTTTGTTAGTCTGTTTATTATTTGCGGGTTTATATATGCCAAGCCAACACATGTTATTTCCTTCCTACCTGATAGCAATTCCTTTCAGGATGTGTTTGCCAATGCAGCATTTGCCATCTCGTTGTTTTGGGTATCTTATTCTTATAGCGGTTGGAACGCTGCAGCCTACATTACAGGCGAGATAGAAAACCCGCAAAAGAACTTACCTAAATCTCTTCTGGTTGGAACTTTATTGGTAAGTGTTTTATATGTGCTATTAAATATGCTTTTCTTGTATTCAACGCCTGTTGCCGATTTAAAAGGGCAGGTAGAAATAGGTCATATAAGCGCCACGCATATTTTTGGTACGCAAATGGGTAATGTAATGAGCATGGTTATTTCTTTGCTATTGGTATCATCTATCAGCGCTATGATACTGGCAGGACCAAGGGTAATATCATCTATAGGAACCGATGTAAAAGCGCTTAGTTTCTTCGCTACAAAAAACAAACATCACGTACCTTATGTGGCAGTTATCTTTCAATCAATAATATCTATCGTATTAATACTTACAGCGCAGTTTAATCAGGTATTGGAACTGATTGGCTTTACCTTAACCCTGTTTACCACTTTAACTGTCTTCGGGGTGTTTATTTTACGAAGAAAGCACACAAATGTGGAAACCAGCTACAAAACTTGGGGTTACCCCATTACACCTATCCTGTTTCTTTTAATTAATGGGTGGATACTCTATTATGGGTTTACCTCCAAGATGGAATCCTCGCTTTATGGCATGCTGATTGTTCTGGCAGGCTTGCCCATATACTATTTTGGAAGAAAGAGAGTAGAAAGTACCCCTGTTTAACTGTTAAAAATCAGTTTTATAGTTTGAAAACCAGTTATTTGAGAAAAATAACTTTATCAGCCCGTCAGATTGTGGTATATTTGTACCCCCTCTTTTAGGGAAGAAGGGATAAAACTAATAAATATAAACCCCTCTGCTGCCCCCTAAAGGCAATAGATACAAGTAGTAAAAAATGACAGAAAAACACACCGAAACTGCAACCGCCGATTTTGATTGGAACATGGTTGGAAAAAAACAAGATTCTTATTCTGCTGACGACCGTCAGCGTTTGGAAGACCTGTATGAAAAGACCCTGAAAACTGTAGTAAACCTTGAAGTAATTGAAGGTACTGTAGTAGCTGTAAATCCTCGTGAAGTTGTGGTAAACATCGGATATAAATCTGATGGAGTTATTCCCCGCAATGAATTTAAATACAATCCCGATTTAAAAGCCGGAGATAAAATTCCTGTATTTGTAGAACAGCAAGAAGATGGCAGCGGGCAACTTATCCTTTCTCACAAAAGAGCACGTGCAACGGCTTCTTGGGATAAAGTTTGTAAAGCACTTGATACAAGCGAAATTGTTAAAGGATTTGTTAAATGCCGTACCAAAGGAGGGCTTATTGTTGACGTATTTGGTATTGAAGCCTTCTTACCGGGGTCTCAAATTGATGTAAAACCAATTCGTGATTATGATGTGTATGTTGGTAAAACGATGGAATTTAAAGTTATTAAGATTAATAATGAATTTAAAAACGTTGTAGTTTCCCACAAAGCACTTATTGAAGCTGAACTTGAAAGCCAAAAACGTGATATCATTTCTAAATTAGAAAAAGGTCAGGTATTAGAAGGCACGGTTAAAAACATCACTTCATATGGTGTGTTTATTGATCTTGGCGGAGTTGATGGACTTATTCATATAACAGACCTGTCTTGGGGTCGTATTGCTCATCCGGAAGAGATTGTTAAACTGGATGAGAAAATCAATGTGGTTATCCTTGATTTTGATGATGACAAGAAACGTATCGCCCTTGGCTTAAAACAATTATCTGCTCATCCTTGGGATGGACTTAACCCCGACCTTAAAGTTGGTGATAAAGTAAAAGGTAAAGTAGTTGTTTTAGCTGATTATGGTGCATTTATCGAAGTTCAACCGGGTGTTGAAGGTTTAATTCACGTAAGTGAAATGAGCTGGAGTCAGCATTTACGTACTGCCCAAGACTTCTTAAAAGTTGGACAGGAAGTAGAAGCGGTTGTACTTACTTTAGACAGAGAAGACCGTAAAATGAGCTTAGGTGTTAAACAATTAACCCCTGATCCTTGGTCATTCATCACAACCAAATACCCTAAAGGCTCTCGCCACACGGGTACTGTGCGTAACTTTACTAACTTTGGTGTATTTGTTGAGTTAGAAGAAGGTGTAGATGGTTTAGTACATATCTCTGATTTATCTTGGAACAAAAAAATAAAACACCCGTCTGAGTTTACTAAAGTAGGCGATAAAATGGATGTAGTTGTAATGGAAATAGATGCGGATAACCGTCGTTTATCATTAGGACATAAACAACTGGAAGAAAATCCATGGGATGTTTTTGAAACCATTTTTACCGAAGATTCAGTTCATAAAGGAACTGTACTTTCTGTAAACGATAAAGGAGCTGTAATAGGTTTGCCTTATGGTGTAGAAGGTTTTAACCCAACTAAACATTTAATAAAAGCTGATAAAACACAGGCTCAGGTTGAAGATGTGCTTGACTTTAAAGTATTAGAATTCAACAAAGATTCTAAACGTATATTGGTATCACATGCGCGTACACACGAAGAAGAAAAACGTGCACATGAAAAAACTACTAAAGCTGCTAAAGCCGA
Organism: Bacteroidota bacterium; assembly: GCA_003153315.1. Classification (GTDB taxonomy): domain Bacteria; phylum Bacteroidota; class Bacteroidia; order B-17B0; family Aurantibacillaceae; genus PALSA-968. The sequence goes on from PLYA01000022.1 coordinate 10,186, forward strand.
AGAGCAAGAAGAAACCAAAAAAGCGGTTAAAAAAGTAAAAGATACACAGGAAAAAACCACATTGGGAGATATTTCTGCTTTATCTGACCTGAAAAATGAAATGGACGCTAAAAAATAAGCGTTATAAAGAAATCCTTGCAGCTTGCCGGCTGCAGGGTTAGACTAAAAACACATGCGGTTTTTGGTTTTTTGAGAGGGAAGAGCCGTTCTGAAAAGAGCGGCTTTTTCTTTTATACCTTACAATAAGTTTTTTGTTGCAGCCTGCAAATTCATTTTGTTTACTGCATTTTGTTTTAGCAGGATGCAAATTAGTTTTTTGCGCTAGTTTTTAGATTTTTCTGTAAGAATTTACTGCTTTACGCACGCTGCCATATTTTAGCAGTAGTTTTTGAGCGATGTTATACTCTAAATCAAGTTCTTTTATCAACATATTGGTGCCACGTTTTACCAGTTTATTATTGCTAAGCTGCATATCAACCATTTTATTACCCTTTACTCTGCCTAACTTAATCATCACAGAAGTAGAAATCATATTAAGTGCCAGCTTTTGCGCAGTACCGGCTTTCATACGGGTACTTCCGGTAACAAATTCAGCTCCACTGATAACTTCTACCGGGTATTTGGCCGTTTGGGCTAACACAGAATTTGCATTACAAACAATACATCCTGTGATAATTTTTTTGGCGTTGCAGGCTTTTAAAGCGCCAATTACATATGGCGTACTTCCTGATGCAGCAATACCTATTACCACATCTTTATTGGTAATTTTATAACTCTGCAAATCTTTCCAGCCTTGGATTTCGTCATCTTCGGCAAACTCAACAGCTTTGCGTATGGCAGTATCTCCTCCGGCAATAATGCCAATAACTTTGCCATGTTCTATACCATAGGTTGGGGGACACTCAGAAGCATCTACAATACCTAAACGACCGCTAGTGCCTGCGCCCATATAAAATAAGCGTCCGCCTTTTTTCATTTGCGCAACAATAACTTTTACTAATTTTTCTATTTGAGGGATAGCTTTTTCTACTGCCAGCGGAACGGTTTTATCTTCTTTATTGATGTTTTTAAGAAGCTCGGTAACATTCATCTTTTCGAGATTGGTATATCTCGAATCACTCTCGGTAGTCTTAATTTTAGCCGACATATATTAAGCTGCCATTAAAGAACCCAGGTTTGCTTTAGAAAGTTTTTGCTGAGCATAATCTATCATTACAGTAAATGTTTTTGGCGGGTTTTTCTCGGAAGGAATTTCATACATCAAATCCAGCATAATGGCTTCGCAAATACCACGCAAACCGCGTGCTCCCAGTTTATATTCAAGGGCTTTACTTACAATTAAGTCATAAACAGCTTCTTCAAAGTCCAAATCAATCTCATCCATTTTAAACAGGCTCTGGTATTGTTTTACCAAAGCATTCTTGGGTTCGGTTAAAATCCGACGCAGTGTTTTAGCGTCTAAAGTATTCATGTATGTGGTAATGGGCAAACGACCGATAAGTTCAGGTATCAAGCCAAAGTTTTTTAAATCCTGAGGTAGAATGTATTGTAGTAAATTACCTCTGTCAACTTCGTTGGCATTTACCGATGCGCTAAAACCAATAGCCTGCGTGTTTAACCTGCGGGCAATTATTTTTTCAACTCCATCAAAAGCACCTCCGCAAATAAATAATACGTTTTTGGTGTTTACCTGAATCATTTTTTGTTCCGGATGTTTGCGCCCGCCCTGTGGGGGTACATTAACCGTAGCACCTTCCAACAGTTTTAATAAACCCTGCTGAACACCTTCACCCGAAACATCGCGGGTAATGGAAGCGTTATCTCCTTTGCGGGCAATTTTATCAATCTCATCTATAAATACTATACCACGCTCTGCAGCAGGTACATCAAAATTAGCCGCTTGCAATAAACGACTTAATACACTTTCCACATCTTCGCCCACATAACCGGCTTCGGTAAGCACGGTTGCATCGGCAATACAAAAAGGTACGTTTAATAATTTAGCAATGGTACGCGCCATTAATGTTTTGCCTGTGCCGGTTTCTCCTACTAAAATAATGTTGGATTTTTCTATTTCAATTTCTTCTTTATCTATAGTATGATTAGTATTTGAAATGCGTTTAAAATGGTTGTAAACTGCCACACTCATTACCTTTTTAGCTTGGTCTTGCCCTATAATATATTCATCCAGATACTTTTTAATTGCATCGGGCTTAAGCATGGTAAGCGTTTGTTTGGCGCTTTCTTTTTGTGCCTGCTCACTTTCGGCAGAAACAATTTTATAAGCTTCAGATACGCAAGTCTCGCAAATGTGGGCATTCTGTCCTGCAATTAGCATCTTGGCGCTGCGTTTATCCCTTCCACAGAAAGAACAGGTAATAATAGTTTTAGCCATGTTGGTATTGAATTTACCGTGCAAAGTTACGTAATTATCACTGAGCAGTAAAAGGTTATCATCATTTATTGACGACTTGTTTAAGACGAACATTAAATGATACTTGCCGGCTGGTTACTGATTTCTGGCAATAAAGCCACCGGCAACCAAATCATCGCCATCATACATTACACATGATTGTCCGGGTGCAACACCACTTACGGACTCATGAAACACAACATGCAGTTTATTTCCTTCCGTATTAATGGTTGCCATAATACCGGGATCTTTATAACGTATTTTAGTTCTACCCACAAAATCGGCAGGCATGGTTGGGTACTTTATCATGTTAAAATCGCGCACATGCAATTGTTGCTCAGCTAAATCTTCTTTAGTACCTAGCAATACAGTATTGGTTTCAGGAATGATGTTCTTTACGAACACAGGCTCGCCCAAAGCAATATCCAAGCCTTTGCGCTGCCCAATAGTATAAAAAGGGTACCCGCGATGTGTGCCAACCTTTTCTCCTTTAAAAATAAAATCACCGCCTTCTACCTGCGCTTCCAGTTCAGGCATTTTATGTTTTAAGAAAGCACGGTAATCATTATCAGGTATAAAACAAATATCATAACTCTCAGGTTTATTAGCAAGCTCGGCAAAGCCATATCCTTCTGCCATTTTACGTATTTCGGGCTTTGTAAATTTACCTAAAGGAAAAATGGTGCGTTGTAAGCTTTCTTGTGTTAAACCCCAAAGCACATAAGACTGATCTTTATTAGAATCCAGTCCACGGGAAACCACATAGCGGTTATTTTCTTTACGCACCTGTGCATAATGTCCGGTAGCAATAAACTCACAATCAAGCATATTGGCACGCTTTAAAAGCGCATCCCATTTAATGTGCGTATTACAAAGCACACAAGGGTTTGGAGTTCTTCCTGCTAAATATTCTTCAACAAAATTATCTATGATAGTTGTGCCAAACTCGCTGCGAATATCTAATATATAATGAGGGAAGCCAAGGTTAACTGCCACCTGACGAGCATCGTTGATAGAATCTAAACTACAACAGCCTGTTTCTTTTGTGCTGCTACCTGATGATTGGTAATCCCATGTTTTCATAGTAATACCAATAACTTCATACCCCTGTTCATGAAGCATCATAGCAGTAACAGAACTGTCTATGCCACCACTCATAGCCACCAATACTTTTCCTTTTTTACTCATGTGATTCTTGGCGAGTAGAGCTATTTGTTTTTTGTGGGGGAGCTTGTTGTGTAGTAGTCTTTTTCTCTTCAGGGAATGTTATATTATTCTTTTTAAAGTAAGCCTCCATATCTTTTTCATTTAATTGAACTCCATTTTGCCAAACTTCCTTTTCAGTTATTTTACCATTTGCCATTTTATATAACCACAATCCTTTTTTTGTTCCTTTATCATAAACACCCTGAGCTGCGGCTACCCCATTGGGATATAGCCAGCTACATTTTCCGTTATATTCTCCTGCCACATAAGTGCCCTCAGCTTTTACCTTTTTATCTTCATATAGTTGCTTAAAAGCTCCATCAGGCAGGTTATTCTTAAAATTCTTTTCTTCGGATAGAGAGCCATCGGCATAAAACACTTTAGAAATACCATTTTTCTTGCCATTTAAATAGCTTTCAGTTGAGAGTAATTTTCCTTTCTCATCATAAAAGTGCCAGGTAGAGTCTTTCTCTTCATTAACATACTTTCCTTTTGCCTGAATTTTGCCCGTAGTTAAATGATACATGGTTACATAAGCAATTTTACCATCCTGCCTGAAATCAGTTTTGGTATGCAAACTATCCGTTCCTTTATAATAGTAGTAAAAGATGCCCTGTGGTTTATTATCTTTAAAGGTACCTTTATAGTATATCTTTTTTGTTTCCACATCCATCTTCTCCCAATAACCTTGTTTTAAACCTTTATCATCGGTTTGGTTTTTGGTTTGGGCATGCGCCCTCATCCCCAACCCTTCTCCCAAAAAGAGAAGGGAGACTAATATAGTTGTAATATATTTAAACATCGCACAAAGGTAAAGGTTTTAATGCAAAAAGCCCCTGCATTTCTGCAAGGGCTTTTAGTAGAATAAACTAAATTAGTTTAGAAATAAAAGTTCAAACGAAGAGATCCTGTAGGGCCAAATGCCGAGTTTTTGTTATCTGTACCAACTGTAAACGCAGATGATTTAGCAGGTAATTTAGATACAGAGTTATATGTTAATTGCTCAATAGCATTATTAGTAGCTTTAGGGTTATTATAAGCAGTTTCTGTAGTAGTTTGTCCGGCACCCCATCCTTGGAAACCAATACCCCAACCAAATTCTCCACCAAGAGACATTTTAGGTAAAATAAAGTATTCAACACCTATAAAACCACGAACACCTATTTGGAAATTAGAACCACTCTTAACTTCTGTTACACGAGAAGCAACTACAGTACTGGTAGGAGTGCTGCCTGATCCAGCAGGAGCAAACGAAGTAGTTGAATTTGCCCCCATACTGGTAGTATCAGAAAAAGCGTTACCATATTTATTTTTGGTAGTTGTACCACCAAAATAAATAAATGCTTCTGCGCCATAATATCCTTGTAAACGGGTTTTACCTTTACGTTTCTCCATACCTGCAGTTAAGCCAATACCATGATTAGATATAGTTTGCTTATCAGTTACTTTTGGCAAGTCAGTACCTGGATTTTGTGCTCCAAGATGATCCTGAGTAACAAGATTAGATGAAGACTGAGTACTAAACCCAATGTTAATTCCTCCGCGATAAGCTGTTTTTTCGTCTTTAAAGTATTTACCAACAATAACGCTGTTACCCGTTAAGAAGTTAAATGTTGGAGCAGAAGCACCTGCACCTGCACCAATAAATGATTTAGCGTATGATAAGAATGGGGTAGCGTCTACCGAAATAGCCCAATCTCCAGCCTCAGGTAATATAGGCTCGCCTTTTTTTGATGTTAAGTCTTGCGCAAAAGCTGAGGAAACTCCAAAAGCCATTGCTAATCCTAATACTGTTTTTTTCATTTTTGTTTTTTTTTAGTTTAACTGATTAAGTTATTTGAGAGCAAATGTAAAGACTTGTTTAAATTTGGGTTATTAACATTTAACATAGTTACTAACCATTTTTTGTTAATAACCACTTTTACTTTTTACCATTGGCACAAACTTATATTTACCAAGTTCACTTCGTTCAAATTGGGTATCAGACTTCTTTATAATGACGTTCATTATCTGTTCAGAGCCTTTACCAATGGGTATTATCATAATAGCTCCAAGCGCCATTTGTTTCAATAAAGCATCTGGTGGGTAAGGGGCGGCTGCAGTAACAATTATCTTATCAAAAGGGGCATGATTTGGAAGTCCTTCATAACCATCTCCATAAAAGAAACGGGTAGTATATCCTAACTTAGGTAATAGCACACGGGTTTTTTCGTACAATTTCTGCTGACGCTCTATAGTGTATACTTTTACACCCATTTCAAGTAATACAGCCGTTTGATAACCGCAACCTGTACCTATTTCAAGTACTTTGTCGGTTTTCTTTAGCTTTAAAAGCTCGGTTTGAAAGGCAACCGTACTTGGGTGTGATATAGTTTGCCCCTCGCCTATAGGGAAAGCTTCGTCATCATAAGCAAAGTTTAAGAAGGCACTATCTAAAAAAGCATGGCGTGGTACTTTATTAATAGCAGCCAGTACATTTTCGTCCGTACAACCTTTTTTACGCAATAACTCAACTAAGTTCTTTCGTTTCCCTTTATGTAGAAATGTGTCTAATCTGTCAATCATAGTCGGGAGCAAATCTATTTAAAACTAACACTGGAGTATGAATATCTTTAGGAGGTTACTAACATGATGCTTTTAATTAAAGTCTATGTTTGCTGCAGGCATGATAAAGATTGGTATTATTGGCGTAGGGCATCTAGGAAAAATTCATATTTCTTTATTAAAGGAGATAAAAGAATATTCCATTATTGGTTTCTATGACAAAAATAAAGAAGTTTCTAAATCGGTAGAAAAAGATTTTGGCATTAAATCTTATGCTAATTGCGACGAACTTATTAAGCAATCTGATGCCATAGATGTAGTATGTCCAACACCTTTTCATTTTGAATATGCCAAATTGGCTATTAAGGCTGGCAAACATGTTTTTATAGAAAAACCCGTTACCAGTCATCCGGATGAAGCGAAAACATTATTAAGAATAGCCTATGAAGCAGGTATTATAGCGCAGGTTGGGCACGTAGAGCAGTTTAATCCAGCTGTTTTAGCCGCCAGACCTTTTATTACCCGTCCTGTTTATATAAATGCAGAGCGCTTAGCTATTTACAACCCAAGGGGAACGGATGTGTCGGTGGTGTTGGATTTAATGATACACGATATTGATTTAGTGCTTAGTATGGTTAAATCTGATATTAAGAAGATACAAGCAAATGGTTCGCCTGTTATATGCGAAACAGATGATATAGCCCATGTGCGTTTAGATTTTAATAATGGTGCTATTGCCAATATTACCGTTAGCCGGGTAGCTTTAAGTAATAAAAGAAGTTTGGAGGTTTTTCAGAAAGATAATTTTCTAAGTATTGACCTCCTTAATAAAACACTTACCAAGGTTGAGCTAAAAAAGGAGCATGTACTGGATGCTTACGAAAGTGTTATTGCTGTGAGAGATGATAAAAGCCTTATTAAACAACCTATATTGGTAAAACCTGTAAATGCCATCAAGCATGAACTGGAGCTTTTTGCACAATCTATAAAGAATAATACCAAGGCAGCCATTTCTTTAGATGATGCCTACCTTACTATGAAGGTTATCCAGCAGATTATGGATGGGATGAATAAATAAGGGGTAAGCCACAAGACTTAAGAACCAAGAAGCAAGAATAAAGAGGGCTTACAAGAGCCTTTTAGCTTTTTACATTAAAATTTCAGCATCTTACATGAATCTTTTAGCTTCTTACATGAGACTTTTGGGTTCTTACACAGCCCTTTTGACATCTTACATTAAACTTTTAGGTTCTTACACAAGCCTTTTAGCATCTTACATGAAACTTTCAGGTTCTTACACAGCCCTTTTGACATCTTACATGACCCGTTTAGTATCTTGCATGAGCCTTTTAGTATCTTACAGGATACTTTTGGGTTCTTACATGAAACTGATGGGATTTGGAGCTAAAAGTTAACAAGCTGTTGAAAGGGTGTTAAAAGTCGGTTTAAAACTTGTTAGTTGATGGTTGATAAGGAGGTTTAATACTTCATAAACCGCATGATGGACTTTAAACTGATTAGTCCGGTAACCAATGCCCATATACCACAAAGCACACACATAAAACCTATACCTATATACCAGTTTGAGAATAACATCCTGCTGGCAAAACCTGCGCCTACCACACCTATTACGTATATAATAAGGATAACAATAAGACGGTAGTTTACTTGGAACTTGAAGATTTTATAGCTCAGGTAAACCTGCACGGCTGCAGTAAAGAACTGAGTGGCCAAGCTTGAATAGGCTGCTCCCATTGCTTTGAAGTGTGGAATAAGAATAAGGTTGAGTATAAGGTTGATGGAAATACCTATGATTGCCATGGTATTCAGTTGCTTTAGGTTTCCATTAGCAGTAAGTAAGGTGCCAAATATATAGGTGGTTGATATGGCAATAAAGCAGGTCATAAGCATAGAGAAAATGGTTGCTGAATCTGTGACGCCATGATTTATTAAGCCTATTAATTCATTTTGATAAAACCAACCTACAGCTGCCGAAATAATAGCAGGAGTAATTAATAAGGTAAAAGACAGTTTTACCAGGTTCTGCACATCCTCTTTAAACTTTAGCATACGGCTAAAAATTGGCAGCAATTGTATAGAAAACAAATAAGCTATCATATTGGCGGCATCCAACAAACGGAAACCTTTGGCATAAATACCTGCCTGGGTAGCACCTTCTCCTTCCGGTAAAAGTCTTTCTATCATTACTGAATCAAGTCGGTTATAGAAGGTCATTAACAAGACAAGCACTGCGAAAGGGAAACTCTTCTTCAAAATCATTATCCAAAAAGGGCGGTTCCATGATAAGGTGAAATTATCCGTCTTCCTATACACCACTATAAAAGCAAATATGGCTGTTAAGGTATATCCTAATGTTTGGGCGTAAACGAAGTTCATAATATCAACTTCAATACCTGTGTAGGCAGTCCAAAGCATTAACGAACAAAGACCAATCATAATAAACCTGTCCAATACCGAAATGATGCTATCAGATTTAAAGGCATGTAAGCCAAGCAGGTTAGAACGCAAATACAATATCATAGAGATTAGGAACTGATTGAAACCTAAGAGAAAGAGCAGCTTTAAGTAACGTATGTTATACCCTACTAATATGCCAAGACTAACCGTTACGGTTATGTAAACCACACCTAACAGGAGTTTAAGGAAGAATAAACCGGAGAAGTGCTTCTCTAAAAGATGGTTATTCTGCGCTATGTTCTTGTTATTGAAGTTGGTAATACCAAAATCAAGCAGGATGTTTAAAAGGAAGGAGAAGTTAAACAAAGCGAAGTACTCTCCGTAGGAGGTATTCCCTACTTTAAATTGTACAGAGGGTTCTATAACCAGTGTCCAGAATGGCTTGATAAGCAAATTCAAGCATATCAGGATAGCTAAATTGGTTATAAATTTCTTTTGCTGCATTTATTAGGGTTGCGAAGATAAGTTTATTAGCGTAAATAAAAACATAGATTTTTGTTGCTTAATTTGCATCGTTAATTAATCATATGTCAGGCAAAAAAAGAGAAGCAGCTTTAGGTTTTATTTTTGTTACCATCCTTATTGATGTTATCGGTTTCGGTATTATCATCCCTGTTATACCCAAACTAATTACACAGCTAACGGGCGGCACCCTTAGCGAAGCTTCCATATATGGCGGTTGGCTGTTGTTTACCTATTCCATCTTTCAGTTTTTGTTCTCGCCTGTTATTGGAAATCTTAGTGATCATTACGGAAGACGCCCCGTTTTATTGTTCTCATTATTTGGAGTTGGTTTAGATTATGTGGCCCTTGTATTTGCTCCCACCATTGGTTGGTTGTTTGTTGCCCGCGCCTTTGCCGGTATTACCGGAGCCAGTATCAGTACGGCGGCTGCTTATATTGCCGACATCTCTACGCCCGAAAAACGTGCACAAAACTTTGGTATGATTGGCGTTGCCTTTGGTGTTGGATTTATTATTGGTCCTGTTATAGGTGGCGTATTGGGGCATTACAGCGCCCGACTTCCATTCATAGCTGCGGGTATTCTTAGTTTTATTAACTGGTTGTATGGATACTTTATCCTACCCGAATCGTTAAAGCCTGAGAACCGCCGTGCATTTGATTTCAAACGTGCTAACCCCTTAGGTACTTTTAAGCAAATAAAAAAGTACCCCGTTATACTTGGTTTAGTGGTATCCCTCATATTTATATACACAGCTCATCACGCTGTGCAAAGTAACTGGACGTACTACACCATGGAGAAATTTCAATGGGATGAAACCATGGTGGGTTACTCCCTTGGCGTGGTGGGTGTGTTGGTTGCAGTTGTGCAGGGAGGTTTAATCCGCATCATCAACCCCAAACTGGGGCCTAAACGTTCGGTATATTTCGGACTTGTTCTTTCTGCCATAGGCTTTATCTTGTTTGCTTTTGCCTCGCAAAGCTGGATGATGTTTGCTTTCCTTATTCCATATTGCCTCGGTGGTATTGGCGGCCCGGCCATGCAGGGTATTATGGCTAACCAGGTGCCTGCCAACGAGCAGGGCGAGATGCAAGGTGTTTTTGCCAGCTTGCAAAGCGCTACTTCTATTATCGGTCCCCCACTTATGACTGGCATTTTCGCCTACTTTACCAGTACCCGCCACGGAGTTTACTTCCCTGGGGCTGCCTTTATTTTAGGAGGCCTGCTTACCATCCTAAGCCTGCTTTTTGCCATGCGCTCTTTGGCAAATTATGTGCATAAGAAGAGTTAGTTTTTTCGCTCCTATTTGCGTGCTGATAGCTTCCGTTAGTTAACTAACAGCTCTCGTTAGTTGAAGAACGGCTCCCATTAGTTAACTAACAGCTCCTGTTAGTTGAAGAACGGCTTCCGTTAGTTGACTAACAGCTCTCATTAGTTGAAGAACGGCTCCTGTTAGTTGACTAACAGCTCCCGTTAGTTAACTAACAGCTCCTGTTAAGTACTGCACAGCTCCTGTTAAGTACTGGACAGCTCCCGTTAAGTACTGGACATAAAGAACAGAAAATATTCTTGTCTTCGTTATTGTAACTTAATTACGTTAGGGATTGCAGTGGAAAGCCTTTGCAGTAATCTGCAAAGCTTGCAACGGAAAGCCCGACGGCAGTAATCTGCCGGAACACCCAAACGATTTTAAAATTTAAGATTCAACATTTAACATTTCTCTTACATTTGCCCACTTTAAAAATGTATGTCTCCTAACAAAACCAAATGGTTAATTTTATTTGCACTTGCTTTGGTATGGGGCAGTTCTTTTATTTTAATGAAACGTGGCTTAGAGGCTTTTAGCAGTAATCAGGTAGCAGCTTTACGTATCAGCATAGCCTCTATATTTCTTCTTCCTTTTCTGTTAAAATATCGTAAAGTAAGGTTGAAAAAATATTGGATGGGTCTGGTTCTGGCAGGTGTTTTTGGTAATTTAATTCCTGCCTTTTTATTTACCAGAGCAGAAACAGGTATTAGCAGTAGTCTGGCTGGTATGCTAAATGCACTCACCCCTCTTTTTACAGTTATTATTGGCTGGGTTGCTTTTAGAAATAAATCTACCCCCTTACAAATTGCAGGTATTTTAGTGGCTTTTGGTGGGGCTTTGCTTTTACTCTCATCCGATAAAAACCCACAGCAGGAAAACGGCATTCAATACGCTCTTTTGGTAGTGCTGGCAACCATTTGCTATGCCATTAGTGTAAATTGTATTAAGTATTTTTTAGGAGGGATGAACTCTATCGCTGCAACTGCATGGTCTTTTACTTTTATTGGTCCGGTGGCATTAATCTATTTATTCAGTACTGATTTCATTTATGTGATGGAAAATAACAAGAATGCGCTGCCAAGTTTAGGTTATATCAGCATACTGGGTATTGTAGGATCTGCTTTATCGGTTATATTTTTTAATTATTTAATAAAAGTATCAGGGGCTGTTTTTGCTGCCTCAAGCACGTATATAATACCTATAGTGGCTGTATTTTGGGGTTTTGCCGATGGAGAAATTATATCTAATTGGCAAATAGCAGCTATTTTTATTGTTTTGGGCGGAGTTTGGCTCATAAACAAAAGGAAAATATGATTTTGTAGAATAAAAATGTTTTCCTAAATTTGCCCTCCCTAAAAATTGCTTACTTAGTTTTGTAGCATTTAGAAAGGGTAAACAAATAAAAAACAAAATATGTACGCAATTGTAAATATAGCCGGGCAACAATTTAAAGTGGAACGTGGAAATAAAGTATACGTTCACCGCCTAAAGGCTAACGAAGGCGCCGATGTGGAGTTTGACGATGTATTGTTAATTGACAATGAAGGCAAAATAACTGTTGGCAGCCCAAAAGTAGAAGGAGCTAAAGTAGCAGCTACTGTAGTACAGCACTTACGTGGAGACAAAGTGCTTGTATTTAAAAAGAAACGTAGAAAAACCTACCAAAAACTAAATGGACACCGTCAGGATTTTACACAAATCTTAGTACAAGGTATCTTAGGTAAAGGTGAGTCTTTAAAAGATAAATTAGATGCTAAAAAGCATGAGTTTGTAATCAGGTCTAAAAAACCGGTTGTTTCTGCTCCGGTTGCCGAAGTTGAAGAAGCTCCTGTAGCGGTTGCTAAAAAACCAGCTGCCAAGAAAGCTCCTGCTAAAAAAGCCGCAGTAAAAAAAGTAGCTAAGAAAAAAGAAGATTAATAATACGATTGATTAAATTCAATCCATTAAAATAAAAGATCATGGCACACAAAAAAGGTGAAGGTAAAGTAAAAAACGGTCGCGAATCGCACAGCAAACGCTTAGGCGTTAAAATATTTGGCGGTTCCGGCTGCATTAATGGCAACATTATTGTTCGTCAGCGTGGCACAACACATCATCCCGGAGAAAATGTAGGCATGGGCAAAGACCATACCTTATTTGCTTTAGTAGATGGTACCGTTGTTTTTAGAAAAAAACGCGATAATCGTTCTTACGTATCGGTTCTTCCTTTTCCTGCAGAGGCATAAGGTTTATTTACTTATTATAACATTAAACCCCTTGCGCTTTGTGAGGGGTTTTTTATTTGCATACTATGCCTGCCGAAATATGGGCGTTCCGGCGCGGTACATTGAGCCTGTCGAAATGCGCCGTCGGGCTTTCCGTTCCAAGCTTTGCTCCCTCTCCTTTTAGGAGAGGGCTGGGGTGAGGTCGCAAAGGCTTTCCACTACAATCCCTAACGCAAAACAATTAAATTAAGTGGGCACTAAGGCAACCGAAGTATGAACTTAGGTCATCAAAGTGTGCACTTGGGGCATCGAAGTATGCACTTGGGGCATCGAAGTGCGCACTTGAGGCATTGAAGTGCGCACTTGGGTTAGCGAAGTATGCACTTAGGTTTATCGAAGTTTGCACTTGAGGCATTGAAGTGCGCACTTCGGTCATCAAAATATGCACTTGGGGCATCAAAGTGTGTACTTGGGTAAGCGAAGTGTGCACTTAAATTGTTAAAAAAGGGCTAAAACCTGTTAAAATAGCTGTTTATGAGTTAAAAAACGCAACTTTTAACTTATAACTCCTAACTTATAACTTAGTTTAGGCTGTAGCAGGCGGTATTGTGCCTGTAGTTGGCTTTGGTGTAGTGCCTGTTGTTGACGGAATGATAGGTGCTGCACCTGTTTGCGGAATATAAGATACCACATTGCTACGCTTGCTGGTTCCTTTGGCGTTCATTGCCGAAACACAAAAATCTTGTTCTACCCCCTTAGTCATATTAGGCACAATTAGTTTTTTACCACTTCCGGTTAGCAACACTATTTTATAGTTTGTATCATCGGTGCCGGTTGGTTTCATTTCCACAATAAGCGTGCGTTTCACTTTTTTAACCAACAGCGGGCTATGGTTTATTGCCAATTCTATTTTTATACTTCCGTGTATGGGTCCTTCTATAATTTTTGAAATAACGGGTATATTAGGTATGTCGGCAGGTTCTTTATCAAGGCTTTTATCATAACCGCTCAATAAAATAATTGATTCATCTCCGGCAGCAATCAGGTTTATGTATGGCAACCCTGCTTTTAGCAAGCCATGTACTTTTACAGCTTCTTTGTGCAGGTTAGCCGTAGCTATTATTCCGCCGCCTTTGGCAGCAGCAATGGCAGTTTGCAAAGGTATTACTTCGGCTTGCAACACACTAACTGTCGTGCCCGGTGTGGGGAATTTAAGCGCATTAGCCGTTAAACCTGCAATAACTTTGTTTAGCAGCGTAAGCAACTTTTTTGGTTGTAGCGGGCCGCAATGCATCACCGCATAATAATAAGAAATAGCTGTCATGGTTTTGTTTTTTTTAGTTTATGTTTATTTGGTTATGATTGATTTTTCTTTTGTGATTTTCTCTATTTCATCCATATTGTAATGAAATATGCTACCGTCTTTAGTTTGAATTTTTATGCTTTTATTAGGTATTTGCTCAATTATTACACCTTTAATTCTGCCACCATTTTTTAAATAAACCACATCTTGTAATTCGGTGCTTGAATCAGAATCTTTTTGAGTTGAATTAGAATTTATTGAAGTTGCATAACCCCAAATCAAAAGCCCTATTCCTAATAGAATTAAAAGTATTCCTAAAAAAAGACCACCTCCTCCTATTCCAAAGAATAAAAGAGAGCCTGATCCATAATAGTAAAGGATTCTAAATAATAGTGTACCCAATGTTATAAGAATACCAAATATTAGGGCTATCCATCCTCCTGCCAACAAACCTTTTCTTAAACTATTGTTTTCTTCTTTTGTTTTTGTTGCTACTTTTTCTTTTAAGATTCTTTCTATATAGACAGGTTTAAAATGTTGTTTCAATTTTATAATTGGGCTTGTTTTTGTTGAAGCAGAAAGCGTGTTATTAATTTCTTTATCTGAAGTTTCTAAAAAAGGTTCTTTAGCACTATAAAAAACTTCCGATTTAATTTGAGGTTTCTCCTTTTGTTTATTAATACACTTAGCCGTAATAGCACTTTCAGCAGGATTATTATTTTCAATATAAAACCCGTTTAGATAACGCCTCTTTTGAATTGAACAAGAAGCCAGCACCAATATTGATAATGCAAATAGTACAATTCTTTTCATCTTACTTTTCTTTTGTGATTTTATCTATTTCATCCATATTGTAATGAAACACGCTACCATCTTTCGTTTGAATTTTTATGCTTTTATTAGGTATTTGCTCGATCAAAATTCCCTTAATACGGCTACCATTTTTAAGATAAACTACATCTTGTAATTCGGAACTTGAATCGGAATTGTCTGTTTTAGTTTTTGGGGTTAAATATCCCCAAATTAACAGCCCACCGCCTATTAAAATTAAAAATATTCCCACTATTATTATTGCTGTAACTAAACCTACACCTAAAGTTATCCATCCTCCTATCAATAAACCTTTTCTTAACTTATTGTTTTCTTCTTTTGTTCTTGTTACCACTTTTTCTTTTAAGATTTTTTCTATATAAATAGGTTTTAAGTGTTGTTTCAACTTTATAATTGGGCTTGTTTTTGTTGAAGCAGAAAGCGTGTTATTAATTTCTTTATCTGAAGTTTCTATAAAAGGCTCTTTAGTATTATAAAAAACTTCCGATTTAATTTGTGGCTTCTCCTTTTGTTTATTAATACGCTTAGTCGTAATTGCACTTTCGGCAGGGTTATTATTTTCAACATAAAACCCGTTTAGATAAAGCCTCTTTTGAATTGAGCAAGAAGCTAGCACCAATATTGATAATGCAAATAGTATAATTGTTTTCTTCATCTTATTTATTTAAAAGTTTAAATACAAAAGCCCCGCCAAGGCAGGGTACGTAAAAGCAAAGCGTTAAAATTTTATTTAGTAAAGAGTTCTCTCTCTCTCTCTCTCTCTNNCTCTCTCTCTACGGTAATGGGGGTTGCAGTTTGGTTGGTTGTTAAATAGGGTATGTTGTAAGATAAAAGCTGCATTATTACCGTCAAAAATACAACTAAAATTAAAACGGCAAAATTATATTTTGGTTTAATGTGTTGTTTCGCGTTATGGGATTGTAGTGGAAAGCCTTTGCAGTAATCTGCAAAGCTTGGAACGGAAAGCCCGACCTTTGTAATCAAAGGGAACGCCCACACTTTACATTTCGATACCCCGCCGCGGCGGGGCAATGTTCAGCGTGACAGGCTGCTAAATCGTCAATTAATTTTACATTTGCCTAAAATTTAGAAAAACGTATGCTTCAAATATACTTCATTAGAGAGAATAAAGAAGAAGTTCTAAAGCGGTTGGCTGTCAAAAATTTTAAAGATGCTGATACTATTATTACGCAGGTAATAAGCTTAGATGCAGAGCGCCGCCTGTTGCAAAAAGAAAGCGATGATGTGAAAGCAGAAGCTAATGTACTTGCCAAGCAAATAGGCGAGTTGATGAAAAGCGGTAAAAAACAAGAAGCCGAAACTACTAAAGCCCGCACAGGTGAGTTAAAACAAAAAGAAAAACAAATTGATGATACGTTAAAGGCGAAAGAAGAAGAAATGCAAGCCCTGTTGGTACAGGTTCCTAATTTGCCAAGCACAGTAGTTCCTTTAGGCAAAACACCCGAAGATAACGAAACAGTTTTTGAACATGGTGAGAAACCCACCCTTCCTGCTACGGCACAACCACATTGGGAACTAACAACTAAATATAATTTAATTGATTTTGAGCTGGGTGTAAAGCTTACCGGTGCTGGCTTCCCTGTATATAAAGGAAAGGGAGCTAGACTGCAACGCGCTTTGATAAATTATTTTTTAGATAAAGCCATTGCTGCAGGTTATATGGAAGTGCAACCTCCTATTTTAGTGAATGAGGATAGCGGTTATGGCACAGGGCAGTTGCCCGATAAAGAAGGACAAATGTATTTTGTGGGAGAAGATAAATTGTATTTAATTCCTACTGCCGAGGTACCTATTACCAATATATACCGTGATGTAATTTTAAAAGAGAGTGAACTCCCTATAAAAAATTGTGGTTACACGCCATGTTTTAGAAGAGAAGCGGGTAGTTATGGTAAAGATGTGCGTGGTTTAAATCGTTTACATCAGTTTGATAAAATAGAAATTGTGCAGATTGCAGCTCCCGAAAAATCATATCAGATATTGGAAGAGATGCGTGAATATGTGGCAGGATTATTAAAAGAACTGAACTTACCCTTCCGTATCTTAAAACTTTGTGGAGGCGATATGAGCTTTGCATCTGCCTTAACATACGATATGGAAGTTTGGAGTGCCGCACAAAAACGTTGGCTGGAGGTTAGCTCGGTATCAAACTTTGAGAGTTTCCAAACCAACCGTTTAAAATGCAGGTATAAAGATGCCAATGGTAAAACAAATCTTTGCCATAGTTTAAACGGAAGCGCTTTGGCATTGCCGCGTATTGTAGCTTCCTTATTAGAAAATAACCAGACAGAAAACGGAATAAAAGTGCCTGAAGTATTGGTTAAATACACAGGCTTTGAAATGATTAATTAAAAACCATAAATAAATTCTATGAAACAATTACCTCTTGTTATTAATGCTATGCTTGTCGTAGCTGTAGCTATTTTATTTTATATGAATATGTCGCTTAAAAAAAATATAGAAGCATTGGGTACAGCACCTAAGTCAAATGTATTGCAAACTCCGGCTACTTTATCAGCTAATAACGTTGATTTAAAAGATGCCAAGATAGCATATCTTAATATTGATTCATTGGATTTTAAATACCAATACATTATTGATAACTCTAAAGAATACAGCAATAAGCAAGCTGCTATAGAAAGTCAGTTAAACAGCATGGCAACTAAGTTTCAGAATGATTATCAGGAGTTTCAGCAAGCAGCACAGGCCGGAATTAAAGGGGAGGCAGAGCTAAATAAACAAAAAGCCCAGCTTGAACAAGAGCAGGCTGATGCCGCTGCCAAGCAAAAACAATTAGAGAATTTAGGCGAAGAAGTAGGCAAGAAAAGAATAGATATGCTTAAAAAAGTATCTGACTTTATAGCTAAATATAACAACGGTAAATTCGATTATATACTGGCCTATACTACTTCCAACATCAGTTCGGTGTTGTATGCCAAGCCGGGCTTGGATATTACCAAAGAAATTGTTGACGGATTAAACACAGAATACAAGGCAGCTAAACAGGGCAAAAAATAAACCGAATGAAAAATAAATTAAAAAGTGTTGCCGAGTTTCATGAAGTATTTAAAATAGGAAACGCTAAAGAAATTACCCTGCTGGAAGAAAAGGATTATACCCTGCGTTATAACTTGATTAAAGAAGAGAACGATGAATATCTGGATGCCTGCAAGAATAAAGATATCGTTGAAATTGCTGATGCTTTAGGAGACCAGCTTTATATTTTATGCGGCACTATTTTAAAGCACGGCTTGCAGCATAAAATAGAAGAGGTTTTTGATGAAATACACCGCAGCAATATGAGTAAACTGGACGAGCAAGGCAAACCAATCTTTCGTGAAGATGGCAAAGTACTAAAAGGTAACGGGTATTTTAAACCGGATATAAAAAAAATATTGGATAGGCATTAATATTATTTGAGCGCGCACTTTAGATTAAAAGAATTATTTTATATTCCGCATTGACTCTTATACAAGATTAAAATCTTGATTTATTTGTAATAAAGTTAATTATCTAGTTTAGAAAAAACGCTGTTATTGCTTTTAAACTCGGGCACCAAATCCTTCATGGCGCTTACAATGTTGGTATTGTTTTGCGAGTTAAACAGCCCAATAAGGCTTTCTATCTTATGATTTATCTCCTCAAAGTTATATTGCTTTACCTTGCCTATCAGTATTTGCGGGTGGTGGGTAGGCATTGTATTCTCTGCGGAAGCAAGCAGCTCTTCATATAACTTCTCTCCTGGGCGCAAACCTGTATAAATTATCTTGATATCCCGCCCTTCAGTTAAACCAGATAGTTGAATCATTTTGCGGGCTAAATCTACAATCTTAACCTGCTTACCCATATCAAACAAAAAAATCTCTCCGCCTACACCCATGCAACCTGCCTCTAATACCAACTGACAAGCCTCGGCAATGGTCATAAAATAGCGGGTAATTTCGGGGTGGGTAACGGTTATGGGTCCACCCTGCTCTATTTGCTTTTTAAAGCGAGGGATTACAGAACCGTTAGAGCCCAACACATTACCAAAGCGGGTTGTAATAAACTTAATACCAGTTTTTTTACCTAATGATTGGGTATATATCTCTGCAATACGTTTGCTGGCACCCATTACATTGCTTGGGTTCACCGCCTTATCGGTAGAAATAAGCACAAACTTCTCAACTTCAAATTCAACCGCTAAATCGGCCGTAATTTTGGTGCCCATTACATTGGTAAGAATAGATTCTGAGGGGTTATTCTCCATCATGGGCACATGTTTGTATGCCGCCGCATGATATA
Source organism: Bacteroidota bacterium (assembly GCA_003153315.1). Lineage (GTDB taxonomy): Bacteria > Bacteroidota > Bacteroidia > B-17B0 > Aurantibacillaceae > PALSA-968. The sequence goes on from PLYA01000022.1 coordinate 29,242, forward strand.
CCACCTGGGGTTTAAAGCTATTAAACACATTGTGCATCCTTTCAGTACTCCGTACATCACCCATCACCACCTCAAAGCTGTAGCGGTTATACTTTTCGGCAAGCTCCATGTCCATTTCATGCAAAGGGCTCTCGGCATTATCCAGCAGAATAACCTTTTTAGGATTAAAGCGTAATATCTGCCTCACCAACTCACTGCCAATAGACCCCGCAGCACCTGTTACCAAAATTACCTTGCCTTGCAGTTGTTGCTCTATAAGAGATACATCCAGTTTTATTGGGTCTCGCTCCAATAAGGATTCAATTTGTATGGTCTTTAACTGGTTTAAACTTAGTTCGCCGTTTATCCATTTACTTACCGGAGGCACACTCAGCACTTTAATGTGTTGTTGCAAACAGGTCTCTACAATCTCGCTCTTTCTGGTAGAAGAAATATTAAGAATAGAAATAATAACGGTGTCAATCTGCTTCTCCTTTATCAGTTCCTTCAGCTTATCAGGAGCATAAATAAAAATACCCTCCAAACTTCTTCCTTTCTTTTTAATATCATCATCTATAAAGCCTATTACTTTGTATTTAATATCGGCATCGCGTTCAAGGGTTCGTTTAGTTATAATACCCGATTCGCCTGCGCCGTAAATCAATACATTTGTTCTTATTCTATCGGGATTCTTACGTTCAAAGTAGATTGCTTTAACTGCCAAGCGAGAACAAATCATAATAAACATGGTACAAAGTCCATCAATAATAATAACCGAATGCGGTATATAGTATACCCCAGAGATTAACCGCGTACTAAAATTTATAAGCAGAAGAATAGCACTTCCTAAAAGTACCACCAACAATATGCGTACCGAATCTTTAGAACCAGTATAGCGTACTACACCCTTATATGTTTTGGAAAACAGGAAACTAAAAAAACGTATGCTTAATACCAATACATAATCAATGGGCATGTTCTTTAAATCTTGTTCGGGTATAGAAGCAAAGTTAAAGCGCAATAAAAATGCCAGTGTTAGTGCAAAGGCACAAATAATTGTATCAATTATTAATATAGACCACCGGGGTAAATTGTTTTTCCAAAAGAAATCTAAAAGCCTGTACATACCGCATAAAATTAAACAGTTAATTGTTACTGCATCAAATTATTTTTTGCTGTATCTTCGCCCACTGTAAAATGAAAAAATACCTTTTTCTATTTCTAATAATCATTATAAGCATTTCTGCCTTTTCTCAAAGACAAAAAATGGGTTCTCGCCGTATTGAGTATGCTGATAGCTGTCATCATATTATGATTATTGGCATTGGTCTTGCAGGAGAATTACCATTCGGAGATTTAAAGAACCGCTATGGTGCTGATATTAGTGCGGGAATGCCAGTTTTGTATAAGACAGGTAAAAATCTGCTTTTTGGACTTGATGGTAATTACTTTTTTGGCAACAATGTAAAAGAAAACCCGTTAGACTACATGTACAACAGCTCTAATACAATTACCGGTAGTGCAGGAAACCCTGGTGCAGTGAGGCTTAATGAACGTGGTTTTGCAGCTTATGGCGTTATAGGAACAGTACTAAATAAGTTTGCTAAAAATAAAAACAGCGGCTTATTTGTATACTTAGGCTTGGGCTATATGCAACATAAAATAAACATTTATGATATAGATAAAAGCTTACCTCAAATTACCGGCAATCTTAAAAAAGGATACGACAGGTTAACCGGTGGACCTGCCGCTGAGCAATTTATAGGTTACATGTTCTTGGCAAGAAATAGATTGATTAATTGGTTTGCAGGGATTGAAATTCAGGAAGGATTTACTACAGGTTTGCGTGGTTATCAATATGATTTGATGGGTTCTGATAGCAAACAGCGTCATGATATTTTATTAGGTATCAAAATAGGTTGGCTGCTGCCACTATACCAAAAAGCCCCAAAAGAGTTTTACTACAACTAACATTATGTGGGTTTATAACCTTGTTATTTTTCTTTACGGTACGGTAATTAAACTTGCTTCTGTAAAAAAAACAAAAGCAAAATTTTGGGTAAACGGGCGAAAAGATTGGCGTATAACTCTTTCAACAAAGATTTCAAAATTTAATACCAAACAACTGATATGGATACACTGCGCCTCTTATGGCGAGTTTGAACAAGGCAGACCTTTAATAGAAGTAATAAAAAAGAGACATACTGATTATAAGGTTTTAGTAAGTTTTTTTTCGCCCAGTGGTTATGAAGCTTTTAAAGATTGGGAAGGAGCAGATATTATTTGCTATTTACCCTTAGATACTAAACGAAACGCTAAAGACTTTATTGGGATTGTGAAACCAAAGATGGTTATTTTTATCAAGTATGAATTTTGGCTTAACTTCTTATTTGAATTAAAAGAAAAAGAAATCCCCACTTTTTTAGTTTCTGCCATCTTCAAACCCCACCATCCTTTCTTTAAATGGTATGGGCATATTTTCAGAAAATCATTAAAGACATTTAACAAACTATTATTACAAGATAAAAAATCGGGAGAGCTTTTAAAAACCATAGGTGTTACTAATTATGAGGTTTTTGGAGACACCCGATTTGACAGGGTTTTAGAAGTAAAAAAGAATTTTAAACAAATCCCTCAAATTGAAAGCTTTAAAGGAAATGCTAAACTAATTATTGCAGGCAGTACCTATCAAAAGGATGTGAACTTAATTTTAAATGCTTTCTCTAAGTTAAAGAATGTAAATACTAAACTCATTCTTGTTCCGCACAATATAGATGACAACAGTATTGCAGAAACTGTAAATCAATTAAAAGAACATCAGGTAAGCTATTCTCTTTATACACAATCCATTAATAATGAATCAAAGATATTGGTGGTAAACACCATGGGTTTATTATCTAAAATGTATTATTATGCAGATTGCGCATATATAGGCGGTTGTTTCGACGGTGGTTTGCATAACACTTTAGAGCCTGCTGTATATGGTATCCCTCTTACTTTTTATGGTAATGATTATGAAAATTACAATGAAGCAGTTGACTTAATTAAACTAGGTACAGCTGTAAATATTACCAATAGCGATGAGCTTTTGGACGTGTTTAATACCTTCTTAGCCGACAATTATCCTATTGGTGAAGTAAAAGAAAAGTTAAACACCTATTTTGAAAGCAACGCTAATGTTACCGCAAAGGTATTAGCATCCATAAATCTTTAAGCTTCCTTTTATTTTGTATTAAGCTGGTTATGAATTACACTGTTATTATATTGCTGTATAAACGCTTTTACTTTTTTGTCCGATGCTTGTCTTTCATTAACTACATTAAGCGTAAGCGTGCTATCTGTTCTATAATTATATAAGCCAAGTAATTTTTCTCCGTTAAACTGCAACATTTCTTGGTTAGAGAAGTACTGATAAACATTATTATAGTAATTAATAGCAAACCGATTCTTAATTTGTGAATTATCATTCAGATTATTTCCAAAAGCAAAGAAAGGTTGGTTGTATTTAAGTATATCTAATGCCGTTGGCATGATATCTAACTGTTGTGCCACTATAGTATCATATCCTTTTAATGAATTATCAGGTAAATAAAAGAACAGAGGGATTTGATAATTACCGTATGAATTTCCGTACACCGCATCTTCTGAATTGCCTGTATGATCGGCTGTAAAAACAAACAAGGTATTGGCAAACCACTTACTTTTTTTAGCCATAGTAAAAAATTGTTTTAAGGAATAATCAGCGTAACTAATGCATTTATTAATTGGTAGTTTTCCTTCGGGGAATTTATTTTTGCATTCTTCAGGCATTATAAACGGGTGATGCGAGCTTAAGGTAAACACCGTAGATAAAAAAGGTTGCGCTTGTTCATCCAGTTCTTTTGCCATGCGTTGCAAAAAAGGCTCATCCCAAATACCCCAATTGCCATCATAATCTTTTTCGTTATTGTATTCGTTTCTCCCAAAGTATTTGTCGTATCCGGCAGTAGCACAAAAGCCATTAAAGTTCATCGTACCATTGGTACCTCCATGAAAGAAAGAAGAAGTATATCCCTTTGTTTTAAGCACACTTGCCAAACTCATTATTTTATCATTGCTATATACGGTACTAATGTAGTCAGATTGAAAAGACGGTATAGAAGCCACAATTGCAGGGATACCCTCAATAGAACGCTTACCGTTTGAGAAAGCATTGGTATACACAAGGCTGTTATCCATCAACGAATCTAAAAAAGGAGTGTAGCTTTTTCTTTTACCAAGTTTGGTATATTCTTTAGACAGGCTTTCTACAATAACTACTACCACATTCAGATTCTTAAAATCAGCATCAGCGTATATATACTTTTTTACAGGATTAACAAGTGCATTAGCTTCTTGCTCGCTCATATATTTCTTTTCATCCAGCGTATATAACTCGCCAGATTTTATAATGCAAAACGGCGTATTTAAAACCAAAGGGATATAAGGTGGTTTTACAAAATTTCCGGCATCAATAATGCCAATGGGTATTAATTGAAAGCCACCACGTATAGATAAAATGCTTAGCCCTGCTAACAATAGAAAACTAATACTCTTTAAGGAAAGGCTTTTTTTGCTGTTATCCTCTTGAGTATATGCCTGCAAAAACTTCTTCTCAATACGTTTATACAAACTCATACACACAAATAACAACACAAAGAAGAATACAAACAGGTACCAGAAATCTTTTATAAAAAGCGGAAGCAAAGTACCTGCATCATTCTTTTGGAAAAAGAAACTAAAGGTTTCTGCTGTGCTGCGCCTTAAAGTGTAGGGGAAATATGCCATATCTACCATATTAAGCGCTAATGCCACCAGATTGGTACTTACAAAAACAACTGCAAGCAGAGTTCTGAATTTTTTATACTTAAAGAACGATACCGGAAATATGATTAAAAAGATAAAAAGGGCATTTACAATAGTTACCGTTATTACATCAAAGCGCAAACCATAAAAAAGTACAACTATAAAATCAGCCGCGCTTATGCCCGTGAAATTTGCTTTATTAATAGCATAGAAAATAATGCGCGCAAGGCTTAACAGAAGCAAAGCCAGCAGGTAGTTTGCCAACAGAAATTTAATACGCGTAAAGTAAGGCTTCATCTATATCAACCCTCAAACTTAGCTAAAGTTATTTCTTCCTATATAAATTGTTAATACCCCAAAGCAGGCCCTAACCATTTTTCTATTTCGGCAAAGGGCATGTTCTTGCGTTTGGCATAATCTGCAACCTGCTCTTTGGTAATTTTACCTACACCAAAATATTGCGCATGTTTATTGGCTAAATACAAACCGCTTACGGCAGCCGTTGGCACCATGGCAAGGCTTTCGGTAAGTATAATACCTGTGTTCTTTTCTACATCCAGCAGTTTCCAAATGGTAAGCTTTTCGGTATGGTCGGGTTGGGCAGGGTAACCCGGTGCAGGACGTATGCCTGCATACTCTTCTTTAATCAGTTGCTCATTAGTTAAGGCTTCATCTTTAGAGTAGCCCCATATCTCTGTACGTACCTTTTTATGCAATAACTCTGCAAAGGCTTCAGCAAGTCTGTCTGCCAAAGCTTTAAGCATAATGGCACTGTAATCATCATGATCGGCTTCAAAACGTTTCACATACTCATCAATACCAATGCCTGTGGTTAAGGCAAAACTGCCTATATAATCTGTCTTGCCTTTTGGCGCAACAAAATCAGCCAGTGCAATATTGTATTGTCCGCTTGGTTTTTTAGTCTGCTGACGTATAGAATGGAATGTACACACAGTGTTTTTTGAACTTGCATCATACACTTCTATATCATCTTCATTAACTGCATTAGCAGGATAGATGCCAATAACAGCTCTTGCTGTTAACCATTTCTCACTGATAATTTTCTTCAGCATGGCCTGCGCATCATTAAATAACTTGGTGGCTTCTTTACCTCTCTCAGGGTCTTTTAATATTTTAGGGTAAGAACCCTTCATCTCCCAAGAGATGAAGAAGGGAGTCCAATCAATATACTCGGCGATTTCGGCTAAAGAATAATTATCAAATACTTTGTTCCCTATAAACGCAGGCTTGGTTATTTCTTCTCTGCTCCAGTCAATAGGAAATTTATTGTTGCGGGCTTCTTCTAAAGAAATGAATTTATTTTGCCCCTGTGCATTTTTATGTTGCTCGCGCACGCGGCTATAATCTTTGTTCACTTCTTCCATAAAGGCTGCGCGCAACTCATTTGAAATAAGACTGCTGGCAACCGGTACTGATTTACTTGCATCATTAACATGCACTACCGGATGCGAATAATTTTGAGAAATCTTTACGGCTGTGTGCACCTTAGATGTAGTTGCCCCTCCAATCATTAAAGGAATATCAAACTTAAGACGCTCCATTTCTTTAGCCACATGCACCATCTCGTCTAACGACGGAGTTATCAATCCGCTTAAACCTATGATATCTACTTTATGTTTTTTAGCTTCTTCCAGTATTTTATCGCAGGAAACCATTACACCTAAATCTACTATCTCATAATTATTACAAGCCAGTACAACTCCTACAATGTTCTTACCAATATCATGCACATCGCCTTTTACGGTTGCCATTAATATCTTTCCTGCATTCTGCCTTCCATCACCAACAATACCAGCCAGTTTATTAGCATCCTTTTCTGCCTGAAGAAACGGCTCTAAATAAGCAACCGCTTTTTTCATTACGCGGGCACTCTTTACCACCTGAGGCAAAAACATTTTACCGCTTCCAAATAAATCACCAACCACATTCATACCTGCCATTAGCGGACCTTCAATTACATTCAACGGACGTCCTAATTTTACTCTGGCTTCTTCGGTATCCACATCAATGTATTCTACCAAACCTTTTACAAGCGCATGACTCAAACGTTCTTCAACCGTACCTTTTCTCCACTGTTCATCTTTCTCCGTTTTTTGTGCAGATACTCCTTTTAGTGTTTCGGCATGTTCAACCAATCGCTCAGTAGCATCATCTCTTCGGTTCAACAAAACATCTTCAACCAATTCCAACAAGGTTTTATCAATATCATCATACACCTGTAATTGCGCAGGGTTTACAATACCCATATCCATTCCTGCTTTTACAGCATGATATAAGAAGGCACCGTGTATGGCTTCGCGCACATGATCATTCCCTCTGAAAGAGAAGGAAACATTACTCACTCCACCGCTTACTTTAGCATGAGGCAAGTTTTCTTTTATCCATTTGGTAGCATTAAAAAAGTCTAATGCATTCAAACGATGTTCTTCCATACCGGTTGCTACCGGAAAAATATTCGGATCGAAAATAATATCCTGAGGCGGGAAGTGAACTTTATTAACCAACACATCATAGGCGCGCTTACAGATATCTATACGGCGTTGCAAAGTATCAGCCTGACCAACTTCATCAAATGCCATTACAATAACTGCAGCACCGTATTGTTTTATTTTATTTGCCTGCTCAATAAACTTAGCTTCTCCTTCTTTTAAAGAAATGGAGTTTACAATGGCTTTACCTTGCACACATTTTAATCCGGCTTCTATAACAGTCCATTTAGAGGAATCTATCATAATGGGCACACGCGAAATATCAGGCTCAGAAGCAATCAGGTTCAGAAACTTGGTCATAGCAGCTTCGCTATCCAACATCCCTTCGTCCATGTTCACATCAATTACCTGTGCACCGCCTTCTACCTGCTCTCGGGCAATAGAAAGGGCTTCTTCATAATTATTCTCTTTAATTAAGCGAAGGAATTTTTTAGAACCGGTAACGTTGGTACGTTCTCCCACATTCATAAAATTACTTTCAGGTCTTAGCGTTACGGGCTCCAATCCGCTTAGATGCATCAAAGTATCAGCCTCGGGCTTTTTGCGCGGTTTAGCTGTCTTCGCTAGTTCTGCAATGCGTCTAATATGGTCGGGCGTTGTACCACAACAGCCTCCTACAATATTTAAAAAACCTGCCTGCAAAAAATCTTCTATCTGATGCCCCATAGTATGCGCATCTTCATCATACTCACCAAACTGATTGGGTAAGCCCGCATTGGGGTAAGCACTTATATAAAACGGAGCCTTAGTAGATAGCTCTTCCAGATAAGGCCTCATATCTTTAGCACCCAAAGCACAATTAAGACCTATGCTTAATAAATCAACATGAGAAACCGAGTTTAAAAATGCCTCTGTTGTTTGCCCTGATAAAGTTCTTCCACTCGCATCAGTAATAGTTCCCGAAACCATCACAGGCATCTTCCTGTTTATCTCTTTGCAATAATTTTGAATGGCAAACAAAGCAGCCTTGGCATTAAGCGTATCAAAAATAGTTTCAATCAAAAGAATATCAGCCCCACCATCTATCAAACCTCTAACCTGCTCGGTATAGGCAGTTACCATTTCATCAAAAGTAACAGCTCTATAGCCCGGGTCATTTACATTTGGAGATAAAGAAAGTGTACGGTTAGTGGGTCCCATAGCACCCGCTACAAAAGCCGTTTCTCTTCCCTTCCCTTCGGGTGAAGCAAGGAATTCAGCAATAGCTTCTTTGGCAATCTTGGCAGATTCGTAGTTCAGTTCATATACCAAATCCTGCATATCATAATCGGCCATGGCAATGGTAGTGCCACTAAAGGTGTTGGTCTCAATAATATCAGCACCCGCTTTTAAATACTCTTTATGAATAGCTTTTATAATTTGCGGTTGGGTAATAGAAAGTAAATCGTTGTTGCCTTTTAAATCTTTATGAAAATCGGCAAAGCGTTTACCTCTATAATCTTTCTCCTCCAGCTTGTATTGCTGAATCATGGTACCCATGGCGCCATCAATTACCAATACTCTTTTTTCTAACTCTTTTCTTATATCTGTTGTCATATACTTAAAATAAAAAATCTCTTCCAAACATCGTCGGAAGAGATTTTATGAATTTCTTATCATAATCAATCCGACTTATCTTTTCTGTTTATAACAGAACGAGTTGGCACCGGTTTTCCAAAGATATTCTCCCTTTTAGTTGGTTGCCAAGGCTTCATAGGGCGTATCCCTCAGCCTTTCTTGATAAGTTTGAAAAAGAACTGATGCAAAGGTAGCAAATTTATATACTTAAAAACTATTGTTATAAGGGGAGATTTTTAGTGTTATATACACTCCCTTAAACCAGTAATATTAAATATTAGTTAATGTTAGGGGATACCTGAACAACATTCAAAGCCTGTAATTGTTGCAAGGTTTCTGCACTTCCGGGGTCTATAACAAGTACCTGCCTGTAATGATAGATGGCGGCATAAGGCATGTTAAGTTCTTTGTAGCATTGTGCAGCACTAAGGTGATACTCTTTTCCAAAACGATAATGAAACACACAGGTTTCAAAACAAATTACTGCGCTTTTATAATATATCAATGCGGTACGCTCATTGCTCTTCGCCAGTTCTATAAGTGCATCACCCTTGTCGGATAAGTTATCGTAATTTTCTAATTTATCCACCTCATAAGCTAATTCAAACTGTTTTATTGCCTTTTCGTATTCTTTGGTGTCGGTATAATGATGTCCCAGTTGCTCTAAGCAGGTATCACTTTTAGGAAACTCTTTTAAAAAAGCTATCAGCACTTCTTCCGATTCCTTTATCTTGCCATTGAGGCGATAGTAATAGGCAAGGTTGGCAACATAGCTTCCATTCTTAGGATACATTTCGGTAAGTTCTTTGGCAAGGCGCATGCACTCGTCGTACTTTTGTTTTGCGTCGTATATATCTATCAGCAAGGTACGTGCCCGCTCGTGAAACCATGCTAAACCTTCGCCCTTTGCGTTAATAAGTTTATTATATAAGGGAATGGCTTTATCGGGTGCGTGCATTTGGCAAAATATATCGGCTTTGATAAGGTATAAGTTAGGATGATGCTCGGTTTCCAAGTCTTCTGCTCGTTTAATTAAAGCAAGTGCTTTTTGGTACTCGTGTTTGCCCGCCTCTTCTCCTGCCTTACGCAATAATAGCGTAGCGTTTTCGGGGTGTTGTGCAAATGCCTTTTCAAGAATTTGGGCCACTGTTTTCTCATCATGATTGTTTTGGTAATGGTCCATAATAATATGCCAGTCAAGCACATCAAAATAAGCGTTGGCACCCATCGGTGATTCGTATTTTTGAATGGTTTCGGCACGGTGGTCGTCGGTTTCATCAGCAGAAACCTCAGGTGTTGATACGTCCTCAGCTTGTTCCTCTCTGCGTTCATTTCTTTCATTCAAAAAATCTACTAACGCAGTATACACATCCATAAACGCATTATATTCATCAATAAAATGTTCCCATGCCTTGGTTACTTTTTTATTTTCATCGCTATACTTTTCCAAAAATTCCTGCCAGTCATCATCACAAAGGATGGTATATTTTGCCCAATTGTGCACCAACTCACTTTCCATTTTATGCACTTCACCGAACAACGTTTTTGGATTTTCTTCATCGTCATCATCCTCTTCATCGTCATATACCTGTGCGTAAAGCGCATCAGAGGGTTCGCTTATCTTATTTATATCTTCACTAAACTGTGTAAAATACGTGTTACAATCATCCACCAGCACCTGCTGTTCTTCTAAACTTGGGATATACATCTGCACAATGGGGCTCCAATCACCCTTCATTTCGGGAGGGGGCATACAAATAACGTTTCTTGCTTTGTCGGCTTTTTCTTTTGCAATCCACATTTTTGGCCAAAGCCCCGGTATAGCGTCATGAAGTTTTTTTATTTCGTTGCAGAGTTTCTGCGAGCGCAAAGGAACTTCGTTGTGCAATGCAACATATTTATTTACAAACTCCTTTTCAAAATCTGTCAGCGGAATTTGCTTTTCATACTTTAGGGTAATGGTGCGCAATGCCGTTTTGCGCTCAATTATATCTTGCGATACGCCCATTGTTTCACGCTGCATATCGCTAATATGCCCGCTATGTACCAAGCATTCCAAGATGTCTTGTTTCTTATAATAAGCAAAAAAATCAGCTTGGTTTTTATCAAGCAACTCCTGCAGTGTTTTTTGTTCTGCACCTTTAGCATCAGTAAATTTTGTATGCAATTCATTGTTTTGTTGCCTGAATAAAGACCATTGTTTGCTATCTGCTTCCGTTAAACCCCAGCATTTCCAGGCCGGTTGTTGCTGCCTGGTGTCGGGCTCATACGTTATTTTACCTTCTGCATCGGGCGCATAATAATCCATTAAAGCCTGCATGCAATCATCTGTATTAGAGAGGTAGGTGTTAAACGCTGTTCTATCGGAAAAGGCTGTTGTATTCATTGGATTCCATTTTTAGCTCATCAAATTTACAAAAAAGCCTTTTATTTTCAAAGAAGAATTTTTAATTTATGGGATTGCTGCGCTTCGTGTTATGGAAGGAAAAAGAAAGTATAAAAACAATTCATCGCTTTCAGTAGTTTTACGCATTGTAAATTTTATGAACGCCTTTACCAAAACCATATCAAACCCAAAATTCATCTTCATCTTGTTTTTTGGTTTGGTTGTTTTTGCCACCCTTCAGGCTATATTACTTACTAAAGAACATCCCGCACCCGGCGAGTGGCCCTTTACCCTTTACAACAATTACGTAATTTTTAAGCAATCCTTCTTTCACCTCATCCACAAACAGGATTTATATTGTTTGTATCCTAACGAGTATTACGACCCCTATAAATACAGTCCGGCATTTGCTTTGGCCTTTGGTTTATTGAGCTATTTACCTGATATGGTTGGACTTCTCCTCTGGAATCTCTTAAACGCCTTTGTGCTGTTTGTGGCTATTTATAAACTGCCCGGCATAGCCGTTAAATACAAAAGCCTGATGCTGCTTACAGCCGGAGTAGAATTAATGACCTGCATGCAAAGCTGCCAGAGCAATGCCCTTATCGTGGGCCTGCTCATCCTTGCTTTTTGTATGCTCGAGAAAGAAAACTACCTCCTGGCTACCCTCTTTATATCCCTTACGGTATTTATAAAACTGTTCGGCATAGTCATTTGCATCCTCTTTATCTTCTACCCTAAAAAAGGAAAAGTCGCCCTGTATATGTTGGGTTGGTTTGCGCTCCTTGCCATTATACCCATAGTTGCAACGGATTATGATCAATTGCTATTTCTTTACAATAGCTGGCTAACCCCTTTGGGTAATGACCATGCTCTTTCCAACGGATACTCGGTAATAGGCTGGCTGCATACCTGGTTTAAACTGAATGTAAACAAAACATTGGTACTGCTTATTGGAGTTGTCTTGTTACTTTTTCCTTTAATTAAAACCAGTAAATACAAAGACTACTCCTTTCGTTTAATGATGCTAAGTTCCGTATTGGTTTGGATGGTTATTTTTAACCACATGGCCGAATCGCCCACCTTTATTGTAGCCATGACAGGGGTAGTTATCTGGTTCTACGCACAAAAACCTACTACCATAAACATAGTTTTGCTTATTCTCTGTATTGTTTTTACCTGCCTCTCTCCTACCGACATATTCCCGCCATACATTCGCCAACACTTCTTTCAACCATACGTTATCAAGGCGGTTCCCTGCATACTCATTTGGATAAAGATGATTTACGACTTAATGGCTGATAAACTCTCCTTAAGAGTTTCCAATACCTAAAGCTTTGCTTACTTGTCCTAAGTATTTGCGCTCCTTACCTAATGATTTGCGGACTTGTGCCATTCGTTTGCGCTCATGTGCTAAAGCTTTGTGCGGTTATGCATATCATTTGCTTTGATATGCGATACGTTTGCTTCCTTGTACCAGTCATTTGCTTTGGTGTGCGATATGTTTGCTTCCTTGTACCAATCATTTGCTTTGATGTGCGATACGTTTGCTTCCTTGTACCAGTCATTTGCTTTGATGTGCGATACGTTTGCTTCCTTGTACCAGTCATTTGCTTTGATGTGCGATACGTTTGCTTACATGCACCAATGATTTGTTTGGATGTGCGATACGTTTGCTTCCTTGTACCAATCATTTGCTTTGGTGTGCGATACGTTTACTTCCTTGCGCATCGCTCTTGCAAGAGCTGTTTGGAGGCTTTGTTAGATAGCTTTAGTTAAAGTTAATACACAAGTCAAAAACATATATATTTGGCGAATAAAACAAAATAATGAATATTCTTTATAAATCACTTTTCGGCGATTATTCAAAAGTAGGCTTGTCGAATAAAGAAACTCGCCATAATTGGATAAAGCAAACTTTAAAAAATATCCCGCCAAATTTAAAAATTTTAGATGCAGGAGCTGGAGAACAACAATTTAAACCATTTTGCGCTCATTTAGTTTATACCTCTCAGGATTTTGCACAATACGATGGAAAAGGTGATGGAAAAGGAATTCAAGCAAAGTCATGGGATAATAATTCTTTAGATATTATTTGTGATATAACAAAAATGCCAATAGATTCTGAAACATATGATGTTGTTTTATGCTCAGAAGTTCTTCACCATTTGCCCAATCCAATTGAAGCTATAAAAGAAATGGTTAGAGTTTTAAAACCTGGGGGGACTCTTATTTTAACAGCTCCCTTTGCTTCACTCACACATTTTTCTCCGTTTCATTTCTGTTCAGGATTTAATAGATATTTTTATGAACATTGGCTGAAGGAATTTAAATGTACAATAAAAGAATTGACTTACAATGGAAATTATTTTGAATTTGTAGCCCAAGAAGTCAGATACGCAAGTGATGTAAGTATAAAATACTCGGGTATGAAATTAACCTTGAAAGAGAAAATAGCCCAACGCATCTATTTATCTTTTCTTCAAAAAGCTTCCGAAAAATCACCTGAATCTAAAGAATTATTACCTTTTGGTTTGTTTGTTGTCGCAACAAAAAATAGAATATAATTATATGCTCTTAGCCAGACTTGCGATAGTAATTAGATAAATAAATTACCCCAACTTAAAATAAGTCCCCGCCATATTGGCTATTTCATTTCCATAAGCCAAAGAGGCTGTTGCTGCCGGAGAAGGAGAATTAATTACGTGCACAGCTCTGTGACTGTATTCTATCTTAAAATCATCAATCATCGCGCCTTCAGGAGCCAATGCCATTGCACGAATACCACAACGACTTGAAACAATATCATCCGACTCCAGACTTGGTATCAGTTTTTGTAAGCGTTTAAGGAAATAGGGTTTAGAAAATGCTCCTCTGTATTCATCTATACCAAAGCGCCAGTGTTTTTTAAAGAACTTTCGGGTACCTCTAAAAGAAAGAGCTTCTAAAGTATCTTTTGCCGAGAAAGCTGTTTTGGTATATCCCTCTCTGTCAAAAACAAACACGGCATTTGGTCCGCACTCGGTACCACCCTTAATCATGCGGGTGTAATGCACACCCAAAAACGGAAACTCAGGGTTAGGCACGGGGTAAATAAGGTTCTTAACCTTCTTCATGCCCTTATCCGTCAGGTCATAATAATCTCCTCTAAAACCAACAATCTCTGCATCACTCTTTTTTCCCTGCGCTTTGGCTAACCTATCAGCCTGCAAACCTCCACAGGTAATAACATACTTAGCTGTGTACTTAGATGTTTGAGTAATTACTTCCACTTTATCTTCATGGTTCACAAAAGACTTTACCTCCTGATTGGTAAGCACCTTGCTTCCGCTAAACTTTTGATGGATAAGTTCCACATATTTATTGGCCACATCAGTATAATCTATAATACCCGTGCATGGTACCCATATACCGGCAATGCCTTCGCAATAAGGCTCTATTTCTTTAATCTGTTTGGCATCTATCAGTTCAATACCTTCTACGTCGTTAGCTTTTCCATTATTAAACACCTTATTCATATGCGCCAACTCACTCTCTTCTGTAGCTACAATAATCTTTCCGCAAATATCATGTGGTATGTTATGTTCTTTGGCAAATTGCACCAGCTCTCTCCTACCTGCCACACAATTAATAGCTTTGTAAGAACCCGGTTTGTAATATATACCCGAATGTATAACACCTGAATTATGCCCTGTTTGATGCGCAGCTACTTTAACCTCTTTTTCTAAAACAGCTACCTTTAAATCGGGGTGTTTGGTATTTAGTTTATAAGCTGTGGCAAGTCCTACAATTCCTCCTCCTACAATAATTACATCAAACGCATTTTCTTGAGTCATCTATATTTCTTTGTGCAAAGTTAAGAGCTATTTTAAATGGCACAACGACTGAGTTAAATCATACTTACTGAAACAGCTTTAATTGAATTTATTTCTACTTTTGGCGACCTAAAAATTTACTATGAAATTAATCTATAGTCTCATCATATCGCTTCTCATATCTCACGTCTGCATTGCACAACAAACCGATGACCATTTTACCTCTCGCATATATGGTGCTTTTGGTTATAATGCAGAGTGGTATGCAAAGAATGACATTAATATATCGCAGCCAAGTTTAGGTAATAAATACAAAATGGCGGGTGTAACTGGTAATGATTATGTTGGATGGAATAAAAAACTGTTTCAAACCCAATTAACTATTCCTCAATATAATTATCGTTTAGGTTTTTGGTTTAAAAAACATAAAACATGGGGTTTTGAGGTCAATTTCGATCATACCAAATACCAGCTTACCCCCGGAGAGAGTGTACGACTTCAGGGTACTGTAAACAACAGAAGTATGGATTCTTATATTGTAGTAAGGGATGGTTATTTCCATTGGAAACTAAACAACGGGGCTAATTTTTTGTGCTTTAATATTATGAAACGAGTGTATGTTATAGGAACAAAAAACGGTAATTTTAAATTGTTTAATATCTATAAAATGGGTGCAGGCCCTACTATACCCCATGTAGAAAACACTTTATTTGGTATGGATAACAAATCCGGCTTTCAGCTGGGTGGTTGGAATTTTGGTTTGGAAGCCGGTTACCGCATGGAGTTTTTCAAATACATTTATTTAGACCTTTCCCAAAAGCTGGATTATGCACGTTATTTTAATTTAAAAGTGTATAAGGGTACTGCCACGCAGCAGTTATGCACCTATGAGGTTATGGCTACCTTAGGTGTTATGATACCTTACGAGCCTTTTTGGAAGAAAAAGAAAACACCTGCAGCTACTACCGCTCAGACAACAACAACCTCTACCGGTAATTAAGAAGAAACCCTCTGCAAGCATAAACCAAACAGCAACTTGGCGGGTGGCTTTTAAACTGATTAACGTAGTTAGTAGAATCAGAAGATGTATTAACAGGATAATCAAACAAAAAACGGGCATTATCGGGTTTACTTGGGTCGTACTCTGCCATATATTTATCTCCTTTGCTGTAATTACCATTTGAAGGTACAGTCCACCCATATTGGCCTGCACCATACTGATTAACATATTCCTTTCCATTTACATAATAAAGAAAGCGAATCTCACTTGCTGTGCCATTATTTGGTTGGTAAAAATCAATTTTACCAACAGTAAAAGCAGGGTTAGAGAATACTATTTTATCCTTCTTACAGGTAAAAACAGTTAAAGCAAGCAGAAAACATATAATAAGTACCCTTTTCATTCTAACAAAGATACTAATTAGTCGATTATGTGGGCAAGAAGTCGTTTTTGCTTCACCTTCATTAAATGAAAGCTAACCAACAGCAACTGAAAGCTAACCAACGGCAATTGAAAGCTAGCCTACAGGAAATGAAAGCTAACCAACGGGAATTGAAGGCTAACCAACAGCAATTGAAAGCTAACCAACGGGAGATGAAGGCTAACCAACGGGAAACGAAAGCTAACCAACGGCAATTGAAAGCTAGCCAACGGAAAATGAAGAGTACTCTACAAAAAATGAAGAATACTCTACAGAAAATGAAAGCTACCCCTTCCGTTCCTTTCTGTAAGTAATAATTACCGGAATGGAGGTTAAGATAATCAAGCCAATAACGATGTAGTTTAAATACTCTTTTACTTGCGGGAACTCGCTGCCTAAAAAATAACCTATGCCTGCCACAGAACCTATCCAGGCAATGGCGCCAATAAGGTTATAGAGCATAAACTTTTTAAAATCAATGTTTATAACGCCTGCCAGTATAGGGGCAAAGGTGCGTATAATGGGTAAGAACCTGCCTAATATCAGGGTTTTGCCTCCATGCCTTTCATAAAAACTGCGGGTGGTTTCTAAGTGTCTCTTTTTAAATAAGAGGCTGTCTTCTCTTTTATAAAGCCCCACGCCTACCCTTTTGCCAAAATAATAGCCGGCAGTGTTTCCTAGTATGGCAGCCAGACTCATTAATAAAATAAGCTCTGTTATATTTATCTTTAATACGTCCTGATTGGTAGCGCATAACAAACCGCTTATAAACACCAGATTATCTCCGGGTAAAAAGAAACCTACCAGCAAACCCGTCTCAGCAAAAATAACAAACAGCAACAGCGGAAGCCCCAGTTTTATAATAGATTCGGGGTTGACGAGTGTTTTAAAGAATTCCCAAACCTCTTGCATCGTTCACAATTTGTTTATTTATTACAAAGATGCAAATAAGATTTATTAGCCCTGCAATTCAAGCCACCTAAAGCTTTTGGTATCTATGTCTTTTATAGTTTTAGCTAAATCTTCCCCTGTTTTTTGAAGAATAACATGGTCTGTTTCTCCGCTAATAAGAGCAGCTTCTAAGGCTAATTTCTTATTCTCCAATTCGGCAATTTCTTTTTCAAGGTCTTCAATCTCTTTAATAACCTTATATGATTTCTTAGTAGTTGATGCCGGTTTGCTTGTAACAACAGGCTCTTCTTTTTTTTCAGGCTTAGTTTCTTCCTTCTTTTCTGCTACCTGTTTATTGCTACCTGTTACTTGTTTTTGTGCATCCTTCCAAATGCGGTATTGGGTATAAGTACCCGGAAAATCGCGTATCTCGCCATCGCCTTCAAACACAAAAAGATGGTCTATCAGCTTATCCATAAAATACCTGTCGTGAGACACAATTAGTACACAGCCTCCAAACTCGGTTAAAAAATCTTCCAGTGTTTGAAGGGTAGCAATATCCAAATCGTTAGTAGGCTCATCCAGTATAAGGAAGTTTGGGTTCTTCATTAAGATAGTAAGCAAAAACAAACGACGCTTCTCTCCTCCGCTAAGAGATGAGACATATTGGTATTGCACGTGAGGAGGGAAATTAAATCTTGCCAATAACTTACCGGCACTAAGCGTGGTGCCATCTGCCAGAGGAATGTACTCGGCAATATCACTAACGGTTTCAATGATACGTTTATCATTTTTAAGCACCATTCCTTTCTGAGAATAATAACCCCAAACAACCGTTTCTCCGGTTTGTATCTTTCCGCTATCGGCTTCTTCAAAACCCTGAATGATATTTAATAAGGTTGTTTTACCACTGCCATTAGCTCCTGAAATACCAATCTTCTCGCCCTTTTTAAATACATAATCAAAATTGCTGATCAGTTTGCGCTCTCCATAGGCTTTAGATATTTTATGCAGTTCTAATATCTTACTACCCAAGCGACTCATCTTTACAGATAATTCTACTCCATCATCTTCCTTTTTTTGCTTTACTTTCTCTTCCACGTTAGAAAAAGCATCTACTCTCGATTTTGATTTGGTACCACGTGCGCGGGGCATTTTACGCACCCACTCCAATTCACGTCGGTATAAATTCTTTGCCTTTTCATGCTCAGAAGCGGAAGCTAACATACGCTCTGCTTTCTTCTCTAAATAATATTCAAAGTTACCTTTGTAAGTATATAGTTTGCTGTCTTCTATTTCTATTACATGATTACAAACATTGTTAAGGAAGTACCTGTCGTGAGTAACAATAAGCAGGGTAAAATCATTATCATCCAGATAGTTTTCTAACCACTCAATCATTTCAATATCCAAATGGTTGGTAGGTTCATCAAGTACCAGCAAATCGGGTTTGTTTAAGATAACACGCGCTAAAGCAACCCGTTTGCGTTGCCCGCCGCTAAGTGTTTTAATAGGTTGTTTTAGGTTTTTTACCTGCAAACGGAATAAAATCTCTTCTACTTTATTTTCATAATCCCAAGCATTCAGGTCGGTCATTTCCATAATAACCGCATCCATGTCCACAGAGGTATCTCCGGCTATTGCCAGATTATATCTTTTAATTACATCGGTAAATTTATTTTTGGAATTAAGTAAGGTATCTATCACTGACATTTCCTCATCAAACACAGGTTCCTGAGAGAGGAACTCTATGGTCAGTTCTTTTCTCCATGAAATACGTCCCTCATCAGCTATCTCGGTACCTTTTAAAATGTTTAACAGCGTAGTTTTTCCTGTACCATTTTTAGCAACCAATGCTACTCTGTCGCCCCTGCTAATACCAAAGGTGATTTTTTCGAACAACACTTTATCTCCATAAGACTTAGAGAGATTTTCAACCGAGAGATAATTCATGAAAGCTTTTAAAATTTGCCGCGAAGATAGGAAGACAATTGGAAATGTTGCTTGCTAAAATACAGAAGAGGTTATAACTTACTCTTCAGAGAAAAGAGAATCTACAAACTCCGTACGGTTAAAAGGTTGCAGGTCTTCCATTTTTTCGCCTACACCAATGTACTTAACAGGTATTTTAAATTGATCTGATATACCAATAACAACACCGCCTTTGGCTGTACCATCTAATTTGGTAAGAGCTAATGCGGTTACTTCAGTAGCAGCGGTAAACTGCTTGCATTGTTCAATGGCATTCTGTCCTGTACTGGCATCAAGCACCAACAATACTTCATGGGGCGCATCGGGTATTACTTTACTCATTACCTTTTTAATCTTGCCCAACTCATTCATTAAATTCACCTTGTTGTGCAAACGCCCTGCGGTATCAATAATCACTATGTCTGAGTTTTTGGCAACAGCACTGCTAACGGCATCAAAAGCAACAGAGGCTGGATCTGCATTCATTCCCTGTGAAACAATAGGAACTCCCACACGTTCACTCCATATAATAAGTTGGTCAACGGCAGCAGCTCTAAAGGTGTCTGCTGCGCCTAATAACACATTCTTTCCTTTTTGTTTAAACTGGTAAGATAGTTTGCCAATGGTAGTTGTTTTACCAACACCGTTTACACCTACAACCATTATTACATAAGGTCTTTTATCAGAAGGGATAGAAAAATCGCTAATATCTTGTGTATTGTTTTCTGTAAGTAAAGAAGCTATTTCTTCTTTTAAAATAGCATTCAGTTGTGATGTACCAACATATTTATCTTTAGCTATACGGTCTTCAAGGCGTTTTATTATTTTTAGTGTAGTATTAACGCCAACATCTGAAGTAAGAAGTACTTCTTCCAGATTATCTAATACATCTGCATCAACAGTAGATTTTCCGGCAATGGCTTTAGCTATTTTACTAAAAAAATTCTCTTTGGTTTTATTTAAGCCTTTATCAAGCGCCTCCTTTTTGTCCTTAGATAAGAAACTGAAAATACCCATCTTCTCTTGCTTTGTTTAATGTGATTTATATAGAAACAAAAAAACTTCTTTCCATGCACTGAAAAGAAGTTTGAATAAACAATACGTTAGATTGTTACTTGTTCTTTAAAAAATCTTGTACGTGGTCGTTATGTACAATCTCTTCTCTAAATGCGTAAGCACCCGTTTTAGGCGATTTTACCATTTTAATAACACGGGTAAAGTCTTTTCCTTTTCCGCTTTTTAGTGTTGCTACTACCTTCTTTGCCATAACTTATCTTATTTAATTTCTTTATGTAGAGTCATTTTACCTAAAATAGAATTGTATTTTTTTAATTCAATTCTTTCTGAAGTGTTTTTCTTATTCTTTGTTGTGATGTAACGTGATGTACCGGGCTTACCTGTAGCAGCATGCTCGGTGCACTCTAATATTACTTGTATTCTATTTTGTTTCTTTGCCATAACTATTATTTAAAAAGGGATGCAAATATACATCCTTTTTTATTAAATGCAACATATTAAATGCAACATTTCAAATTACTTTATACAAAAATACTATATTTGCAGCCTTAAAAAAATTAAAATCTAACAGATTATATGCAAAATAAAGGAGCTATTACAACATTTGCCGTGCTATTGGGACTGGCTTGTATTTTTTATTTATCATTTACATGGGTAACCCGTGGTGTTGAGAAAGACGCTATTGCTTTTGCCGATTCGTATATTGAAAGCCCTGTTATAAAGAAAAAAGCTACCGACTTCGCTAAAGGAGATGCTTCTAAAGAGCGTTCGTTCTTAGATTCTATGAAGAATGTAAAGATGGATTCTTACTTAGATTCTATGAAAACCATTACGGTTTATGATATTCTGTTAACTAAATATACTTATGACGAGTGTAAACAAAAAGAGATAAACTTAGGTTTGGATTTACGCGGTGGTATGAACGTTACCTTAGAGGTATCGGTTGCAGATATCATTAAAAACCTTGCCAACAACAACCCGGATCCTAATTTTAATAAAGCAATTGCTTTAACTCAAAAGAATTTGGGCGTAAACAACAATAAACCCTTTGTTGCTTTATTTGCTGAAACCTATAAACAAATTGCTCCTAACGGACGTTTGGCTCCATTATTTCAAACCATTGAAAACAAAGGTAAAATTGATTATAATGATAACAACGATAAGGTAATTACTTTCTTGAATGAGCGTGTTGAAGATGCTGTAAGCAACTCTGAGACTACCTTCCGTAGCCGTATTGACCGTTTTGGGGTTTCTCAACCTAACATTCAAAAACTAGAAGCAAGCGGTCGTATCTTAATTGAATTACCCGGTGTAAAAGATAAAGACCGTGTACGTAAACTATTACAAGGAACAGCTAATCTTGAGTTCTGGGAAACATATGAAAACGCAGAGGTTGGTCAGTACTGGCCAGAAGCTAACAAAAAGGTTAAAGCACTTTTAAACCCTGAGTTGGTTAAAGCAGACAGTATTAAAGCAGCAGATTCATTAAAAATTGCTAAAGGAGATTCTTTAGAAAAGAAATCTAACAAGAAATTAACTAAAGCTGAATTAGTTAAAGAAAAAACCGACTCTATTGCTAAAACTAAAACAGATAGCGCAGACAAAGCAAAAGAGTCTTTAGCTCAAAAATTAAAAGAGGGCAGCAAAGCAAGTACCGATACTTCTAAAGGTAAAGCATCTAATGATACTGCTGTTGCCCGATACAAACTAAATAACCCCTTGTATTCAATGGCAGGCCCTTTAATACCAAATATTTCTCAGGATGGTAAGTATTTTGGCTTAGGTTCTGTAGTTGGTTATGCCCGTACAAAAGATACTGCTCAAATTAATACCTGGTTAAACAACCCTAAAGTGCGTTCAGTGTTCCCTTCTAAACTACGCTTTATGTGGGATTACAAAGCCGGTAAAGGTGGCGAGGTAATTACCTTATATGCTATTAAAGTAACCGACCGTAATGGGAAAGCTGCCATGTTTGGTGATATTATTGACGGGGCACGCAAAGAGTTCCAGCAACAAACCGGTGAGATTGCCATTAGCATGACAATGAAAGGTGATGCTGCACAAAAATGGGCTAAATTAACCAAAGCTAATTCGCCAAAAGATAGTAAAAGCCGTGGACGTTGCATTGCTATTGTAATGGATAACGCAGTGTACTCTGCACCAACTGTAAACGGAGAAATACCTAACGGAAGCTCTCAGATTACCGGTAACTTTGATAACCGTGAGGCAGACGCTTTAGTAGCTATTTTAGGAGCAGGTAAACTTCCTGCACCGGCACGTATTGTAGAAGAAACGGTGGTTGGTCCTACATTAGGAGCTGAATCCATCTCTGCAGGTTTATTATCTTTTGTGATAGCCTTTATCGTTATCCTATTGTTTATGGCTATGTATTATAACAAAGCCGGCTGGGTTGCCAACGTTGCCCTGCTAATCAACTTATTCTTTATTATGGGTATCCTAACTTCATTAGGAGCTACCTTAACTTTACCCGGTATAGCAGGTATCGTATTAACCATTGGTCTGTCTGTGGATGCCAACATCTTAATCTTCGAGCGTATCCGTGAGGAACTGGCGCTAGGTAAATCAACAGCGCAAGCTATCAAAGAGGGCTTTAAGCATGCCATGCCAACCATTATAGACAGTAACGTAACGCTATTAATATTGGGTGTTATCCTTTATGTATTTGGTAATGGTCCGGTTCAAGGTTTTGCTACCACATTATGTATCGGTATCCTTTCTTCTTTATTTGCTGCTGTGGTTCTGTCTCGTGTGTTGTTTGATTTTATGATTAACCGCAAACAAGAAATCTCCTTTGATAATAACATGACCCGTAATGCCTTCAAGAATCTGCATTTCGATTTTGTGGGTAAAAGAAAGATATACTATACCATCTCTGCTATTGTAATTGCGTTGGGTGTAGTATTCTACTTTAAAAACGGTGGCTTTAACCTTGGCGTTGATTTCAAAGGTGGCCGTACCTATTTAGTAGGCTTTGAAAAAGGCATGAATACTGAAGATGTGAAGAAGGCATTGGCTGTTAACTTTGGCGGAGAAGCCCCTGAAGTTAAAACATCAGGAAGTTCGAGCAAACTAAAGATTACTTCTTCTTACCGCATTAAAGAAAATGATGTAAACGTAGATGAAGAAGTAAAACAAGGCTTGGAAAAAGGCTTAGGCTCTTTGGGTGCTAAATATGAGGTTCTAAGCTCTCAAAAAGTAGGACCAACCATTGCGACTGATATTTTGTATAGCGCTTATGGTGCTATCCTATTCTCTTGCGTGGTGATGTTTATCTATATCATTGTCCGCTTTAAAAAATGGCAATATGGTATGGGTGCGGTTGTGGCCTTGTTCCATGATGTGCTTATTGTATTATCATTCTACACTATTTTAGATAAAATACTTCCTTTCTCTTTAGAGATTGGGCAGGATTTCATTGCGGCTATCTTAACCGTTATGGGTTATACCATGACAGAAACGGTGGTTGTGTTCGACAGGATACGCGAAAGACTTGCCGATTCGGGTAAAACAGATGCTCATGGCGAAGAACGCAACAAGCTGATAAACTTTGCCTTAAACAGCACCCTGAGCCGTACTATATTAACCTCATTAACTGTATTCTTTGTGCTATTGGTTATCTTCATCTTTGGTGGAGACGCTATCCGTGGCTTTATATTTGCCTTGTTAATTGGCCGTGTAATTGGTACCTACTCATCACTATGTATCTCAACCCCAATAGTGGTAGATTTAGACAGAAAGAAAGTTTAGTTGGTTGTTTGGTTAATAACCAGTGGTTAGCAAAGAGGCCTCTTAAGCAATTAAGGGGCTTTTTTGTTGGATTTACATGAAATAATTACTTATCTACCTGCAAGAATTAGGCATACACAAACGATTTTTTACCGATTACATTCCATTTTTTGTTATCTACAGTTGATTTTTTATCATTGACAGTTGATTTTACCTCACTTACAATTGATTTTATCGCGTTTACAATTGATTTTACCTCATCTACAATTGATTTTTTCCTGTTTACAGTTGATTTTTTAACATTTACAGTTAATTTTTTCCCGTTTACAGTTGATTTTTTTGCGTTTACAGTTGATTTTATCGCATTGACATATAAGAAAATGGTTTTAGCAGGTAATATTAACACTTTTGCTACCTTTGTTTTAAACTCAATAGCATGCGCTATATATATATAAGCCTATTTTTAAGTGTTTTTGCTTTAAATGCGAATGCCCAAATAATAACCACCGTTGCGGGAGATACTATTGGAGTGAGCTCAGGTAATGGTAGTTACAGTGGTGATGGGGGACAAGCTACTGCTGCTGGGTTAAATGCTCCTATGGGAATTGCTATTGATGGAGTAGGAAACTTATATATAGCTGATACTTTTAATGATGTTATACGGAAGGTAAATACTAATGGAATAATAACAACAATAGCAGGAGGGGGAAGTTGTGGGATTGATCCCTGCGGAGATGGAGGACAGGCTACTGCAGCAAAGTTAAATAACCCTGATGGTATAGTTATTGATATTTTGGGTAATTTGTATTTCGCTGATAACACAAATAATCTAATAAGGAAGATTAACACTTTAGGTATTATAACTACAATAGCTGGTAATGGCTATAATGCTGGTTCAAGTTCAGGTGGTTTTAGTGGTGATGGTGGGCAAGCCACAAATGCAGCATTATATTTACCAGATAAAGTTGCTATTGATAACGTGGGTAATTTGTATTTTTCTGATTATGCTAATAATAGGGTTCGTAAAGTAAATTCTCTAGGTATTATAAATACCGTTGCAGGAAATGGTTCCCAAGGTTTTAGTGGAGATGGCGGACAAGCTACTAACGCAGAATTATATTACCCTTCAGGTATTGCGTTTGATGAAATTGGTAACTTATGTATATCTGACAGTAAAAATAATAGAGTACGTAAGATAAACTCTGCGGGTATTATTATTACTATAGTAGGTAATGGTATAGCTGGTTACAGTGGAGATGGAGGATCGGCTATTTCTGCAGAATTATATGAAACAAGAGGTATAGCTTTTGATGCAATTGGAAATTTATATATTGCAGATATACAAAATAATGTGATCCGAATGGTCGATTCAACTGGTATTATAACTACAGTAGCTGGAGATGGATTTAATGCAGGCACAGGTAACGGTGGATATAGTGGTGACGGTGGGCAAGCAACTTTAGCAGAGTTATATGCCCCAATGGGAGTTACTGTTGATGGGACAGGAAACTTATATATTGCTGATTACTGGAATAATTGTGTAAGAATGGTTACACATATAGGACATACAACAGGCATAGAAGCTTTTACAAATACTAATGAGCAGGTAACCGTTTACCCAAACCCTGCTTCAAACAATATTCAGGTATCATTTTCAGGTAACAGTACAAATGCAGAAATTACTGTAACGGATATGTTGGGTAATACTATAAAGCAATTTCCATTCAATACCGAACATGTAACATTAAGCATAGGAGATATTGGTGAGGGTGTGTATAACATCAGCATTACCGGTAAAGAAGGCGTGGCCAACAAAAGGGTGGTTATAGTGCGTTAAAAGGCTGCCTTTTTAGACCAAGCCCCTAAGCATATAGACCAATAAAACCCAAACATCATAGTATTTTGTTACTTTTGGCTCACTTTGAACGAAACAAATAAGAAAAAACACGTAGCAGTTGCCCTACAGGGTGGTGGTGCACACGGAGCCTTTACCTGGGGCGTATTAGACCGCCTTTTAGAAGAAGAAACCATTGTTGCCGATGCCATGTGTGGCACCAGCGCCGGAGCCATAAACGCGGTAGTTTGCGCATACGGTTTGCATAAGGGTGGACCAACAAAGGCTAAAGAACTTCTTGAAATATTATGGAAGAAGCTATCAAACTCAGGAGGTTTTAAACCCTCTTTTATAGACAAATACTGGAGCAACGGCGATATTTATAACTCACCGGGGTATATTATGTTTAATGCCATGTCTCAGTATATGTCGCCTTACCATTTCAACCCGTTAAACTATAATCCGCTTCGTGGCATTATGGAAGATTTGGTTGATTTTGAAGACCTGCATAGATACAAAGACAAGAAAGTATTTATTTGTGCTACGAACGTTAAAACAAACCGCGCTAAAATATTTTCCAATCACGAAATTACGGTAGATGCCGTAATGGCTTCTGCCTGTTTACCACTCTTGTTTCAGGCGGTAGAAATAAATGGTGAGTTTTATTGGGATGGCGGATATATGGGTAACCCTCCTATCTTTCCTCTGATAACCAATACCAACCTGCATGATATTGTGTTGATTAAGATTAACTCCATCAACATAAAATCTGTACCTACCTCTGCCCGTGATATTACTGACAGGGTGAATGAAATAAGCTTTAACAGCTCATTAATAAATGAGATGAAGCTGATTCACTACCGTAATGAGTTATTGCGCAATGGCATCTTAAAAACAGATGATAAAGTAAACCGCGAGATATTTATACACACCATTTCGGGATACGATACTTTAGGGCAAATGCACTACTCCAGCAAAATGAATACTTCCTGGGATTTTCTACTGCAACTAAAACAAAAAGGGCGCGAAACAGCTGATAGATGGCTGCATAATGAGTTTGAGTTAGTTGGCTCAAAATCTACTTTTGATGTAGAGGAGCATTTCTTTGAAAAGTTCTAATTTAGCGTCCTGATAATTCATTTATGTCAAGGCACTTTTGGTGTTTAACTCTTTTCTTAATTACCTTATTTGCTCAGGCTCAAAAAAAGCCTGATTCTACTTATTTTCTATCGTCAACACGTACTCAAAACCTTTTGGGTTTAACAAATAACTCTAAAGGAATAGACACCGTGCTTGATAATACACACAATTATTATCAAACAGGGGTGCTGGGCAACATGGGGCTTCCCTCCTACTCGCTTATAGCCGATAGGCAGGAACGGGGTACTTCTACTTTTTTTAATTGGAATAAGCTAAACAACCGCAATGATTTAATTACCGAAGACGACCCTCTTAATTTTAGTACTTATAAAGTATATACTAAAATAACTGCTGCTATGGGACAAAAGCAAGAGCAGTTTTTTAAGATAATGCATTCTCAAACATTTAAAAAGATAAATTTTAGTTTACTCTTTAACCGTTATTCATGCTTAGGTTTTTATCAGCAGCAACAAAGTTTAACTACTAATTTTGTTGGTTCTTCTAATTATAAAACTACAAATGGCAGATGGGGATATAACTTCTACTATCTCTTTAATAAGTTAAAGTATCAATTAAACGGAGGTGTTAATGCAGATAGTTTAAAAAGCCCAGCTTACATCTTTCAACCTAAAAATATATACCCTTTTGATCCTCTATTTACTTCAGGCACTGCAAAACAAAATATTAAAACATCCAGTATATCTTTCAGCACCTTCTTCCGCCTAAACAAAGGAGATACTTCTAAAATGATACTAGGCGAAAAAGGAGATACTACTTATGAAGCCATTCCTTATAAAACATCTCATTATTTGGTTTATGAAACCAATTACCAAAGCAATTACTTTTTGTATGTAGATGGGAATACGGATACTACCTCTCAATTTAAAAATCAATTATATAGTTATGCCGGTCAGGGTAGTCATGATTCTACCGGCTCCCGTATTTTTTCTAACAGTTTGTTGTATAAACTAAGAACTGCCAACAACAATTTCATTTTTTATGGAGGTTATAGGCTAGAAGCCATTAAATACCATCAGCATACTTTAGATACCATTGGGTTTAACCATGTTGTTAGGGCAGGCTTTACTTTAAAAATAAAGAACCACCGACTCAGCTCTACCGGAGAGTATGTTTTAAACGGGTTTAACAAGGCTAATTATGAGTTAGATGCCAAATATCATTATATCATAAAGAATGGTTTTTACATGGATGCCGCTGCTCAATACCAAAACCGTTTACCCGATTTTAATCTCTTGTTTTATAACGGTAACCGTTTCTTTTGGCATAATGACTTCTCTACAATCCAAACACAAAACATAAAGGCTTCCATTACCAACAAAAAGTATAAATTTTATGCAGGAGTTTTTGCTCAGTGGCAACAGAACCAAATTTATTGCAATACTGATGCATTGCCCCAACAATATAAAGGGAGCACCAACATTACTCGTTTGTTTGCCGGAAAAGATTTAAAGTTAGCTCATATTCATTTTAACAATAATATCAGTTATCAATTTACAAAAGACACCAATATTATTCGCTTACCAACCTGGGTTACCACGCATCAACTTTATTATGAGAGTAAACTCTTTGAAAATAACTTATGGTTACAGGTTGGGTTTCAGGCAAGATATTTTTCTGCCTTTAAGGCTAATGCCTATATGCCTGCTACCAATCAGTTTTATTTGCAGAACGAAACCACCTGTGGCAACTATGTGTTTATAGATTTCTTTATTAGCGCCGAGATATACCCGGTTAGGTTTTTTGTAATGGCGCAACATGTTAATCAAGGTTTTATGGGGGGAAATTATGTACTTACACCCAATTATCCCATGCCCGACCGCAGTATTAAATGCGGGTTAACTTGGCTGTTGTTTAATTAGAAACTAATTGATTTTAAAGGCAACACCTGTACTAATACTAATGATGTTTATGTTTTGAGTAAATGTTTGCGTAGTAGAACTTCCAGTGTTACTTGTAATAGGCACGTTCATAAATTGAGAGTTTGCTTGTAAATAATCAGCGTGCAATAGAATGCATATATCTTTATCAACATCAAATTTAAAACCAATGCCTGCGCTATAAGCAAAAGCAACTGCAGTACTTATCCCCTGGTTAGCAGTAACTGTAACCCCACTTTGACTACCTGTAAGATCAAGCTCAGGAGAATTTACCCTTACTGCTCCTATCATAAATTTAAGGTCTAAAAATACTTTGTTGGCATTATCCAAAGGATATGAGCTATAATACCCAAGCATAAAAGTATTAACTCTCCAAGGGGTAGTTGTTATGCTCCAATTAATATTAGGATATTTAGATGTTGTTTGACTTAAAATATCTGCCTCATCAATTTTATTATTTTGATATCTATACATCAAAGAAACACCCATCCTTCGCCAAAGAACTTTCGCCAAAGAAATTCCGGCATTAAATCCCGGTTTTGCAAAACCGGCTGCCGTATTCGTTAAATCATAAAGAGCATAATTTCCATGAGGGATACCTACTCCTATAGATAGGGCAATATAATTTGAATTAGGACGAATATAGTTTGTATGAATGCGTTTATAAATACTATCTCCATTTGTTTGTGCAAACATAGTTTCAACAAACATAAAGGCAACAAAAATAGAAAGGATGCTAAGCTTAAGATATTTCATTACACCCCTTAGCAAATAACTGTAATACCTCCTTTAACCACTTGATTTAGTTCTACCTTTACTTTAGTACCGAGAGGTAAAAAAATATCTACCCGGCTACCAAATTTAATAAAGCCAAATTGTTCGCTTTGTTCTGCCACATCACCCTCTTTGCTATACATTACTATACGGCGTGCTAAGGCTCCGGCAATTTGCCTGAACAATATTTGTGTGCCTTTTTTTGTTTCAACTACAATGGTGGTACGTTCATTTTCGGTAGACGATTTTGGGTGCCAGGCCGCTAAGTATGTACCATGATGGTGTTTGGCTAACTTTACTACTCCACTTATGGGGTAACGATTTACATGCACATTAATTGGCGACATAAATATGGAAACCTGCAGGCGTTTATCTTTAAAGTATTCGGGTTCTTCGGTTTCTTCAATAACAACTACCTTTCCATCAGCAGGGCAAATAACTAAACTATCGTCTTTAGTCCAGTTGCGAGAAGGGCTTCTAAAAAACTGCAAAACAATTATTAAAACAACTGCACTAATACCAAAGGCAGTATATTTTGCCACATTACTTTCAGGAAAAAAGTAAGAGGCAATGCTTATTAGTATGAGCGAAAAAACAACTGCAATTGCAATGGTGGGATATCCTTCTTTGTGTATAGTCATCTTTTTAAATAATTAAGGTGCAAAGGTATTATAAATTTATTTCTTCTTATAGTAACAAAAGCCTCTTACTTTTGTAAGCTTAGTTAAGTATTATCCTATAAATGATAAGTGTTATTTGCCCCATATATAATGAAAGCGCTTACATTAAAAAGCTGCTCGATTTTTATATCGATGCATTGCCTGCTGAGAAGGAGTTATTATTGGTAGACGGTAATTCAAAGGATGATACCTGCACTATTATTAAACAATATATGGCGCAACATGCAGGTATTTATTTACTTAATAACCCCCAACGTATTGTGCCTTATGCGCTGAACAAAGCTATAGAAGCAGCCAAAGGAGATATTATTATTCGTTTAGATGCACATACTGATTATAGCACCGATTATTTTGAGAAGGTATTAGAGGTATTTAAAAATACTGATGCGGATATTGTGGGGGGCCCTATGCGCATTGCAAAAGGTAATACCGTGCAAAATGCTATCGGTTATGCTACCTGTACTACTTTTGGCATAGGCAATAGCTCTTTTCATTTTGAAGATTATGAAGGTTATACAGATAGTGTGTATTTAGGTGCCTGGAAAAAATCTATCTTTAAAACTACAGGCTTATTTGATGTGGCATTTAAGCGCAATCAGGATGATGAATTTCATTACCGTGCCAAAAGTTTAGGTTTTAAAATATATCAACACCCTGATATAAAACTGTATTACCATCCGCGCAAAACGTTTAATTTATTATTTAAGCAATATTACCAGTATGGTTTATACAAGCCGCTTGTGTTGCATAAAATTAAATCGGCGGTAAGCATAAGGCATCTTATTCCCGCTATGTTTGTAGTATACCTACTAACTACGCCCGTTTATTTTATAATTCCTTTTTATTTTGGCTTAATTCCACTTTTTATATACCTATTGGGAGATTTATTCTTTACCTTCCGTTCTAAAAAATCTTTTAAAGAAATGCTTGCCATTATGGTAATTTACCCCACACTACATTTATCTTATGGTATTGGGTTTATAGGCGGGGTGTTCAAAGTTAAAACAACTAACAAATAACCCGTATCAGGTACATTTGGACTAAAGAAATAATCTATTATTATTACAACAAAAAAGCCACCTTTTTGAGGTAGCTTTTGCTAATGAGATAGCTATTTAAAGCCTCGTACTTATTTTTTATCTGAATCTTTGCCTTTAGGAATAATATAAACTCTTTCCAAATCTCTATATTCCATAGCATTTGCAGGGAAGTTGCGAATATTTTTCTGAACCAATCTGTCATTTTCATCATAAAAAATAGGCATAATGGCACCATCATCTATTAATAGCTGGTCAGCTTTCATATATAATTCCATTCTTTTTTTAGTATCTTGTTCTTTTAAACCAGCTGCAAACAAAGAGTCAAATCTTGGATTTCTATAACGTTGCCAGTTAATAAATGATTTATCTGAAGGATTAGTCGGGATATGTTTGCTATAGAACAAGGTTAAAAAGGTTTCCGGATCTGGGTAATCTGCTACCCAAGCACAGCGAAAAAATTCTAATTTACCAGATTCATAAGCATCGATTTGCTCAGCAAAAGGTATCACGTTTATATTTACTTCTACACCTAAGTTTTCTTTTAGCATTTTTTGAACAGTTTCTGCTATTTGCCCATTACGCTCTCCTCCACCTGAATTAATTGTTAAAACAAGCTTAGGAAAACCCTTACCATTAGGATATCCGGCTTGCTTTAGATATTCTTTGGCCTTTTCAATATCTAATTCATATCCTTTTATTTTAGAAAAATCGTATCCTAATTTCTTAAATGTTTCTGCAGGCGGAACAATCCCATAAGTACCGGGTATTCCTTCTCCTTGCAGGATATAATCCACTATTTTATTTCTGTCTATAGCGTAGTTAAATGCTAAACGAACTTCTTTTTTATTAAAAATATTCCCGGTATTTAACATACCATATATATGGGTTGATAGAGATGGGACATTCTGTATTTCAAAATCATTTTTTCGGGCATTTGCATTGTCATAACTTCCCATAATTTCTTTATACATTTCAATTGGAATACGATATACCATATCTAAATTGCCACGTTGAAACTCCAGCATTTCTGCTTTTTTTTCTTTTATAAAGGATACTTTAACGGCATCCATATACGGCAAACGATTACCGTCTTTATCCATATCCCAGTAGTTTTTATTTTTTTCTAAAATAACGGTTTCACCTTCCTTAATAGTTTTTACGTTAAACGGACCAGTACCTACGCATTTTGTGCGCATATCAATTCCATATTTATCAAGGGCTTCTTTGGGATAGATAAAACAACCCGAATGTGCCAGTATATTTAAGAACCCTGAAAAGGGGTAATTTAAGGTAATTTCAATAGTTGAATCGTTAAGGGCTTTAACACCCGGTACGCCGCCTTCTGTTATTTTACCACTTTTGCTGGCTTCAAAATATTCATCAGCACCTTTTACTTTACCTTTAAAGGTAACATCAAAAGCAGCATTAGTTGCACTGGCTTCGCATAATTTATCAAAACAAAACTTTACATCATTAGCATTCATTTCACGCCCTCTTCCATCAGAAAAACAAGGATCGTCATGAAACTTTACCCCTTTTCTAAGATGGAAAGTCCATATAGTAGCATCTGGACTGGTCTCCCAACGATAAGCCAAAGAAGGAATGTTGGATAAATCTGCCTGATTAAATTTCACTAATCCTTCATAAACCTGTGTAGATATACGCCATGAAATTACATCAACTATAGCCAATGGATATAGGTTTTTAAAATCTTCCAGTTCATTCATACGGAATACACCACCGTAATATACCCCGCCTTTACCTTCTGAAGTTTGATGTTGCTTATTATCTCCTCCACAAGAGGAAAGCAAAATAGTTATAGTACCTGCTACAAGAATTAGTTTTTTTATAGTCATATCAATCTGGTTCAATACCACGCAAATTTAGAAATATTTTAATGTAATTGGTATAATTCATATAAATTGTATGATGTTAATTATAAAAACCATTATTTATTAGATGAAATGGTTACTGAACCTATATTTGTATGTTTTCAAACAGAAATGACCGAGGCATTTAACTCATACATTAACAAACAGCTATTGTTTAACAAAAAAAACAAATTGTTAGTAGCAGTTAGTGGCGGTAAAGACTCTATGGCATTATGCAGTTTATTACAAGAGACGGAATATTCCTTTAGTGTGGCACATTGTAATTTTAATTTAAGGGGTAAAGAAGCTGATGCCGATGAAAAATTTATGATAGACTATTGCAAAAAGAATAAGATAGTCTGTTTTCATACTAAATTTAATACCAATACTTACGCAAATAAAAAAGGTATTTCTATACAAATGGCAGCACGGGAATTGCGTTATACCTGGTTTAATGAATTGATTGCAGAGCATGATTTTGATTATTTACTTACCGCACATCATGCAAACGATAACATAGAAACTTTTTTTATTAATCTGCTGCGTGGCAGCGGCACTAATGGATTAAAAGCTATTCTTCCTAAACAAGGTAAAGTTATTCGTCCGCTTTTATTTGCTACGCGGGCAGAAATAGATACATATATAAAAAAGAACAAAATTGCGTTTAGAGAAGATAGCAGTAACAGGGAAGATAAGTATTTGCGTAATTACCTGCGTTTACATATCATTCCGGCATTTAAAAAACTAAATCCTTCGTTTGAACAAACACTAACGAATGAGATAGAAGTTTTGCAGCAAACCAATCTTATCCTTATTAAAGAGGTTAAAAAGCAAAGAAAGAAATTGCTTGTTAAAGATGGAGATGCTTTAAAGATTAGTATTGATAAATTAAATAAAACAACAGCCTCCAAGCTTATTTTATTTGAACTGATAAATGATTTTGGCTTTAATTCATCGCAGGCAAACGATGTTTACAATTCGCTGCAAGCCCAATCGGGAAAGACATTTATAAGCCATACACATACTCTTATTAAAGACAGAAGCTTTTTAATTATTAAACAAAAAGAAGCGGATTATGTCTCATCAGATTTTATTATTAAAGAAAGAGATAAGGAAATTAAGCATCCTGTTAAATTAAAGATTACATTTCTAAAAGGTAATATCAAATCTATTCCAAGTAAAGATTTCACCTCTAACAAAGCCTTTATTGATGCGGATAAAATTACCTTTCCTTTAACCCTAAATAAATGGCAACAGGGTGATAGATTTATACCACTTGGCATGAAGGGGTTTAAAAAGCTAAGTGATTTTTTTACGGCTGAGAAAGCCTCTCTTTTTGATAAACAAAACCAATGGATACTACGCTCTAAAAGTGATATTGTTTGGCTGGTGGGCAAACGTATTGATGACCGATTTAAAGTAACTACCTCCACAAAAAATATCTGCATTATTAGCTGCTGATATTGCCTGTTTGCCGAAAGTAGTATATTTGCCCTGATTATGAGCAAACAATTAAAAATTGCCCTTTGTGTTATTTTTGGTGTGCTATTGGCAGATCAACTAATTAAGATTTACGTTAAAACACATTTTGTTTTGGGTGAGGAATATACTTTTTTTCCCTGGTTTAAAATTCATTTTACCGAAAACCCAGGTATGGCTTTTGGTCTTGAATTCGGAGGTTCTTTTGGCAAGTTATTACTAAGCATTTTCAGGATTTGTGCTGCCATTTTTGGTGTTTATTATTTAAGGCAAATTATTACAAAAAAGTTTCACCCTGGCTATATAGCTGCCATTGCTTTTATTTTTGCGGGTGCCGTGGGCAATATTTTAGACAGTATGTTTTATGGCATGTTTTTTAACGAAAGTTATATTGAGCCTGCTAAGTTTATGCCTGCCGAAGGAGGTTATGCAGGCTTTTTGCATGGCAGGGTGGTTGATATGCTTTATTTTCCTATTACAGAAGGTTATTTTCCTAAATGGTTGCCTATATGGGGTGGCGAAGATTATATGTTTTTCAGGCCTATATGCAATTTGGCAGACGGCGCTATATCTACCGGAGTGGTTATTATACTATTGTTTCAGAAGAAATTTTTTGCACACGAAAAAAGCTTAGAAACTATTACCCCACCGGCTTCTCAGGAAGAAACCTTAAACAAGGTATCAAACGATTGAGCTATTTTTTTAGCCGTTGCTTCAAACTCTTCTTTAGTAAAGTGCTTTTTTGGGTTAGCAAAATTAATTTCTCTTTCATGATGTGCAGGGATTAAATGTACATGCGCATGAGGCACTTCAAAACCTAACACAAGCGATGTTACCCGCTTGCAGAGCACAGCTTGTTTAATGGCTTTGGCAACCTGTTTGGTAAATTGCATTAATTGATGATAGGTTTCATCATCCATCTCAAATAACTCATCCAGCTCTTTTTTAGGAACTACCAGGGTATGCCCTTCCATCAGTGGATTAATATCCAAAAAGGCAAAACAGTTTGCGTTTTCGGCTACTTTATAGCAGGGTATTTGTCCTGCAATTATTTTAGAAAATATGCTTGGCATAAAATTATTTTGGTCTTATAAAAACAAAGGTAAAACAAAAGCCTTAAAAGAAACAGATAAGCATTAAAAAGGTAAAAGCTGAGTGTCCGCTTTAAGTTTGTGCATACTCGCAGCAAGTTTCTGCGAAGCTGCAGTTTATCGCTGCGTGTTCGCTCGTTACTCCTGCGTGTTCGCACTCAGCTTCTGCGAAGCTGCAATCTGTTGCTGCGTACTTGCAGTTTATCTCTGCCTATAGGCAGAAACTTGCTACGTGTTCGCTCGTTACTCTTGCCTGTATGCAATTTACTTCTGCCTATAGGCAGAAAGTTGCTGCATGTTTGCAGAATATTACCTATTAAATGCTAATTTCAATAACCTCAAAAGGAATTACACCGGCAGGCACGGTAATATCTACCTTATCGCCTACTTTTTTACCCATCAAACCTTTGCCAATAGGAGAATCTATGGATATTTTACCTTCCTTTAGATTTGCCTCGCTTTGGGTAACCAAAGTATATTGAACTACTTGTTTGGTCTTAATATTCTTAATTTTAACTTTGGTAAGTATAGAGACCTTTGAAGTATCAATTGTAGAGCTATCTATTAAGCGTGCGTTAGATAAGGTATCTTCCAGTTTGGCTATGCGGGCTTCCAACATACCTTGTGCCTCTCGGGCGGCATCATATTCTGCATTCTCGCTTAAATCGCCTTTATCGCGGGCTTCGGCAATTTGATTGGTAATGCTTATGCGTTCTTTGGTCTTCAAAAAATGAAGTTCGTCTTTCAGTTTTTTTAATCCTTCCGCAGTAAAGTAGGATATTGATTGTGTATCTGACATGTGTTCTAGTGTTTTTAAATATAGAAACCCGTCATTTCGGGACGGGCTTCGGTAGTACAAATTTACTAAAAAAAGTTGTGTTTACAAATTTACTCTAAATCCGAAAGTATTTACCCCAGAAAATGGATTGGTAGCCCTGTATGAATAATCAATAGCAAAAGTTGATCTTTTAGTTTTACCAAAAGGCAATTGCATGGTAGCACCACAACTAGGGCCTGTAAAAGCAGTTTGTGTAGTTGATGAGTTTATGCCTTTTTCATACATATACCCCCCTCTAACCATAAAGTATTTTTTAAAGCCATATTCCACACCAAGTATATACTGGTCGTTGGTAAATGAGTTGGAGGTAAAATTAGCTGCAACAGTTAGTCTATGATCTTTTTTCAAACCCGCGGTATCTTTGGTTAAATAAAAATCATAAGACATACCAATGTTTAATAAAGAAGGTAACTCAAATTGAGCTGAGTGGTTTTGAAAGGATGCCGTATATCCGTTTACAGAATTATTGTATTGGTTTCCATTTAATATATCTGATTGAAAAGCCAAACCATCTCCGCTAAAACTCATGGTAGGACCTACATTACGCAACGCTATACCAAAATGTACCTGGTCATACTTACCCGTATGATATTGAACACCGGCATCAATGCATATACCTGTTGCATGAACACTGGCAATTTGTTCCTGTATAAGACGAATGGTACCTCCGCCAAATATATTATCAGAAAAGCGCTTTGCATATGATAAGCCTATATTAATAAACTGGGGGTT
The DNA here is from genome assembly GCA_003153315.1 of Bacteroidota bacterium. GTDB lineage: Bacteria > Bacteroidota > Bacteroidia > B-17B0 > Aurantibacillaceae > PALSA-968. Next base: position 66,737 of record PLYA01000022.1, read on the forward strand.
AAACGTTCCAATGCCACCTTCCGGATTATCCACCGTAGTAATAGGGATTGTTCCTGCATTTAAAGCCATTACATTTAAGCCTATAACACCCGTCTCACCTACATGTTGAGAAAAACCAAAGTTATTGACATATATACCCGCACCACCTAACCAATTTGTACGGCTAAAAAGAACCTCTGTTTTATCAGTATAGGCTAAACCTGCCACATTTAAAAAAGCAGCTTCTAAACCATGTGCATTTGCCGAGTTTGCCCCACCCCACCCACTTGAGCTTGCATAAGGGTTTATCAGCAACTCTTGCGCACCGGCAGAACCTACCCGTTCAGGGTTACCTGCATAAGAATTTATTGAGCATATAAGTATAGCTGTTAATAAGGTGCTTGATATTATATTTCTTAGCTTCATTTTTCTATAATTAATAATTAAACTTTAAAAGGATTGTAAATCATATGGGCGCATTACACCAAACCATTTAAGAATTCTTTCTCCTATACCAGGCGCGTCAATATGAAGTATATATAAGCCACTGGCAACCTGTACGTTCGAACCATTATGCAAATCCCAGGTTATATATGTATCACTATTATCCTTATTTAGGGTTCTTACTAACGTTCCGGCAAGTGTATATATTTTTATAGTACACTTAACAGGCAGGTTAATAATCTTTACTTCAAGATCAATACGTGTTTGCTCATAGGCACTATGTGCATAATATGGATTAGGTACAATATTAATTTTAGCCAATGCAGCCTGTGCAGTACCCAACTGGTAAGTACTTGCCGCTAAACTGTTTGTATTAAAATTGTACATAGGGAAATTACCATTTTGCGGTTTAGCAACCAAATCGGAAGGGGCATTTACAGCAAGGTCGCTACTTAGTGCAGTCATAGAATATGTGCCATATGTATATAATAACGATGAAGTCGACGGAATAGTTAAGCTGGTATTTGCCGGCGATGTTACCGTTGATGAAGCATATCTAAAAGGTTTCGGCACACGTATTCTTACTTTAGCATCTCCGGGTATATTTTGAGGATTTACAAAATTTACAGACGATAAAGGCATACTGCACCACATAATATCTTTAAATAGTTCGGCTAATAAACTCCATTTATTAGACTTTTGTGCAGCGGTGTATGCACTATAATCTCTTCCGGGCCAAGAAGCAGGCCCTCTTAGCATTTGGTAAGCACTTTGCCCTGCATCATAACGCCTTACATCGCTGGGAACAGTTTCAGAACCTATGGTAAAATTACCATCCCCATTATGCCCCAAAACAAATACATAGTGCATGCCACCATTTACCGGGGTAGCTGGTGCAGCAGGCCCAACAATATTGGTTGGATTCCACATCATATCATTTCCATTATTTGCAGGATCTGCTGAGTTTTCACCAAAAATAATATTCAAGCGCTCTCCTGTTTCCACATTAATGGCATATCCCGGAAACCAGCTCATGCTGCTATCATAATCGGGAGATTGTCCAACTGCATAGGGATGTCCATTTTTATCAACAGATGGGGCTCTGCGCAATTGCCATTTATAAGGTATCTGATTAGTACTATTACTTCCTGAATGTGGGTCATCAGCAGGGTTCATATCTATAACAGGGCAGCGTGTCCAATTATTGGTATTGCTTGTAAATACAATATCTACACTGCTTAATAAACGGGTATCAGCCCAGTGCTCAGAATTATTTAATGTTTGGTTTGAATTAGCGCTTCCGTTAGGGGTATTATAACCCGGATAAATACCCTGGTAGTTAACCATCCTAAAAGGAGCCCATGTACCGCCTATAACACTTTCCCATACCTGACCCGGATCTGCAAATATATTTACTGGTTGTTTACCACTAAGGGGAGGGGGGGGTATTTGTCCATAAATATCATTTGGAGTTATTGTCGTATTATAATTATTACCAGCTAATATCCAGTCTGTATTGCTTCCATCAACATCTGCCACACCACTTAGCCAAGAACTACCGGCAAAGGTTAAAGTAGATTGCAGTAAATCTCCTGGTACCGTTGAACCGGCATAAAGATTAGGCGCAACATTTCTTGCGGTAAGTTGAGGATCGCTACACTGTTTAATCGTAACTGAGAAGCCTAAGGACTCATTATTTAAACCTGTAATAATCTTTTCCTGAGCCACACTTAATCCTTCATCCGATAACCATGTTTTAGTTACACTATTACCACTTATATCAGTATAAGTTCCTGTCATAAACCACTTTATGGTAGGTATATTTTTAAGTCTTCCTGTATCTAAAGAAGCAGGACTGGGAATGGGAGGGTTTCCATTATAATACCATGATATGCCACTGCCACTTGTTTGTTGAGTAGCAGTAACTAATTTAACTGTAAAATTTCCCTTAACAACACGCAATGGGTCTATAACTTTTACAAGTATAGGCGCACTACCGGGCGCATACGTAATTTGTTGTGCACGACTATTGTTAGCCGGGTTTAATATATCACTTACCGATTGATCCATTAAATCAAGCACATAACCTCCATTACCCTGCCCTTCTATACGTGTTATAGCAGGCCCATTTCCATATGCAGAATTCATTACAGTCCCATAAGCTTCTGGGGCAGGACTATGCGGTATAGCTGTTGTATAATGCACGTTGTTTCTGCCTTGTAAAAAAGGTTTCTGCTGTCCATTATAATCACCCGACTTAGGATCGGTAGTTGTGTTTCCATTTGTAGTAGGTGGGACATTAGGTACATATGTAAGGTAATTATTATAGGCATAAGCTACCGCCATGAAATAGTAGTTTTTGAAATTAACCAACCGATTATCAGAAGTACTTGAAAACAAATCTTGAGTAATACTAAATGAGTTTTGAATACCCTGATCTGCTCCGCTAACCATTAACTGTGGAACAAGCCCTAAAGTAGGATCTGAATTATAATTAATTAATTGTTTTACTCCGTCTTTAATATCGCATTGAAATACAGGACGAGCTAAATTAGTATTATATAATTCCGTAGACGTAACTGTATTATCTAACAACTGATAAACTATATAACCCTGAAAACGATATATATTATCTCCTGTAGGGGTATTTGGTAATACAATACTTGGGTCGAAATCAGCATAACGTTTGGCCTCATAGTTATTGCTTGTATATGGATTATTAGTAATTGTAAACAACAATTGTTTATCAAGTTCCTGTATTACTAAATCAGGCGCATCCGGCCCATCCAATACTTTAAAGCAATTATCAAACAAAGCTTGCGCCTTATCATCTGCAGCAAATAATAAAGGAAGAGGTGCTAAATAATTAGCTACGTTAGAGCGAACAAATGGTATTCCATAGGTAACATAATTTACTGACCCCGGTAGCATAGTAAATATCCCTGCAGATTGCAAAAATCGCCTGTCTCCAAATGGGTTGCCTGCCTGATACTCTGTCCATCCGCTTGTACCAAAAGCACCAGACCCACCAGGCGGGTTTACCGGAGTTCCTGGGGAACTTGTGGCACGATACCCATTAGGATGATAACCTAAACCCCAGCCAAGAGGATCTGTTACACCAGGATATAAAAAATTACAAGTTGGAGTTGCCGCACTAATTCCACTCAATCCTGATCCACCATAAGTCATAGCACTGTTATTTTCCCAACGACCATCCATCAAATAATAATAGGGGTATCCTTGTGAAGTTGGGCTAGGATTCCCATTTGAAGTTGAACCTGAATTATTATAATATGTAAACCTTGACATAATACACTGTTCAGGAAGTTTATAATCCGGTATGGCTGGTGTACAGGTATACGATCCATTCGGGCATTGAGACCATGAACAATCAATACAACCATCACGATCATTATCAACGAGATCTGATGTGTCAGCATAAGGCCCCTGAAAAAAATCACACCCAATAGCTGGTAACTTATCATGATAACCTGTTTGCCCACCAACATCATAATCATAATTCTCTCCATTATACTGATAACCTAGCCCGCGAGAAACATCACAACCTACAAAATCATCCTGATAATCACCCAAATCACAATCATCCCAAATGGTGATATAGGTTTTGTCAAGGGTATTATGGCTCCAGTTAATAATTTCATAATTATAAAAAGTCATGTCATTCAATTGGTCATTAGTAGCAAATTCAAAAGCCTGTCCCCTGATTTCTACCCCAATACTATTTACACTACCTGTTTCTTTATGTGCATTACCATTATCATTAAACACAAAAAATAAGGTTTGGTCTCCAAATAAATACCGAACACATTGTCCTCTGGGAATTGTATTTGTTTGCAAATGATAAGCAGGATAATCTCCGCTTGCATAGTTATATATGCCATCACTATTTGCATCTACATAAGGTGCTAAATAATTCATGGGAGATACTTCTCCTGCCAAACCATTACCAACGGTAGGGAGAGGAATATTTACCATGTATCCTGGATATAATGTATTTCCGGGGTAATCTTTAATCCATAAAGGCGTATTAGGGTCCGCAGCACCATATTCCCTATAATATGAATAAAAACTTGCTACATCAGACCTATTAAATGTCCATACTTTGTCGTAAGCCTGACAAGTAGAAACATCTATGCTTAAATCGGCAGGGTTTAGTGGTCCCGGCCAAAAATCAACACCATTCTGGCGGTATGTCATACAAGCGGTACGTAATTGACCATTTACATAGCCTCCAAACCATAAAGAACCGGCAAACTGAGCATAAGAATTACTTCCTTTAGGGACTTCATATCGCGCTACTCCGGCTGTAAAATCCCACCACATATCACCATCCGTTAAAATACGCGTGCGCACATCATTAAAGAGCATTTCCTGTTGCGTAATACCAGCGATACATTGACCCGCCATAATACTATTATTGTTGTTATTTCTGTGTCCACCACCTCCACCGGTACCAGGAATATTTTCTTTGGCTGATATGTCTATAACAATGCCCATTAGAAGAATAAATAAAAACATATTTATCCTTTTTCCGATTAATCTAAACGCTTCCTTTTTCATAACTAATATATTTTAAATATTAAAAATCAAATTGCAAACCCAAACGTATCATACGTGGCATACCATAGTAACTACCATTATTAAGTTTAGCATTATATAAGGTCGTAAACCCTTGTCCATAAGCTGAACTTTGTGCATATTTTTGGTTTATTTCATTTATACCAAAGTTAGATGCCAGATAACCGTCATCAGTAGGGCTTCCTGTATAATTATGTACTGCAATTACATTTTTCGTATTCAGTAGATTTAGTACCTGACAATATACATTCAAGTTATATTGTTTCGTTTTATCTCCATTATCTGAACTGCCCTTACCTAAAGTAAAGTTCTTGTCAATACGCATATCTAATTTAAATTGCCATGGCAATCGAGAACCATTTAAAGTTCCGGCAAGATATTGTGTAATATTATTACCAATCTCTTCATCAGATGCAGCAGGAGTTCTACTTGAATAAGGAAGACCTGAACTTATACGTCCAACCAAATTAATCCCTAAATTTTTAAGTATCTGATGATTTTTTTCTTTATCTGCTCCTTTTTTAGTAGTAAACTGTGGTCCGCGGTAATCTTTTCCTTCTCCAAAACGATAGTCCATATTAGCTACAAATGAATGTCTTTGGTCAAAATCCAAAGGCATGATTACACGTAAGTTAGGTTGGCTACTATTTGCAAGATTATACCCACTATTTGCATTAGAACCAGAACCATCTGCAAACTGAAGGGTATAGTTTGCACTTAATTGAAATCCTGCAGTACGGCGTAATTGAAACTCTGCCGAGAAACCCTTTACAGTACCAAAATCTATATTACCATAAGATAAATAAGATAAAGGATAGGCTTGGTTAATACGGGTAATCTCTACCATATTGCGCATTTCACGATAAAAACCTGATAATTTAAGCGAGGCGCTTTTCTTTTCATTTAATAATTGACTAAAGCCTAATTCATAATCAACCACACGCTGTGGTTTTAAATTACCATTATTTACTACAGCGCCTTGATTAGAAGACAGGAAGTAATAATCCTGCGGATTTGTTCTGTTTTGTGATGAATAAGGAACTCCATTATTCCCATCACTTTGTGAAGCAGGTGGGCGTTCAGTTAAGATATCATAATGTGCGAAAAAGTTTGCAACATCTGATATAGGAAAAGAGAAGGCTACACGGGGCATTACATTAATTTGTGGTTTGTATGCAGTGAAAGCTGAATTAGAATATGGACTTTTATCGCTAGGATTTTTCAACCAAGGCTGTGCCTGCCCACCACTTGCCTCTGAAATAAGCGTTGGATCAGATATTACGTTACCAGTGGGCCCATACCAAGTAGTAGTACCCGAGGATGTAGTTGTACGAAAACCGGTAATTTGTTTTACCTGCGCATTATTATCAGCTACATAGATAACTGCATCCTTTGGTATATTAGATGGTATGGTACCGCTATATTTTCCAGATAAAGAACCAATATCTCCTGTGCCATAGGCATCTTTTAATAAAAAGGGATCTTTCAGGACTTGCTGGTTAGCATCGTATCTGTCAACACGTAAACCCACATTAAATTTAATATCTTTAAAATCAAACTTATCCTGTATATAACCTGCCATATATACCGGTGTAAAAGCACCTGTTAACCTATCATATACTTTATCTCCAAACTTATCTGTATGAAACTTATTTAAAAAGTCACTAAAATTAACCGAATTGGCTTTTAATCGATGTCCTTCATAATCATAACCGTAAGCGGTTACCAATTGATTACCTTGGTTTAACAATTCATCAGGTGCAAACATCCCAAGATTAAAGTGAGAAGGGTCATAAGCATCGACATTAATATAAGTAGCATATCCTCCATTATTATTATTATGTATGCCCATTTGCTGGTCATAAAAATTCTTAGCGAAAACAGACATTGAAGAAAGATTAACTGCAGTTGAATAGGTAACAACATTATAAGTACTTCCTGTAATAGGAACTCCTGCATTTACATTTATTATTTGATTTTGATTCAAATTTCCATATTGCTGATGATTATCCGGGTTTATAGCAGAAGAATATGTAGATTGGGTATATAAAACAGCATTTGTATCTCTTGTATCAAGAGCCTGAGTATGCTGATTTGCCAATTGGCGAGCCTGATTATATAAGCCCCTTCCATTCACATCATAACCTGCCTCATTACGTTGGTCATACTCTATACCAACCATTAAAGCATGGTTTTTTATGTCTGCAGAAAAGTTTGACGTTACCCTAAATAAACGATTATCTCTTGAAAAATATTCTGGAGTTGACCTACCTGTACCATAATATAAGGCTTGTACGTTGTTAGGTGGGGTTCCATTAAGTAATCCTTGTGCATTAAAAAGTTGGCCATAATTACTAACATTATTCGCACCGATATCACTAATTACCTGACTGGTATAATTGGCCGTAAGCGGGTTTTGGGTACCAGGTTTATAGTTAATTAAAGAATCCTGATAACCCTGAAGAACATACGCTTGTACTTTTGTATATCCGCCTCCTGCCTTAGGTACTTTTACAGAATCTTGCTTATAAATAGGCATTCTATATTCTGTAAATTGACCTACGTATCCATAATTAAAAAAATTATTTTTAAACTGTTCATCCTGCTGAGTATATTTATATTGTTGGTATCCTGCCTGTAAAGTGAAATAGGCTTTTTTAATTACAGATTGTGATTTCTCTTGTTCAGTAGCATTTTGAGAGCCAAACTGCTGTACTAAACGTGCATAGCCACGCATGGTTCTTTCTATTACCTGAGGATTATGCTCACTATTCATTAGGGAATATTCCTGAACGAATGTGTGATAGTTATTATAATCAAAGTTACCTCCTAATGTTATTTTTAAATTTGGTGTTACAGCAATATCAATTTTAGGGGCTAATTCTATTTGCTTTTTTGCTACATTAGGACGAACCTTGGCTGTATATAAATCGTTTGGAGTTAAGAAAGATGCCGATGTATAGTAAGATTGATTAGATGGGTTGTACTGAATAGGATTTTGTTCTAATTGAGCTAGTTTACTTTGATTTACCTGTGTTATTCCATTTGTCCATGGACGGGGGTCTTTAATATAATTCCCTTGACCACCTATAAAGAAGCCTACTATTGGCTTTTTATTGTTAGCCGAGTCCTTTTTCATTATAAGCGGACCTCCTATACTAAAACCTAAAGAGTTATAACCATAAGGATCTGTTAATTCTGAAGAGATGGCCTCTATACCTCCAAAAAATTTAGGTTGGACACCACGCGTAGTTATAGAAACAGCACCACCGGTAATATCACCATATTGAGCAGGTAACCCACCTAATACAATACTCATCTGCTCCACTGCTTGCTGAGGCATATTTGGGGTACCAATGGCACGTTCTCCATCTATAAAATAGTTAGTACTGTTTGAACGGGCACCACGCACCTGAATTTGTTGGCTGGAACCATTATCAGTTACCACAACACCCGCCGCCATACCAATTACACCTTCTACAGATTTATCAGCAACATGCTGAAAAGTTTCTCTGTCTACCACTGCACCACTTTTAGTATCTGGGTCTATTAAAGGAACAGCATACTCTGTTATTACTACTTCGTTAAGATTGACACCTCCTTCATTAGATAAAGCTATATTCACATAAGACGGTTTATCATTTAATACTTGTACATTTTCTACCTGTTGTGGTTGATAACCCACATAAACCGCCTTAACATTATATTTTCCTGCAGTTATATTTTTAACATAAGCAACTCCATCCATATCGGTAGTAGCCACTGCAACCTGTGTTTTGCCTAAAAACACAACAATGTTGGCAAAAGGTATGGTTTCCTTATTAACTTTATCGGTTAAGGTAACTTTTATAGAACCTCCGTTGTTTTGTGCGCTTAGGCAAAAGCCTAAAAAAACAAACCCTACAAGCAGTAAATAAACTTTTTTCATATTGCTTTATTTATATTTAATATAATATCAATCTTATTTTGAGGGGCTAAAAGTAACATCCTGTTAAAATATCACAAAATTTATTTTCATTTAATTTTAAGAACTTGTTAAATGATCGGTTCTTTTTCAATTTTATCGGTTTTTAATAATTATTAACGACCTCTGCACAATATTACAAAAATTAGAATGCCAAAAGTAAATTATTAAATAAACGGTGGGATTTTTTTTTTAAACGGTCGATTTTAACAAAAATACGGTCAAATTGGCCAAAAGTCATTTGGCAGAAAAAGGTATTATTTTGCCCAAATTTAACTTCAGAATAGATTTTTTGTTTAAAATAGCAATAAGGTAAATTAGTTAATTAACGTTTTTGGTATTGCTTTGTTTATCGCGCTTTTTGTTCTTTTTCATGCGCTTTAGTACCGCTTTGCTTTGCAGGCGTTTGTGATGCTCTTTAATAGCCTTTTCTTCTGCTTTTTTCTGTTTGCGCTCTTCTTTTCTTTTAATTCTATCGGCTTTATGCTGCTTGCGATTAGATACTATTTGATTCTCTTTACCTTCTTTGGTTGCTTCTTGTGCCACTGCATGGTTAGTTCCCATTATAGCAAACACAAAGATTATTGCAATTATAGTTTTACGCATGGTGCAATTTATACCTGATTACTTCTACCCCAAATTTCATTAAAAAGTCTGCGCCTTCTTCAGTTGGCAAACCTTTCATTTCGGCATAAGAATTTAAATAAATCACCTTTTTTATACCAACCGTATATATAACACGGGCGCAGGCAATACAAGGAGCAAGCGTTACATAAACCGTACTTCCTTCTAATGATACATTGCTTTTGGTAGCATATAATATAGCATTTTGCTCGGCATGAAGTGCTAAAGAACAGCTATTCTTACTATCTCTTGGGCAGCCTGTTTCCGGCCATTCTATATCACAGTTATGCGTTCCGGCAGGCGGGCCGTTATACCCCACAGAAATAATACGGGTATCTTTTGTAAGAACCGCACCTACCTGCGCTTTTACACAATGCGATCTTTTACTGAGATTAATGGCAAGCTCCATATATATATCATCAAAAGCGGGCTTGCTCATTTTTTTTAAGGGTTTTTGTTATTTAGAAGAACAACAACTATCAAAATAAAGTGCGGATGAAGGGACTCGAACCCCCACGCCTCTCGGCACCAGATCCTAAGTCTGGCGCGGCTGCCATTACGCCACATCCGCATCTATTTCAAAAAACAAAGAGGCTTTTTAGTGCCTCTTTCTTTGCTCCTCGGACTGGACTCGAACCAGTGACCCCATGATTAACAGTCATGTGCTCTAACCAGCTGAGCTACCAAGGAATGTTCCATTTCTTTTCAAACGGGCTGCAATATTACTATCATTTTTGCAAATAACCAATTTTAAAGATACGAAATTTTATTTTTTTCCCTAACGCAAAAACAAAAAAGCCCTCTCTTTTCAGAGAAGGGCTTTTAAATTAATAAGATTGCCGCGCTTCGCTCGCAATGACGACACGCTCTAAGTAATAATACAACTAAACACAGGGCCAAAATAATGCAACACCCCTTTGTTATCTACCCAGCAGGCAAAACCGCAAAGGCGCATACCCGAGCTTGCCATACCTACGTTTAGCGTGGTAATCATTTTTTGAGGCTCAAAATGTTTAGTGCACGCATCGGGGCTGGCGGGCAACGGCAGGTTAGCGGCTTGTATAATATACTCTACCAGCGCATGGTGTATATCGGCTGGTTTGCCGGTAGATTTTGGACTATCCTTATCATGAATAGTAAAGGTAACCGTGCCCGGAGAGTTAGATTTTACCTGCACATTAGGATAATCAACCTCGGCGCGCAGCATAGAAGGCGTGTGTGCAAGCGTGGCAACAATAAGACCCAGTTCTATTTTCAGCGCATTGGTTACTTTACTATTATTACGAATGTACTCTGCCACCGTTTTCCTAATGCCACCCGCGCCGCTAATATACGCCTTTCGGGCATCATTGCGGGTTTTGCGCGCACTTTTGGTGGCGTTGCCGTGCGGCGGCGCAGCTGCATAAGCGCTGGCATAGGTGGCTTGCAGTGCCAGCAAGGCTGCTAATTGACTGTTTGCGCCCGTAGGAATACCTATAAGCGCCAAATTTGCCACAATTTGTAACACCGTCATAAAGTTAGACTGCCACAAATCAAACTGTACCATTGGGTGCGGAACCCAGTCGGTATACTTCTTCTTGTTTCCCATGATATTTTGTTTTTATTGGTTTATATTTTAGTTATTAATTTCATTTTTCTGTCCTTATATATACTTACAGTCTTTCGGTAAGTGCTTACGGAGTTTTGGTAAGTGCTTACGGAATTTCGGTAAGTGCTTACAGAGTTTTGGTAAGTGCTTACGGAATTTCGGTAAGTGCTTACAGAGTTTCGGTAAGTGCTTACAGAGTTTCGGTAAGTGCTTACAGAGTTTTGAAAAGTGTTTACCAAGTTTCGGTAAGTGTTGTTTTTTTGTTCAAAGAGCCTTATACTTCTTGTTTGTTATAGTAAAGGTATAAAGAAATAGCCTATCAACAAAGGCTTGCAGCGTATTTAGTTTTCAACTTTGGTTAATATTTTGGGTTTGGAAATGTGGATTTTTCGTTTAGATTATAGGGACGCGAGGTTTTTGTATATTTGAGGGGAAATGAAAAACTATTTAATTATAATTATATCTCTGTTAAGTATTAACTACTATGGGCAAACAGCAGATATAAACTCTTTAAAACAACAATTAAAAAAAGAGAAACCTGATACAAATAAAGTTAATGATTTTATCTTATTAAGTAAGCTGCAACATCATATAGGAGATTACGAAGCATCTTTGCAAAATGCTAACAACGCAAAAAGTTTAGCCGAGAAACTTGGATTTAAAACAGGAGTTGCAAATGCTCTTACCTGTATTGGCACTGTTTATTTCTATCAAGGTAAATATCCTGAATCAATAAAAAGTCAATTAGATGCTTTAAAGATAAACGAAGAGATTGGGAATAAAAAAGGCATAGCCGCTTCCTATATAGTAATAGGGAATGTTCAAAGAATGCAGCATAATTATGGTGAAGCAATTAAAAACAATTCAGACGCATTAAAAATATTAGAAGAATTAGGTAATAAACAGGGTATAGCTGCATGTTATGGAAACATAGGAGAACTTTATGAACGACAAGGGAATTATACAGAGGCTTTAAAAAATCAGTTAGCTGCATTAAAGATAAATGAAGAAATAGGTTATCAAAAGGGTGTTGCCGCATGTTATGGAAACATAGGAAACATATATGGTTATCAGGGAAACGCTGATGAAGCTTTGAAAAACTATTTTGCAGGTTTAAAAATATCAGAACAGCTTGGAGATAAATATAGCATGGTAGGTACTTATGCTAATATTGGCAAAATGTATAAAGGATTAAAAAATGAAAAGGAAGCTAAAAAATATTTTAAAAGTGGTTTAAGTCTTGCAAAAGAAATAGGAGCAAATGACCTTGAACAGCGTATAGAAAAGATGATGAAAGAATAAAGTTATTGCTCGCGTTAGGGATTGTAGTGGAAAGCCCACAGCCATAATCGGCGAGGACTTGCAACGTAAAGCCCGACGGCGTAACCGCCGGAACGCCCTACCCATCCCCAACCCTTCCCATTGGGAAGGGAGTAGTACGCTCTCGCAAGTCCTTTCCTGTGGAAAGGATTTAGGATAGGTGTTAAATAAATACCAATATATTTGCAGAAAAAAATATGAGTTTATTAGTTATTGGTACTGTTGCCTTTGATGCCATTGAGACCCCTTTTGGTAAAACAGATAAGATTGTAGGCGGGGCAGCTTCTTACATTAGTTTGGCGGCTTCTTATTTTTATAACCACATTAATATTGTGTCGGTTGTAGGTGAAGATTTCTCACAAGACTTTCTTTCTATCCTAAAAAAACAAGGTGTTAATTTAGATGGTTTGCAAATTAAAAAAGGTGAGAAATCTTTTTTCTGGGCAGGTAAGTATCATAACGATTTGAATAACCGAGACACTTTGGATACGCAACTTAACGTATTAGCTGATTTTGACCCGGTAGTTCCTGCATCTTACCAAAACTGCGAGTTTTTAATGCTGGGCAATCTAATGCCTTCCCTTCAGTTAAAAGTATTGGCGCAGTTGAAAACCCGTCCGAAATTAATTGTATTAGACACCATGAATTTTTGGATGGATATTGCCATGGATGATTTAAAACAGGTTATTGCTAAAATAGATGTACTTACCATTAATGATAGCGAGGCAAGGCAGCTATCTGGAGAATACTCTTTGGTAAAAGCCGCACAAAAGATTTTAAAAATGGGGCCTAAAACGCTTATCATAAAAAAGGGAGAGCACGGCGCTTTGTTGTTTAATAAGGATGAAGTTTTCTTTGCCCCTGCCCTACCCCTTGAAGATGTGTTTGACCCAACCGGTGCAGGTGATAGCTTTGCAGGTGGTTTTATAGGCTACCTAGCGAAAACACATGATATATCGTTTGAGAATATGAAACGCGCTATTATATACGGATCTGCCATGGCAAGCTTTACGGTTGAGAAATTTGGTACCGAGCGATTAATAGGATTGAGCAAAGCTGATGTGGAAGAACGCGTGCAGGAGTTTGTAGACCTGGTTCAGTTTGATATTGCTCTGGTATAAATGACCCGAGCCTTTTCAGGCGAACACCATATTGCCATTGAAAAACAAAATAAATAACACAATATGAAACCATCCCTCACTATAAAAGAGTATGTAGAGGGTATTCTGAATAAAGATATTTCTGTTTTAGCAAGAGCTATAACTCTTGCAGAATCTAACAAAGCAGAGCATCAGGAAATTTCTAAGCAGGTTATTGAGCAATTATTGCCACACACGGGTAATTCGGTACGTATTGGTATTACTGGTGTGCCGGGTGTGGGCAAGAGTACCTTTATAGAAGTATTCGGACAGGTATTAGTTGAGAAGAAACACCTTGTAGCTGTATTAGCCGTTGACCCAAGCAGCACACTTAGCAAAGGAAGCATACTGGGAGATAAGACCCGCATGGAAAAACTTTCTTCTACCAATGATGTTTTTATTCGCCCTTCTCCGTCAAGCGGGAGCTTGGGCGGTGTGGCGCGCAAAACCAGAGAAAGCATTTTGCTATGCGAAGCGGCAGGCTTTGATTATATTTTAATTGAAACGGTTGGTGTAGGACAAAGCGAAACAGAGGTACACAACCTAACTGATTTCTTTTTGTTATTGATGCTTGCCGGGGCCGGAGATGAACTGCAGGGCATTAAGCGTGGCATTATGGAGATGGCCGATGGCATTGCCATTACCAAAGCAGACGGAACCAATGCCGATAAAGCAAAAGCTGCCCGTGCAGAATATGCCAATGCCATACATTTATTTCCGCCAACCGAGAGTGGCTGGATACCTGAAGTAAAAACCTGCTCAAGTACACAAAACACAGGTATTGAAGAAGTATATACCATGATTGAAAAGTACATACGCCATACAAAAGCTAATAACTACTTTACCAAAAAGCGACAAGAACAAACTCTGTTTTGGTTTGACAGTTTGGTGCAGGAAAAAATAAGAGAACACTTTTTTAGCAATCCGGCTTTTATAAAACGCTACCAGCAGGCAAAAACCAAAATAAGTAATAACCAAACTACCATACCGCTTGCTATTAGTGCTGTGTTTGGGAAGTAAAAAAGAAACAACCATTTCATTCCCTCACTATTGCAACTACAGTTCGAGTGACTAATTCTGCAGATTGAGTGAGTAAATCTACAGGTTGAGCTGCTAAACCTACAGGTTGAGTGAGTAAATCTACAGTTCTAGCGACTAAAACTGTGGTAAAAACTATTAATTATAAGGTATTTGGCAAGGAAGCCACGGTTTATTTTAAATACTCAGGCTTAACCAAACCCTCCAACTCCTTTTTAGTTAAAAACACTTGCGGTGCGCCCATCACATAAGGGCCTGCCTCATACGAGTTGTATTGAAACAAAAGTCCACCTTTGGTAATGGCAAAGTTACTGGCCAATTTAAATTCTGCTTCATCATAAAACCAACCGTTCTCTTTTAAATCGCCATTGGTTTTAATAAACTTTTCTTTGGCAACGGCAATCAGGTTATCTATAGCTTCGGGCAACATAATTTGCATCAAAGAAATGGTATCTCCGGTTTGAGGATTAAAATTATAAAAGGCGCAATAACTGTTAGGATGCGCACCACCAGTGTTTCCATAATAAGAGACACTGATACATAGCACATTTTCTTCGTTAGAAATAACACCCATGCCAAATTGTTCATCCGAGTAATCAAAATCTCTTTCACCATCAATGCTATGCAGCAAATCATTTATGTTTTTATAAGGCTTTTCTGAAGTGATTGGTTGTAACACAGTTTTTTCAAGCAAGGCATTTATCTTTATGCAAGCATTGGCTTTAAGATTCTTTACACTAATCATGGAAACACTCATGTCCGAGCAAAGCGTATCGCCCCAGTTAAGCGTATCTTTTTTATGCGATTTTAGGTTCTTTTTCTTCCTTTCGCAATTCTCATGATAATACTCCTTGAAGTCAAACTGTGCTACATTTTGGGTTGCTTCACTTAATTCAAAAGAAAGTTCTTTTTTTGTTTTAGGGTTTATCCAAACGCCCTTCATAGTATTACCAGTAAAGTTTCCTTTAAATATTCCTGTAATATCACCTTTGCTATCTCTTTCAGTCAACTCAAAGCTACCGCCATTGTCAAGCTTACCATAAACATCAAGAGGTATTCCAACATTATCATAGTAATAGCTGCCGCTTATATTTATAGCTTTAGTAATGGTGTCTCTTCGCTTGATAATATCCATGGTAATGGCATACTTGTCGGCTATTTTGCCTTGTAGTTTCATGTATACATTATCCGGTGACAAAAGACCGCTACTTAATGGATTAGCAAAGGCTGTAAAAGGAATAATTGCCAAAAAGCAAAGTTTAAAAAGTATTTTCATGCCTGCAAAATAAGAATAAAAAAAGAGATAATCTTTTACGATATTCGCATAAAATTAGAACAGATGTACGGAGCATTTCAACAACACTTACAAAAGGAATTAACTGCTATAGAAGAAGCAGGCTTGTTTAAAAAAGAACGCATTATTGCTTCAGAACAGGGCGCATCCATTAAACTGGCAAACGGAAAAGAAGTAATTATTTTTTGCGCTAATAATTATCTGGGCTTATCATCTCATCCAAAAGTTATCGAAGCTGCCCATAAAACGCTTGATTACAGAGGCTATGGCATGTCATCCGTACGTTTTATTTGTGGCACACAGGATATACATAAAGAATTGGAACAAAAAATTTCTTCTTTCTTAAAACAAGAAGATACCATTTTATATGCTGCATGCTTTGATGCCAATGGCGGCGTATTTGAGCCTCTGTTAGGCGAAGAAGATGCCATTATATCGGATGAACTGAACCATGCTTCTATTATAGATGGGGTACGTTTATGCAAAGCACAACGATATCGCTATAAAAACTGCGATATGAACGATTTGGAAGAACAATTGAAAGCAGCGCAGGCACAACGTTTCCGTTTAATTGTTACCGATGGTGTATTTAGTATGGATGGTTTTGTAGCTCCGCTGGATAAGATTTGTGATTTAGCCGAAAAATATAATGCCATGGTCATGGTAGATGAAAGTCATGCCACTGGCTTTATTGGCAAAACAGGCAGAGGCACGGTTGAATTGAAGAACGTAATGCATCGCGTGGATATTATTACCGGAACTTTAGGTAAGGCCTTAGGTGGTGCTATGGGTGGCTTTACAGCGGGCAAAAAAGAAGTTATAGAAATGCTACGGCAACGTTCCCGTCCGTATTTGTTTTCTAATTCTTTGGCGCCGCATATTGTGGGAGCTTCTATTGCCGTGTTTGATATGCTGAATGAAACTACCACATTGCGAGATACTTTAGAATCTAATATCAACTACTTTAAAAAAGGTATTAAAGAAGCCGGCTTAGAGTTTAAGAACGGAGATTCTGCTATAATACCTATTATGCTATACGAAGCTAAGCTTGCACAAACTTTTGCCGAGAAACTATTAGATGAGGGTATTTATGTAATTGGTTTCTTTTATCCGGTAGTGCCAAAAGGGCAAGCCCGCATACGCGTGCAAATATCGGCAGCACATACTAAAGCACAATTAGATAAAGCCCTTACTGCCTTTGCAAAAATTGGTAAAGAATTAGGTGTGGTAAAAGCTTTAGCGTAAATTCGCAGCCCTTAAATTTCAGGAGAGGTGTCAGAGTGGCCGATCGAGCACGCTTGGAAAGCGTGTATACCGCAAGGTATCGGGGGTTCGAATCCCCCCCTCTCCGCAATTGTGCTATAATACAATTTATTGTATTATAGCACAATTTCTTTCTTGCAGGGGTAATTCGTAAAATGTCCATTTCCCGTTCGCTCAACCAAACATACAGTTTACTGGCTGAAACATGCAGTTGGCTGCAACAAGTCCTTCCATTTTTCCATCAGTAAGTGGTGTTTATTGGGTTAATATGCTTTTAAATCAATGTATGGTAAGAGATAGTGCCACTGTAACCATTATTAGTGCGCCTGTTCTTGCGGTAACTAATTATATTGCCTGCTATGGGCAATCTGTTACTATAGCGCCTAATGTTTCAGGAGGGTCAGGCGCATATACCTATAATTGGGGCAGTAGTTATAATGGCTCTTCCTATACCACAGTTCCTAAAGCAGATAGTATTTATTCTGTTTCTATTACTGATGCAAACGGATGCTTTACACCTATTTATACAGCCAGTATAACTGTTTTAGAACCTTTACAAGTAATTGCGAATGGATTTAATACATGTTCCGCTAACATAACAAGTATAAAGGCAATTGCATCAGGCGGTAACGGTAATTATATCTATACATAGCTTCCTTCCAACTCGCATCAAAACCCTCTGCAGCTAACCTCTCAAAACAATACCATATATACCGTAATAGTATCAGACGGATGTAGCCTGAATAATGCCAGCGATACAGCTCAGGTAATAATTACACCTGCCCCCGTTATTAATTTGCCGCAAAGCGTTTCTGGTTGCAGACCTGTTTGCATAAACTTCTCTAATATACCTTATGATACGTTATCTCACTGGAAATGGGATTTCGGAGATGGAGATGTGTCCACTAATCAAACTACAAACCATTGTTATAACAAATCAGGTAACTATACTATAAGCTTTTCTTATACCACTACTTTAGGATGTATTGAAACAGTTGGCTCAAATAATATTGTAACTCTTTTTCCGTCTCCTTTAGCTGCTTTTAATGCATCAGTTTTTCAAACGGATATTTTTAATACGGAAATTAATTTTTTTAATGGGTCTACGGGCTATAATACATCTCAATGGTTTTTTGGAGATACAACCAGATCAAACCTTCAAAACCCTTCGCATAATTATGCAGCTATCGGAACTTATCCCGTAATGCTTTTAGTACAAAATCAACATGGATGCACAGATACAGTTATTCATGAAATAATAATAAAAGATGTATTTACCTTTTATGCCCCAAGTGTATTTACACCTAATGGAGATGGATTAAATGAAGAGTTTTTGCCCATGGGTACAGGGTGGGATAATACTAGTTTTAAAATGCAGGTTTTTGACCGCTGGGGAAATTTAATACTTAGCACAACTAATCCGGCCCAAGGATGGGATGGTAAAGTAAAAGGGGAATTAGCACATGAAGATACTTATGTTTGGAAGGTTGATTTAAAGGATGTTTTTAATACATTTCATTCTTATTCAGGAATTACATCGTTAATAAAATAATTACAATGTTGCTTTTAAACAAGCGGCGATCTCAATAAAAATCTCACCTTCTTAGTTGTGTGATCTAAGGATAAAAATCTTGCAGCAATGCTTTGAACATTCAACCTTAAGAAGCTGCACACTATGGTTGACAGTAAGTAAAAACTAGTTTATAGACTACCTTATTGCAAGGACATTAATCAAAATTTGGCGTTTTTCGCGTGATACAGGTATTTGTATATTATCAGTCATAACAACATAGCCTCCATCGGTTTTTACATATCTTTCTATTTGATTAAGATTAATAATGAAGGTTTTATGCACTCTGAAAAAATTATTGCTTAGTAAACCTTCATAATCTTTTAGTGTTTTAGATGAAGTAATTTTTTTACCATCTGTTAAAAATACATTAGTATAGTTAGAGTCTGATTCAAACCGTATTATGCTATCCATTTCAACATAAATAATTTCATTCAGGCTATTGATAGCCAGTTTCTTTTTACTCAAAGTATTATCTATTTTTTCAAGAAGCTCAGAGATGCTTAGATTTGGTTTTCCGTTTTTTACGACTAAATCTAATTTGTTTACAGCTACGGTCAATTCACCAGCATCTACTGGTTTTAATAAATAGTCAATGGTATTGTATTTGAAAGCTTTTATAGCATAATTGTTATACGCGGTAGTAAATATTACATGAAAGGAAAGATGTTTAAGCTGCTCTAACAATTCAAAACCACTTATTATGGGCATTTCAATATCCAAAAAAACCACATCTGGTTTTAATTTTTCAATAGATTCAATAGCTTCTTCAGGTATTGTCTCACTAGCCATAATTTCAACAGTAGGGCAATTTTTGGCAATAAGATGTTGCAGGTATTTAATGCCATTTATTTCATCATCAATTATTATTGCTTTTAGCATAAATCAATTTATTTAATATTGTCTTTTATAAATTACGAAATATTTGAGTCAGATATATTTTTCATTATGGGCAGGGATAAAATTACTTTTGTTCCTTCGCTATTTCCATCTTTATCAACTTTATCAATTATATCCAAGCTTAAATCCATATTTAAGTTTTTATTCATTAACTCTAATCTTTGTTGTATGAAGTTTATAGCTAAGGATTTATCTTTTTCTAAAATTTTGCCTGCCTTTTTAAAATTCCTACCTACACCATTATCTTCTATGATGCAGGTTATCTTTCTTTCATTA
>PLYA01000064.1 GCA_003153315.1 Bacteroidota bacterium
TCAAGCGGAGTCCCTTCAACAGGCACTAAACCATTAATAGGCACCGATTCAGGTTGAGGAGTTAAGTTAGTTAAAGTAAATAACATACCAATTCTGTCTTCAACACTTTCACCCATGCCAATAATTCCGCCAGAACATACAGTCATTCCTGCTTTACGCACGTTTTTAATGGTGTTTAATCTATCTTCGTAGGTACGAGTTGTTATCACATCACCATAAAACTCTTCAGATGTATCTATATTGTGGTTATATGCATATAAGCCTGCATCAGCCAATTTTTTCGCTTGTTCTTCGGTAAGCATGCCTAATGTGCAGCAAACTTCCATTTCTTTAGAGTTAATGGTTTTTACCATCTCTAAAACTTTATCAAAATCCTTGTTATCACGCACTTCACGCCATGCAGCACCTAAGCACATACGTGATGCACCTGCATTTTTAGCTCTTTCAGAAGCCGTGTTAACTTCCTCAATGCTCATTAATTTATGCACTTTTATATCGGTATGGTAACGTGCCGCTTGCGGACAATAAGCGCAATCTTCGCTGCAACCGCCAGTTTTTATTGATAATAATGAACTTATTTGCACTTCGCCTGCTTTATGAAACTGACGGTGTACGGTAGCTGCTTCGTAAACTAATTCAAGTAAAGGTTTATTGTAAACGTCTAATATTTCGGCTTTTGTCCAGTTTTTCATACGGTAAAATGTTAGTAGGAGCAAATGTAGCAAATCAAAACAAAAATTCAATCGCTTTTACCATTACTTTTGTAACAATTATGGTGTATAAAAACTTGCACGATTGTATTGTTGATTTAGAAAAAAACGGACAATTAATTAGAATTAAAGAAGAGGTTGACCCTGATTTAGAGATGGCTTCTATACACCTACGCATTCATGAGGCCGGGGGGAAAGCCATTTTATTTGAAAAGATAAAGGGTTGCAATTACCAGGCCGTATCTAACATTTTTGGGACTTTAGAACGCAGTAAATTTATTTTCAGAGAACATTTTACTGATATTCAAAAGCTTGTAGAAGTAAAAAACAACCCTGCCAAGGTGTTAAAGCACCCTTTTAAGTATTTGGGTTTAGCTAAATCTGCCATAAGCTCCCTTCCAAAAAAATTGAATACAAATGTTTACAACCACTTTGATGAAATTACCATAGATAAACTCCCTTTAATAAAGCACTGGCCTATGGATGGTGGGGCATTTGTTACCCTACCGCAGGTTTATAGCGAGGATGTGGATGCGCCTGGAGTTGCAAACTCAAACTTGGGCATGTATCGCATTCAATTATCAGGTAATGAGTATCAATTAAATAAAGAAATTGGCCTACATTATCAGTTGCATAGAGGGATTGGTGTGCACCAAACGAAAGCAAATAATAAAAATGTTCCTTTAAAAGTTTCTGTTTTTGTTGGCGGACCGCCTTCACACTCCTTGGCTGCGGTTATGCCTTTACCTGAGGGCTTAAGTGAACTTAATTTTGCAGGTGCTTTGGGCGGAAGAAGATTTCGTTACACGTACCATAATGGATATTGCATCTCATTAGATGCTGATTTTGTAATTACCGGAGAGGTTTATCCGAACGAAAATAAACCAGAAGGCCCTTTTGGAGACCATTTGGGCTATTATAGTTTAAAGCATGATTTTCCGGTAATGCAGGTATATAAAGTTTTTGCCAAAAAACAAAATGCTATTTGGCCATTTACAGTTGTTGGCCGCCCCCCGCAAGAAGATACTGCTTTTGGAGATTTAATTCATGAACTTACAGGAAGTGCCTTATCGCACGAGATACCTGGATTGAAAGCCTTAAATGCAGTTGATGCCGCGGGTGTCCATCCATTATTGTTGGCTATCGGTAGCGAACGTTACACGCCTTATTTAAAAGAGAAAAAACCTACTGAATTACTTACTATATCTAACCGTATTTTGGGTACAGGGCAATTAAGTTTGGCTAAATTCCTTTTTATTACGGCTGATGATAGCAATAAACTATCGGTAAATAAAATCGAAGAATTTTTTGCTTATTGTTTAGAACGAATTGATTTTACACGAGACTTACATTTTCAAACCAAAACAAGTATAGATACCTTAGATTATTCTGGCACAGGTTTAAATAGTGGAAGTAAGGTTGTTTTGGCTGCTTATGGTGAGCCTTTACGCAAGTTAGCTAAAGAAATCCCTGCTTGTTTTAAGAGCGAAAAAGTAAGCTTAGTAATGCCAGGGGTAATTGCTTTGCAAAAAAATAAATTCATTTCTTATGAGGAAACTAAAAAAGAAATGGATGAGTTAAATAATCAATTAAAATCGGATAAACTGGATAGCCTTGCTTTAATTATTGTGTGTGATGATTCCGATTTTGTTGCCCAAAAACTGAACAATTTTTTATGGGTAACATTTACTCGTAGTAACCCATCGCACGATATATATGGCATAAATAGTTTTACCGAGAATAAGCATTGGGGTTGCAAAGGTCCATTGGTAATTGATGCACGTATAAAACCACATCATGCACCTCCTTTAATAAAAGATGATATGATTGAAAAAAGAGTAGATGAATTATTGAAAAAGTAGATAATTTATAAAAATAGAATAACTCTATTTCTTTATTAGTACATAATTTTTTATTGTTTCTGGTTTTGCAACACCAAACTCAAAAACCACCAAGTTCTCTGTATAATCTGCATAGCCCGGAGCACTAATAGTAACTTTATATGTACCCGGCAGCATAGCCATAATATATTTACCTGTTGTTTTATTAGGTATAAAAGTTATCTCATCATTTGTCTTTTTGTTTACCGCAGATATATTTATATCTAACTCCTTTGTGCTATTAGAATCACTGCGCATTATTTTACCACGATATACACTATAACGTTGGTCATTCTCTTCAAACTTAACACGGTAAATATCTAAATCTCCAAAACCACCCGGTCGCAAAGCACTGGTATATCCTGCTCTATTATCTGGTAAAATAGATATCTGGCGCTCATCATCAGATGTATTTAAAGGATACCCCAAATTAATTGGCGTTGTCCATTCACCATCAATTTCATCCCAAAGGCATTTAAATAAATCAAATCCACCCATACTACTATGCCCCTCAGATGAGAAATAAAGCGTTTTTCCATCGGCAGATAACCAAGGGAAATCTTCACGGTATTTAGTATTTATTTTTGGGCCTATATTCTTTGGTAAACCCCATTGCCCAGTTGGTAGCATACGAG
>PLYA01000010.1 GCA_003153315.1 Bacteroidota bacterium
GGTTATCATCACGATAACTTCAGTTTTCAGAGTATTAGTTTAATTTTATAGGCTCAATTTTGTTAAAATCCACAATTTTATTGGTATTATGCGGCTATATGTTAAAATCAGGTCAAATCATGTAAGCCCTTTGTAGTTAAGGGTTTTTTAGCGACTTTTCTTTTTTTGATATGTTGTCTAAAAATGTAAATTTGGGCTTTAAATAATAAACCCATGAGCGACTTTTTAAATTTCATAAGCCAAAACAGAGAAATGATATACTTTGTTGTACTTTCTATATTTGTAGGTATAGAAGTTATAGGTGGCGTACCAACCGTATTGCATACCCCCCTAATGAGCGGTGCTAATGCCATACACGGAGTAGTAATTGTGGGTGCTATTTATGTAATGTTGCACGTAGAAACAGATAACTACTTAGGTTTGTCGTTAGGCTTTTTAGCGGTATTATTAGGCACACTTAATGTGGTTGGCGGGTTTGTAGTAACTGACCGTATGTTAGAAATGTTTAAGAAGAAATAAAATACTATGAAACAGAATATATTAGAGATATGCTACCTGATAGGCTCCGTAACCTTCATCATGGGTTTAAAAATGATGGGGAATGCTAAAACTGCCCGTAAAGGAAACTTAACGGGCGCGATAGGTATGACGATTGCCATACTTGGAACCATTTTTTTACACGAGGGCGAGGTAAGCGGAATGATTTATGGATTAATTTTTGGGGCAATTGCTTTGGGAACTATCATAGGTTGGATGACTGCCAAGAAGGTACAGATGACCAAAATGCCCGAGTTGGTTTCTATGTTTAATGGAATGGGTGGCGCTTGCGCGGCATTAATTTCTTTAATAGAGTTCAATCATTATTACCATTCCGAATTTCCAAAAATAGTTTTGAATGCTGCTTTAACCGGTAATTATCACCCACCTTACGGCTTTTTAATTGCCATTTTTGCTGGATTGGTAATCGGTAGCATTTCCTTTTCAGGTTCGGTAATTGCTTATTTAAAACTAAATGGCACCATGGATAAGCCCATTCGTTTGCCTGCTTATAATATCATCAACTTGGTTGTTCTTTTAATTACTGTTGGGTTCATGGCATTTATGGTTTATTCAGGCGGAATTATTTTAACCAGTGCTCTTCAGCCGTCAGGCATAATGATTTATGCATTACTTGCACTTGCCATCGTTTACGGAATACTATTTACCATTCCTATTGGCGGAGCCGATATGCCTGTTGTAATTTCTTTACTGAACTCATTTACCGGATTGGCTGCAGCCTTTGGAGGATTTTTATACGACAACAAAGTAATGCTTACAGGTGGTATTCTAGTGGGAAGTGCCGGAACATTACTAACTGTTATCATGTGTAAAGCTATGAACCGCTCTTTGGGCAGTGTTATTTTTGGTGCCTTTGGAGGAACTACGGCTGCGGCAGGCGGGCCTGATGTGAAAGGAAGTATTAAAGATATTCAGGTTAGCGATTTAGCGGTACTGATGAACTATTCTAAAAAAGTAGTTATTGTTCCGGGTTATGGCTTAGCAGTAGCACAAGCACAACACGTTATTCATGAATTAGAATTATTATTGGAAGATCGCGGAGTTGAAGTTAAATATGCTATACATCCCGTTGCCGGTCGTATGCCCGGGCACATGAATGTATTGTTGGCAGAAGCAAACGTATCATATGATAAATTAGTTGAGATGGATGATATTAACCCCGAGTTTGAACAAACCGATGTGGTATTAATAGTTGGTGCAAACGACGTGGTGAACCCTGCTGCAAAATCAGACCCATCATCACCAATATACGGAATGCCTATTTTAGAAGTTGATAGAGCAAAAAATATTATCGTAAACAAACGTAGTATGAGTGCAGGTTATGCCGGTATTGATAACCTTTTGTTTTACGACCCAAAATGCTCTATGTTTTTTGGCGATGCTAAAAAAGCACTTACCGAATTGGTTGCCGAATTAAAAACAATGGAGTAACTGAAAGTTACTTAATTAAACCTGAAATTATTACGCAATTCTTTTTCAAGCTTAAGTGTGTGTGAGTAAAGCTTAATCTTAGCAATTAAAAAATCTTCTTTTTCTTTTAAATTTTCTAAAGCAATCAATTGCAATTTTTCTTCATTAGTAAGGTCTAATAAATGGGCTACTTTATATACCGAAACATTGGTAAGGTTCTCTACCGGAATCTCTTTGTTTTTTGCTTGTTTTATAAACTTTTTAAAGGAACGGAAAAGCTTATATCGGTTTGATAGCGTATCTTCTTCATGCTCTTCAATATTAGCAGCCCCATATAACTTGGGTTTTAAAACCTTGGTATACTGAATTATTTTAAAAGGCTTTATTCCTTTTATCTCAATATCAATTTCACCATCGGCATGTTGTTGTATCACATTGGTTATGCTTACTTCAACTCCATAATCAGAGATTTGTCCCCCTTTAATATAAGGTATTCCAAAGTTGGCCTGATTTGCAATGCAATCTGCAATAAGCTCCTGATAACGCTCTTCAAAGATATGAAGCACACGCACCTCACCAGGTATAATAACCGTATTTAACGGAAACATAGGTAATGTAATTAGCTTGTGTACCATGACTTCTGCGCAAATCTATAACTAAATTACAAAAAAATAATCAGTCTTACACAAACTTGCACAAATAAAAACCCCTCATTTTTAAAAAATGAGGGGTTTGAATGTTTAATGTAGGTGAAAATTACTTCCCTCTTTGGCCATTCGCTCCACCGGGGGTTTTGTTTCCTCCGCCCGGAGTTGTTTTGCCGCCACCATTACTTGGAGCATTTCCTGTAGGTAAAACAGCAAGGGGCATAGTTTCTAATTTCTTTTTTACCTGAACAAAAAGATCATCTCCTTGTTCATGAAAAAGAACTACACCGGTACTTGTATCAAAAACATATTTATAACCTGCTTCTCTGGCAACCATATCAATGGCTTTTTTTGCTTTTTCGTAAATTGGTTTAGATAAATCGTTCGATTTCTTTTGATAATCCTGTTGTGCTTGGGTACGGAAATCCTGAATACGCTGGTTTAATGTTTGAAGCTCTTCCATTTTAGTTTTTTTAACTAATTCGGTATAGCTTGCTTCATTTGCAGTATAATCTTGGTATTTGCCATCAAATTCTGACTGCATACTGGTAACTTGTTTTTCAAGGTCTTTCATATAACCCTGAGCCACTTCTTGCGCCTGTTTAGTTTCAGGCATAGTAGTTATCAAAGAATCTAATTGAATATGAGCAATTTTTTGAGCTACTGCTTGTTGCATACTTAATGCTATAACAAAGATAGAGGCTGCTTTAAATATTTTTTTCATTTGTTTCTTCTTTTTTTAGGCTGCGAATTTAATAATAAACATCTTAAAACCAATTATCTCCGTTAAAATGTAAAATAAAACCCCTGTTTTTGTTAAAACAGGGGTTTTATTCTTTTTGGTATTACAATCAAAGCGAGGAAATCTATTAATTAAGAGATTGCTTCGTCGTACCTCCTCGCAATTGTAAAGGTTAGTTATTTACCTCCCAGCAATACCAGGTCATTCATTTGTATTTCGGTATTGTAGCGTTTAATACCTTCCTTATCGGTATAGTTGTTGTTTACCAGCTTGCCTTCTATGGCAACCTCACTGCCTTTATCGGTGTATTTGGCTAGTCTTTCTGCTAAAGCGCCCCAGGCAATTACATTATGCCAGGTGGTATCTTTTACCCACTCGCCTTTTTTGTTTTTGTAGGTTTCGTTGGTGGCAATAGATACGCGGGTCATTTGTTTGTTGCCTTCAAAGGTTTTTACTTCGGGTTTGTTACCCAGATGTCCGATTAATGTTACTTTGTTTCTCATGGTGTTTTTGTTTTAATTGTTTTTACGGTTAACTGTTTTGATTGATTTAACGATGCAAAGTAACGGCGGCCTCAAAACACTATTCGGTATTTAACCGCTTCTATACGGATAAAAACGGTTACAACTATTTGTTGTCGGATAAAATGCCTTCGCATTGGCACTTTTCCGCTTTTTGGCATTAATATTGCTAAGAGTTTCCAAATTTTTAAAAGCACCTTTATTATGAAAAAAGTAATACTCTTGGTTTTTTGCCTTGCAGAAATGTTAACAAAGGCGCAAAACCTCATCATCACCAACGTAAACATAATTCCAATTGAGGGTAAAGAAACCATAATTAAAAACCAAACGGTAATTATAAAAGACGGAAAAATAGAAAGCATTAGTCCCTTTAAACCCGAGCACACGAGAGATAATACCAAAGCGCATCTTGACGGAACAGGTAAATATTTGATGCCGGGCTTGGCAGATATGCACGTTCATTTCCCTAACGAAAAAGATATGTCTTTGCAGCAATTCTTTAAGTTCAATTTGGCTGCGGGTGTAACTACCCTGCGTAGCATGCGCGGAGAGCCAAGGCACTTAACCCTGCGCGATAGCATTACTAAAAAACTTATTCTTGCACCCGATTTGTACATCTCCATTTCTTTGCCGAGCGACTCTACTATTACCGATAAAGACTTAGAAAAGTTTGTGAAACAAAGTAAAAAAGAAGGCTGGGATTTTATTAAATATATTTCAGGGCTCTCCCCTACCCTATTTTATACTACCGCTTTAATCAGTAAAGAAAGTGGCTTGAAACTGGCAGGGCATGTTTATAATCAGGATTTGCAAATGGCTATAAAAGCAGACCAAGCATCGGTAGAGCATTATCAGGCTATTTTAAAAGAATACCGAAAAGACTCGTTGCACTTTCCTGATGTGATGAACGAACTGAAAAGGAGAGATATTTATGTGTGCCCTACCCTTTCTTTCTACTATATCTGGGGTATGCAGTTTGGAGCTGATGAGTTAAAAGCAAGAAATGGAATGAAGTACATAAGCATAGAATTGCAAAGCAAATGGGAAAAAGATTATGATGATTATTACTCTAAATACAATACTCCAACAAAGAACGAAGAGCGTGAAAAAACTATTCTGCGCGTAAAACAAAGTCTATATGATTTTGGCAAACTATTAAAGCGTATGAGCAATAACAATGTAAAACTGCTTCTTAGTCCGGATGAATCTGCGTTTAATGTACCCGGTTTTGCCATGGCAGAAGAAATGAAGGTTTACCAAAAGGCGGGTTTAAGCAATTATGCTATTTTAAAGATTGCCACCTATAATGCTGCCAGCTTTTTTAATAAGGAAAACGAATGGGGAAGCATTGGCAAAAACAAAAAGGCTAATTTAATCTTGTTAGACAAAAACCCGTTGGAGGATATTGAAAACATTAAAACCATAAACACCGTAATACTTGGCGGAAAAGTATTGAAACCCGATGAACTGCTTAAAAACTAAGACTTCTCTCTTTTTTTAGATAACAAGCGCAGGATTAAGAATTTTTACTATATTCGCAGTCCGTTTTTAGCCGCTGGTTGCACAAGGCAACGAATGCTGATAACCTAAATTAAAAAAAAGAGTCATGAGTTTATTACTTGATTTTGCAAAAAAACATTTAACCCCAGAGGTTGTACATCCAGATTTTAAAGCCGGTGATACCGTTACCGTACACTATAAAATTAAAGAGGGGGAAAAAGAACGTACACAGCTATTTACCGGTGTGGTAATTCAACGCAAAAACGAAAGAGCAACCGCAAGTTTTACGGTTCGTAAAATTTCTAACGGAATTGGCGTAGAGCGTATTTTTCCGGTGGCATCTCCTTTTATCGAAAAAATTGAAATAGGTAAAGTTGGTCAGGTTCGCAGGGCTAAACTATTCTACTTACGTAGTCTTACAGGTAAAGCAGCTCGTATCCGAGAAAAACTTGGAGTAAGAGAAGAAGCAGCGAAATAAAAAACACTTACATATGTTAAAATAAAAAAGGGAGTTCTAATCAACTCCCTTTTTTATTTTGCATATTACCCGTCATATTTTTAAACTTTTCACCAAAACATTTACTACATTAGTTCTCAATTTCAACAAATAAATCTCATCATAAAAAATGAGCAGCCCTAAAAAAATAGTTTCATTCATCATCCTCATTTTTATAGCGGTAGTTCTGTTTCCAAATCAATTAACTGCCAGAGGTAAAGACAGCACCGCACTTAAAAGAAGGTTGATTATTTCCTTAGGTATTGGCGACCCTGCCATGATATACATAGATAACTTTATTAATAATGGCTATAAATTTAAGGGTGGCCAGAAAGTTGTTCCGCAAGTAAAACCCATTTACGCAAAGGTGGAATTCAGGGTTCTTCGCCACATGGGTATTGGTGTGGATTTGAGCTACGATGATTATGAGGCGCAGCGGGCACCCTCCACAAGCACAACCTTTGCCAATGCCTATAAAGGATATACCTTTGTAGGAGATATCAGGATTAACAGACACATTCATTTAATTAAGCGGCTCGACCTATATTTTGGCATTGGCCTGGGTTACCAAATTCAATCTATTACCAATATTATTAATACTCGAAGCCTCCCTAAAGTGGGCAGTAATAACTTTGCGTTTGAATTAACCATAGGCGGGCGTTTTTACATTACCAAAAGAATTGGTATTTATATAGAAGGAGGCATAGCAAGATCTATACTCCAGGGCGGACTTGCCGTTAGACTGTAACTTATTCCCTTATAGGCGTTTCCCAGCCGCCGCGGGGTTGGGCTTTACTTTTCAAGCTTTTGCTGTTGCCTTTCAATGACGAAGGACTTACCTCACAACAACCAACCGCTTATTTACCACCCCCTCATTGCTTTGCAGGCTTAAATTATAAACACCCTCACTTAAGTCGCTTATGTTGAGTGTTACATGTTGCGCATTGAAGGGCATTTGCTTTACATCATTACCCAGCATATCAGTAATTACCAAAGTTGTTTTTTCATTCAACACTCCTAACTCAACATTTAAAACATCTTTAGTTGGGTTGGGGTAAATGTTTACTTGCCCATTGTTTTCTTTTACTTGCTCTATACCTGAAGCTGTACAACTGCTATTACATACCATACGTATGCGGCTATTAACTCCATCCGCAATAAACACATTGCCGGAGCCATCCACAAAAACTCCGAATGGGTTATCGAGTTCTGCGCTTGTTGCTGCTGCGCCATCGCCTGCATAGCCGGGTGTTCCGTTTCCGGCTATGGTACTAATAATGCCCGTAGAGCCGTTTATTTTTCTTATTCTGGCATTGTATGTATCCGCAATAAACACATTGCCGGAAGCATCTACAAAAATTCCTGACGGGGAATTGAGTTCTGCGCTGGTGGCTGCTATGCCATCGCCATTATAACTACTCGGTGCACCACAACATACACCAATACCTGCAATAGTACTAATGATGCCCGTGGAGATATTTACTTTTCTTATTCTGTTATTGAAAGCGTCTGCGATAAACACATTGCCGGAGCCATCTACAAAAACTCCCCAAGGGTATATTTCTGCGCTGGTGGCTGCTGCGCCATCGCCTGTATAACCACCTGTTCCGTTTCCGGCTATGGTGGTAATGATACCAGTGGAGCCGTTTACTTTTCGAATTCTGCTATTCTGGTTATCTGCAATAAATACATTCCCAGAGCCGTCCACAAAAAGTCCGGTCGGGCGAGAGAGTTCTGCGCTGGTGGCTGCTGCGCCATCGCCTGCATAGCCACCTGTTCCGTTTCCAGCTATGGTACTAATGATGCCTGTGGAACCGTTTACTTTTCTTATTCTGTTATTTAAGCAATCCGCAATAAACAAATTGCCGGAGCCATCCATAAAAACTCCCCACGGGTTATCGAGTTCTGCGCTGGTGGCTGCTGCGTCATCGCCTGCATAGCCGGGTGTTCCGTTTCCGGCTATGGTACTAATAATGCCCGTAGAGCCGTCCACTTTTCTTATTCTGTTATTATTCGCATCCGAGATAAACACATTGCCGGAACCATCCACAAAAACTCCGGTCGCACTCAGTCCTGCGCTTGTAGCTGCTACGCCATCTCCACTATAACCTTGTGTTCCATTTCCAGCAACAGTAGTAATTATTTGCCCATTTACCTGTTTAATACAAACCAGTAAAGCAATAAGTAATAGTTTTTTCATAGCTAAAGTATTTATACCAAAGGTAAACTAAGCAGGTGATAATTGCAAAAAAACTTTTTTAACGGTCGATTTTAACAATTAAACGGTTAAGTAAACAAAAAAAGAGGCGTTTGCCTCTTTTTTTTCTGTTACTTGAAATCATGACATAAAAAGCAACAGATTATTAAGCACTCGCCGGCGGCGTAGTGCCACCCGTTGTTGTCCCACCCCCACCTGTGCTCGCTACCATACTAAAATTCTCAGTTATATTTCCGGGGTGTACCACCATAATCGTTTTACTTTGCACAGCCATTCCATTTGCACTTACAGTTATTACATAAGTACCCGGTTTCAATCGGGCAAATTTAAACTTACCATCAGCTTTCGTAATTTTCTTACGTGTTTTTTGTCCATTGGCAACCAACATCACATGCGCTTTCAAAAGCGGTACCGCGCTCACGGTTATAAGTCCTACAACAGTCACCGTAGTTCTATGTCCGTGCTTAGGCAATTTCCGGCTGCCTTTATATGCTTTGTAAAAAGTGTTATTACTGGTTTTATACTGCAACATCAATGTATCAAGTTGCTCTTCCAAAAACGTGGTAGTGTCTTTAATCATTGGCTCAATCGTAGCCGTATAACTTGCGTTTGCCTGTATTGCACTTTGCGGTTGTCCCAACTTACCTTCAAAAGTAGTTATTGCATTGCTCCATTGCAAAAGACTTGCACTGTTCACACCATAGCTTCCCAAACTTCCAATCACAGGGCTAACTGCATTATATATAGTTTGGCAAAAATTACCCAATTGGTCTTCTTCCATCCTTTCAAGTTGGGTTGGTGTTATCTTACAAATACCCTTCAGGTTGGCATTTCCGCTGCTTGCACCAAAACCTTTTCCGGCGGCAGCATGCGCCAAAGTAAGTGCAATCAGCGTTGTTTTTGCCTGGGTTTTAGTTTGCGTTACTACTCTAAAATTTACCATTTGTCCCGTAACAGCATTTCCAAGCGTAGTAATTCTTCCTTGCAAAGCACTTACTGCACTATTTATAGCAGCATTACTGCTCCAGATACTACTGTTGTTTTGCATAGTTTGATAGGTGGTTTCAAACATACTTTTGTGGTTTAATTGTAACTGATTCTTGGCTTCTATTTTTTAATATTTAGTTTCTTTTTTCTTGCTTGAAATACCAGTATCAAAACGCGTGCCAAAATCCATTAAAATATGTTAAACCATTCTTAGCGTAGAGATAGCAATGCTTGCTATAGAGCTATCCATGCTTAATATAGAGAGCCTAATGTTTAAAGTAGAGTACCCAATGTTTGATGTAGAGATGCTTATGTTTAAAGTAAAGAACCTAATGTTTAATATAGAGAAGCGTATTTTTAAAGTAGAGAGCATAATGTTTGATATAGATATGCGTATGTTTAAGATAGAAAGCCTAATGTTTGGTGTGGAAACCATAAAACTTGTGATATAAAGCCAAATTACCCTCTTTCATACTATAAGGAACGTCCACACAAAACCCCTCTTTTAACTTATCACTTATACTATATAACTTATTACATTCGTGGCATGATTCAATTTGAGAAATTAACCTTAAAGAATAAGCTCACCCTTATCATACATCAGGATAAAAGCACCCCAATGGCTTGTGTAAATATTTTATACAACGTAGGTGCACGCGATGAGGACGAAAGCAAAACGGGCTTCGCACATTTGTTTGAACATCTGATGTTTGGCGGCAGCATAAATATACCCAACTACGATGAACCTTTGCAATTGGTGGGCGGAGAGAATAACGCTTTCACTACAAACGATATAACCAATTACTATTGCACTGTGCCGGCAGAAAATTTAGAAACTGCTTTTTGGCTAGAGAGTGATAGGATGCTGAGCCTTGCATTTACCGATAAAAGCCTGGAAGTGCAGCGCAGTGTGGTTATAGAAGAGTTTAAGCAGCGTTACCTCAACCAGCCTTATGGCGAT
Organism: Bacteroidota bacterium; assembly: GCA_003153315.1. Lineage (GTDB taxonomy): Bacteria > Bacteroidota > Bacteroidia > B-17B0 > Aurantibacillaceae > PALSA-968. The sequence goes on from PLYA01000010.1 coordinate 10,041, forward strand.
GTGTGGCTGCTGTTGCGCCCGTTGGCATATAAAGTACACCCCTATAAATGGAGTACTATTGGCAAAGAAATAGCCCATATTGAGAATGCAGTGATGAGCGATGTAAAGGCTTTCTTTAAAGAACATTATTGTCCGGCCAATGCCATACTGGTTGTTGCAGGTAATGTGGATAGAGAGAACGTAATACAACTTGCCGAGAAATGGTTTGAACCCATTGAGGCAGGAAAAGCCACCGTGCGTAACCTACCTGTAGAACCTGTACAAACCGAAGAGTGTACTTTAACGGTGCATAGAGATGTGCCTCAAAATGCCATCTATAAGGCTTATCACATGTGTGCAAGAGTAGATAAGGAATATCATACCATAGATATTATGTCGGATATTTTATCAAGAGGAAACTCTTCACGTTTATACAAGACATTGATAAAAGATAAAAAACTCTTTTCTGAAATAAACGCCTATGTAATGGGCGATTTTGATAAAGGTTTGTTTGTCATCTCTGGTAAGTTAAGTGATGGGGTAACAATAGAACAGGCAGAGCAAGGCATTGAAGCCGAGTTACAGAAAATAAAAACAGAAATCGTACCTGCAGACGAATTACAAAAATGCAAGAACAAAACAGAATCTACTATTATTTTCTCAGAAGCGGATGTATTAAACAAGGCTACTAACCTTGCTATATCAGAGCTATTGGGTAATGCCAATTTAATTAACGAAGAAACCGAAAAATACCAACAGGTTAACGCCGAAGGAATTAAAGCAGTTGCCAATAAAATTCTACAAAAAGAAAACTGTTCTACGCTTTATTATCTGAAGAAGTAAAGTTTGAAAATAACTGCATACATAGAAACAAACTTCGCTAAACTGTTTTGGGTTTTAAATGCTGTTATTTTTGTATTAATAATACTGCGTGCCTTTTTCATTCCTTTTAGCCATGATGAGGCGGCTACTTTTTTCTATTATATACAAAGCAATGATTACTTGCCTTATCAAGCCCATATATACACCAACAACCATGTTTTAAACAGTGCTTTAGCCAACCTATTTTATCATATAGCTGGCTCACATAGGTTTGTTTTACGTTTGCCAAATGTTCTTTCTTTTGTGTTGTTATGTATAGGTATTTTTAAACACTTTAAATTCCTTACCAATCTTTATTCTAAACTTATACTGGTTACTTTTTTTATATTAACCATTAACTTTTTAGACTTCTTTGAATTATGTCGCGGTTATGGATTATCCTTTGCGTTTATTGTTCTGGGATTAGCTTACCTGATGGATTATTTTCAGGATAAAAAAACCAAAGCCTTTATTCTTTTTTCTATTTGCCTGCAATTGGCCTTAGCGGCAAATTTAATTTTAGTAGTGCTGCTTACTATTTTACTTTTCTTCCTATTCATCTTTCAAATTAAAAACAAATTACTCTCAAAGCCGGCAACTATTATTATTCAATTAATAAACATCGGCATATTAATCTTCTGGATAAAGTTTTCCTTCTTTTATAAAGAACATGGTTCACTTGATGTGGGAGCAGGCACTAATTATTGGGAGATAACTTTTAAAACATTAATGCTATTTTTATTTGGCACCAGTGCTCTGTGGATACAAGTAGTAGTTCTACTTGTCTTTATAAGCATACTTTTTTTTGCAGTCAAAACCTTTTTACAATCACCTGTTTCAATCGATAGATTATTTATACCAAAAGTATTCTACACATTAATTTTAGCTATAGTAATTATTGCATTTTATGCCCAAAATAAACTATTGGATGTAAACTTTCCCGAAGACAGAACGGCTGTATTCTTTTATTTGCTATTTATCCTTAGTCTTGCTTTTGTTGTAGATACCATTCCTAAACCAATAGCAGGTGTTATTTCCACAGCTTTATTCATCCCATCCTTTTTATTCTTTGTATGTATGTATAATATTCACGATTTTTCATCTTCATTTTACCATACGATACCTAAATCTATTTATAATACTTTAGTGGATGAGTCTAAAAAAAGTAACGAAATCATTACCATTGGCGGGCATCGGGTAAGAGAAATGGATTATGCTTTTTTAAATTATCGAGGCAATTCCGTTCTTAACGATATGGATAACGAAGAGCAAATGACCATGAATTGTGATTACTACTTTGCCATGAAACGGGAAAAACCTTATTATAAAGATTTTTATGATGAAATTGCTTTTGATGAAACATGGGACAGAGCCTTGCTTAAGCGCAAAGAAAAAATACAAAGAACAGAGTTATATAAAATGCCAAATGTGCCAAAAGACTTTAGCGGTAATAACGAGTACTTTGAATTTTTTAGATTAAAAGACTCCGTACTAAAAACAAGAAATTGCATTGAGGTAGAATTAGAAGTGAAATTCAATGCGGTTCCCTCACCCTTACAAGCCAATATAGTTGTTCAGGTAAATGATAAAAAGGGAGAGCAGATTTACTATAAAAGAATCCCGCTAAATTGGTTGGCTGATAATTTAAATGGACAAACTAAACGTGTAAAATTAACTACGGCTGCGTTGCCTGAAAATACCAGCGATATAGTAGTTTATATTTGGAATATTAAACAATCTGAACTTAATTTTACAATTAATGAAATAAAAGTACTGGAATTAAAAGGTAAAGGAGTTAATGTAATGATTCCTGATTCTTATTACAAATATTTAGAAAAAGCAAGTGATAACCCATTATTATAAATTATGAATACACTAAATCGCACACAAGCACCCGAATTTAAAACCATTGATAAAATAACCATCCAACAAGCGCAAAGTTTTACGCTTGATAATGGCATTCAGGTATATACTATTGATGCTGGCAGTCAGGAATTAACCCGTATAGAATTTATTTTTAAAGCAGGGATGTATTATCAGGATACACCGCTTGTTGCATCGGCAGCATGTGCTTTAATAGAAAACGGAACAGCTAAGTATTCTGCTAACCAGCTATCAGATAGCATTGATTTTTATGGCTCTTTTTTCGAAACTTCCGTAACTCAGGATTTTTCTTCGCTTGCCCTGTTTTCCTTAAATAAACATTTAGAAAGCACACTTGTTTTTATAGAAGAGCTGATAAAGAATGCTATCTATCCGCAGGAAGAAATCAATACTTATCTTACCAATAAAAAACAGAAGTTTTTAGTAAGCTCGCAAAAAGTAGATGTGCTGGCACGTCGTAAATACAGCGAGTTATTATTTGGCAAAACACATCCTTACGGACTGGAAGTTAAGGCGGAAGATCATGATACAACTAAAAGAGACAGCATTGTAAACTTTTTTAAAAAGTATTATACGCATGGCAATTGTACCATTGTTGTTGCAGGAAAGCTACCGGCTAATTTGCAACAGGTTTTAAATAACCATTTCGGTAAAGATAAATGGGGTGTAGCAACTAACATAGATAAAGCATATACCCCTGCACAAACTACCACACAGAATATTCATTATATAGAAAAGCCCGATGCAGTGCAATCTGCTATCCGCATGGGGCGCAGGTTATTCAATAAAACACATCCCGATTATTTTGCTTTTCAGGTACTGAATACCATTTTGGGAGGGTATTTTGGTTCTCGTTTGATGGCTAATATCCGCGAGGATAAGGGCTATACCTATGGCATTGGCTCAGGACTTGCTTCTTTGGTACATGATGGTTACTTTTTTATCAGTACCGAAGTTGGGGCTGATGTTACCAAAAATACCCTTCAGGAGGTTTATAAAGAGATAGAAATCATGCAAAATGACTTGGTTTCTGAAGATGAATTGGAAACCGTAAAAAACTACATTCTCGGTCAGTTTCTTCGCTCAGTTGAAGGGCCTTTTGCTTTAGCAGATAAATTTAAAGGCATATGGGAATTTGGGTTAAATTATAGCTATTACGACAACTATTTTAATGCCGTAAAATCCGTAACATCTCAGCAAATACGGGATTTAACAGACAAATACCTCCAAAAAAAGGACTTAATAGAACTGGTGGTTGGAAAAAAGTAAATATTTTATGCAATAATATATAATCACAGGCGTTATACAAGAAATGAACCTAAAAAACCAAACGTACGCCTATGATCAAAACTACTACGCTAAGTCAGAAAAAATCAACTCCAAAAGCCAAAAAGGCAAAGAAAATCTCTGTTGTTTCAGATGACTTTGGACCCTCTGATTTTACCATACAGAATATCTTAAACTATTCTAAAGCTTTACAGGTAATTAACCTTACAACGGCTGCCACTATAATGGGGGTAATGAATTAATTAGTTCATTATTCAACCTCCTTATTGCAAAGGCTTATGCCTATAAGCATAGCTGTCATCCTTTAACGCACTCTGTTTTTTTATTAATAGAAAAGATTAGTTTCTTTGCAGAGACATAATAAAGCCCATGGAAAGTAAAATAAAGATATTAGAAAGTAAAATAACCGAAGCCAAATTGGGCGGAGGAGAGAAACGTATAGAAACCCAGCACAAAAAAGGCAAGCTTACCGCCCGCGAACGCATACATTTTTTACTGGATGATGCCAGCTTTGAAGAGATAGGCATGATGGTTACCCACCGTAGCAACGATTTTGGTTTGGAGAATGAAAAATATCTGGGTGATGGTGTGGTTACGGGTTATGGAACCATTAACGGAAGATTAGTATATGTTTTCTCTCAGGATTTCACCGTGTTTGGAGGCTCTTTATCCGAAACACACGCCGAAAAGATTTGTAAAATAATGGACCTTGCCATGAAAAACGGTGCGCCTGTTATCGGCTTAAATGATAGTGGTGGTGCGCGTATACAGGAAGGTGTAGTTTCTTTAGGTGGTTATGCCGATATTTTTTACCGAAACGTAAGAGCCAGTGGTGTTATACCTCAGCTTTCTGCTATTATGGGTCCTTGTGCGGGTGGTGCAGTTTATTCCCCTGCCATTACCGATTTTATTTTAATGGTGGAGAACACCTCCTACATGTTTGTTACCGGGCCTAACGTGGTAAAAACCGTAACACACGAAGAAGTTACCTCAGAAGAATTAGGAGGTGCCATGACGCATGCTACCAAAAGCGGTGTTACCCACTTTGCCTGTGCTAATGGAATAGAATGTCTTAACTACCTCAAACAAATACTTAGCTACGTTCCGCAAAACTGCGAAGAAGAACCTCCCTTTGTTCCTTACGAGCATACAGGCAGCGAACTAAGAAAAGGATTAAATACTATCATTCCTCAAAATGCCAACCAGCCTTATGATATACGTGAAGTAATAAGCGAAGTAACCGATGCCGATAGCTTTTTGGAAGTGCACAAACACTTTGCCGAAAACATTGTAGTAGGTTTTGCACGCCTTGCCGGACGAAGCATCGGTATAGTGGCCAATCAGCCTGCTGTGTTAGCGGGGGTTTTAGATATTAATGCAAGTACCAAAGCTGCACGCTTTGTTCGTTTCTGCGATTGCTTTAATATTCCTTTATTAGTGTTTGAAGATGTACCGGGTTTCTTACCCGGTACCGACCAGGAGTGGAAAGCCATTATTACCAACGGTGCAAAACTGCTTTATGCCTTTAGCGAAGCTACCGTGCCGCGCATTACCGTTATTACCCGAAAAGCCTATGGCGGAGCCTATGATGTAATGAACAGTAAACACATTGGTGCCGATATGAACTATGCGTGGCCATCGGCAGAGATTGCCGTAATGGGTGCAAAAGGCGCTGCCGAGATTATCTTTAAGAATGAGATTGCAGCCGCAAAAGATAAAGATGTCAAGTGGAAAGAAAAAGAAGCCGAATACCAAACCATGTTTGCAAACCCATACCGTGCTGCAGAGCGTGGCTTTGTGGACGAAGTGATTAAACCCGAACAAACCCGCGAAAAACTGATTAAAGCATTTAAAATGCTGGAGAATAAAGCAGATAAACTACCTAAAAAGAAACATGGAAACATTCCTTTATAGTATGAAAAAGGCTGTCTTTGCTTTAAGCGAGGTTAAATAATTTGAAAGGAAATAAAAAAGAAACTGCAAAAAATTATTTCTTTACAAACTCACCCATCTTGTTGTCGTAGTTAAGGAAATAACCACCTTTAGGTAAATTGCTGCAATCTATTTTATTACCATAACCACGTTTCACGATATTGCCATATTGGTCGTATATCTCAAACATAGTTTCAGCCGGTTTGTCAGAGCAAGAGAAATTTATATCCTTAGATACTTTCTGTGGGGTAAAAATTACATCACAAGAAGTACTACTATAGTCAATGGCTTTAGATAAACGAGGTTGTCCGCTATAATCAGTTTGCTTTAAACGGAATTGGTTTTTACCAGAATGAGGAATTACTTTATACTCGTAATTATTTGTTGCAGCAGTTCCATTACCATCAATTTCACCAACTTTTACCCACTTATTCCAGCGGAATTGTTCAATAATATACGGTAATTTTCCGCTTTCTCCTTTGGTACTCCATTTTAATGTACCATCAGGAGTAACACTAATTGATATTACCTCATAAGTACTCTTTGGTTTCAATACCTCGGGATTAAGAACCTTTGGGCGACAATCTTCTTTATGCTTTATCTTAATTTCGACTTTATCTCCAATAGTTAATTTGTGTGGTTTAAAATCTATTTCAAATGCGCTTGATTGCGTTTCGTCTGTAGTAAGATTACCATTCACGTATACTTCAGTAACACAAAAACCAACGTTACCACTGGCAAATGGATTTTGAACATATAAATTTTTACCCTGATAATTACCTTCAATAATGATGACTCCACCTTGTGACAAACAAAACAAGGAAAGGATTAAAAATATAGAACTTAAAAAATATCTTTTCATATTAAAGTTTAGTCTGAAAAATTTGATGGCAATAATAAACCGAATTATCGGAAAATCAAAATATTTATTGTTGTATTTTCAATTTAATAATGTTAGTTAATTTTTTTCCAAGAAAATGTATTTACTACCTTTAGCCGTTTTGAAGCGTATTAAATTTATATTTATATTTTTTATTGCTCACATTATACATGCCCAGCAATATCCTTTTTGGACACAGTATAGAAGTAATTTATTTTTAATGAATCCTGCTGTTGCCGGTACTCGCAGAGATATTGACGTTGGAATATCATACCGCGATCAATGGGTTGGTTTTGCAGGTGCTCCAAAAACAATGAGCGCGAGCTTAAATGCAAAATTATATAAAGGTAAGATGGGTGTTGGAGGCTATGTTTTTCAGGATAAAATAGGTCCTTTTAGTTATTTAAGTGCAGCCTTTGCTTATGCTTTCAAAATCAAATTTGATGATGTGGCACTTTCTATCGGAGCCAACGGAAGTTATAATACGATGGGAATTAATGGAGCATCTTTAACTTACCAAAATACGCAGGATCAGGCTTTATTTAATGTTATATCTACACAAAAGGCAAAAGCTTTTAATGCTGCTGGCGGAGTACTCCTTTATAACGACAGGTTTTTTATATCTCTTTCTATGAATAATTTAGCAGGTACTACTTATAATTATGATAAAACGATGGAGGTAGTAAAACGAGGTATTTATAAAACTGTTCCTCATTATTGTGCATCTGTAGGTTATAATTGGAGTGAGAACCCAAATTTCATATGGGAAAACAATCTAATGGCAGTATTTGTTGCAGGTACGCCAATTTTAGTAGATTATTATTTACGTTTGCACATAAAAAATGCTTTCTTTTTTGGAGCGGGAATACGTTTGGGTGTTGCAGTTGTGGGACAACTAGGATACACTTTTCCCGAATGGGGTCAAATTAGTTATTCTTACGACTATAGTACAAATGGATTAGCCCCCTATAACGCTGGTTCACATGAAATTAAATTGTCAATTTTTTATTCGAAAGCAAAACAACAAAAGGGCAAAGGGTTAGGAGAATTTAAAAACCAAAAATACCAGAATAAATTTATTATATATTGATGGGAAATTCTTTTGGTACTATTTTTAAATTTACAAGTTATGGGGAATCACACGGAGAAGCCATTGGTGGTATTATTGATGGATGCCCAGCTGGCTTGAAAATTGATATTGATTTTATTCAAAAAGAACTTGATAGGAGAAAACCGGGGCAATCTCATATTGTTACGCAACGCAAAGAAAGCGATACGATAAATTTTTTATCAGGAATATTTGAAGGTATTACAACAGGCGCACCCATTGGTTTCGTTATCCATAATGAAAACCAAAAGAGTAAGGATTATGAGCATTTAAAAGATGTGTTTCGCCCTTCTCACGCAGACTATACTTATGAAGAAAAATACGGTCATCGCGATTACAGAGGTGGCGGTCATTCATCTGCAAGGGAAACAGCCTGTAGAGTAGTTGCAGGAGCTATTGCAAAACTTTTATTGCAACACTATAAGGTAACTATTTTTGCTTATGTATCTCAGGTACATCATATTAAATTAAATAAATCGCACACAGAAATAAACGCTTCTGAAATAGAAAAGAATATCATTCGCTGTCCGGATGAACAAGTGGCAAAGCAAATGATTGAATATATTGAAAGTATAAGAAAACAAGGCGATACAGTTGGCGGGACAATTACCTGTGTTGCACAACATGTTCCCATAGGATTAGGTGAGCCTGTGTTTGATAAACTACATGCCGAGTTGGGAAAAGCTATGTTAAGTATTAATGCTGTTAAAGGTTTTGAATACGGAGCAGGGTTTGATGCTGTTAATTACAAAGGTTCTGAATTAAATGATGTTTTTGAAAGCAACAATGGTATCCGCACCAAAACAAATTACAGTGGTGGCATACAGGGCGGTATAAGCAATGGAGAGGATATTTATTTTAATGTAGCCTTTAAGCCGGTTGCAACCATTATGCAGAAGCAACAAAGTGTAAATAAAGCAGGCGATGAAATAATTATAGAGGGGCAAGGAAGGCATGACCCTTGTGTACTGCCTCGAGCTGTGCCTATTGTAGAAGCCATGTGCGCGCTGGTATTGGCAGATTATTTATTATTGAACAAACTATCTAAATTGGATTAGAAATAATTAAAACAAAACATATTTTAAATCTTGTAAAAATTCAGATATTTACGCAAAATAGAAAAACATGGAAGCTCTTTTAGAAATATTAAAAATACTGATTCCTGCGGCGGCAGTATTTGCAGCAACATACTTTATTGTAAGAACATTCTTAGCTAATGATCAAAAACGCAGAGATTACGAATTGCGTAAGTCTCAAATGAATATTACTACACCTATACGCCTGCAGGCATACGAGCGTATTATTCTTTTTTTAGAACGTATAGAACCAAATAACCTTGTTTTACGCACCAACAAAGCTGGTATGAACGTACCTACCTTACATTCGGAACTTATTAAAACTATTAAGACAGAATATGAACACAACATATCCCAGCAAATTTATGTGAGTGCAAATGCATGGCATTTGGTAAAAACAGCAAAAGAAGAAACTATTAAGTTAATAAATATATCTGTTACTAAAGTGCCTGAAAGTGCCAAAGGACAAGATCTTTCACAGGTTATCTTGCATATTGCATCTAGTGTGGAGAAAACGCCTACACAAATAGCCATTGAGTTTTTAAAGAAAGAAGTTGCTCAGCATTTTTAATGGCTGCACAATATAGTTGTTGAATGGTTTACTGAAAAATGAAAAAACTATTTTCTGAATTTAAGGCTGCAACAGCACAGGATTGGAAAAACCAAATCGTAAAAGATTTAAAAGGAGTTGAATTTGAAAAACTGGTATGGAACCATACCAATGGTTTTGATATAAATCCTTTCTATACTTCTGAAGATATACAAGCTAAAAACAAATCTTTATTTACGAATACCGATTGGGATGTTTGCGAACAAATTACGGTTACCAATGAACAACAAGCCAACGCCCGTGCCATAAAAGCATTGGAAGGTGACGCAAGCGGTTTATCATTTTACATTCTGAAGAAGATAGATACGAAAGCTTTACTAAAAGGTATTTCCTTGGAACATATCTACACACAGTTTTTTATCAGTAATGATGCCTTGCATGTGTTGGATGATTTGAAAAATGAATATGGTAAAATAAACGTGCACGATGGTAAACTAAAGTGTTTTATAAACATAGACCCCATTTGTTTGTTTGCATTTTATGGTGAGTGGCATGTGGATGAAGCAAAAGATATTTCAGTTCTCAAACAATTAGTACATATCCCGGTAAACGTAAGTTTGTATCAGGAGGCAGGCGCTAATACCATTACAGAGCTTGCCTGCGGACTGGCACACTCTAACGAATATTTTAATTACCTCGCTAACCAAAAGGTATTAAAAGATAAAACACTTCATTTTACTTTTTCCATCGGTTCTGATTTCTTTACTGAGATAGCCAAGCTAAGGGCTTTTAGAAAACTAATTGCTTTGCTTCAGGAACAATACCAGACAAACTTTAACGTGCATATCCACGCACAGACTTCACAACAAAACAAAAGCAACTTAGATGCGTATACCAATATGTTGCGTAGCACAACTGAAGGAATGAGCGCTGTTATTGGAGGTTGCAACAGTTTATGTGTGTTGCCTTATGATGAAACCTTTAGTGATGCAAGTGAATTCAGTTCGCGTATTTCCCGCAATCAGCAATTTGTTTTTAAAGAAGAAAGTTATTTAAATAAAGTAGCCGATATGGCTGCCGGCTCTTATTATATTGAAACGTTAACCGATGAAATAGCTGTCAAAGCCTGGTCAGCATTTAAGCACATAGAAAGCAAAGGCGGTTTTCTTGCCTGCCTGAAATCGAATTACATACAGGATACAATAAAACAACAAGCCGATGTTTTGATACAACAATTCAAAGAAGAAAAAATTGTGTTGGTTGGTGTAAATAAATTCAAGAACCCTAAAGAACAGGAAGAAATAAGAGTCAAGAAACAAGACGTAAAATCAAAGTCGGCCATCATTACTCCAATCAACCCCATTTGCTTAAGCGATTATTTAGTGAAAGAAAATGCGTAAAGATTTTTCAAATATTTCTTACAAATCTGCTCTTTCTAATAAGGATGAGAAATCTAATACAAACCTTCCTTTTCAAACAGCAGAACAAATTGAATTAAAGAACACGTATTCTACAGATGATTTAAAAGATGCCGAACACTTGCATTTTGCTGCGGGCATTGCTCCGTTTTTACGCGGACCCTATAGCAGCATGTATGTACAGAACCCCTGGACAATAAGGCAATATGCAGGTTTCAGCACAGCTGAAGAAAGCAATGCTTTTTACAGAAGAAATTTAGCAGGCGGGCAAAAGGGTTTATCTGTTGCATTTGATCTGGCTACGCACCGCGGTTACGATAGCGATCATGAGCGTGTAGTAGGCGATGTGGGTAAAGCAGGCGTTGCGATTGATTCTATCCTTGACATGAAAGTGCTGTTCGATCAGATACCGCTCGATCAAATGAGTGTATCGATGACGATGAACGGCGCGGTACTTCCTATACTTGCTTTTTACATAGTAGCTGCCGAAGAGCAGGGTGTGAGCATGGATAAACTTAGTGGCACCATTCAGAATGATATTCTGAAAGAGTTTATGGTGCGCAATACATACATCTATCCGCCTACTCCATCCATGAAAATAATTGCGGATATTTTTGAGTTCACCTCTCAAAAGATGCCAAAATTCAATTCCATTTCCATTAGCGGTTATCACATGCAGGAAGCCGGAGCTACCGCCGATATTGAGCTTGCATATACCTTAGCAGACGGATTGGAATACATACGCACCGGTATTAAAGCCGGATTAAACATTGATGATTTTGCCCCTCGCTTGTCTTTCTTTTGGGCAATAGGCATGAACCATTTTATGGAGATTGCCAAAATGCGCGCGGCACGTATGCTGTGGGCCAAGCTGGTAAAACAATTTGAACCGAAGAATGCAAAATCTATGGCATTGCGCACGCACTGCCAAACCAGCGGTTGGAGCTTAACGGAGCAAGACCCTTTTAATAACGTAGCACGCACTTGTATAGAGGCTTTGGCTGCGGCTATGGGCGGCACACAAAGTTTACATACCAATGCGCTTGATGAAGCCATTGCATTACCAACCGATTTTTCGGCACGCATTGCACGCAACACACAAATTTACCTGCAACACGAAACTAATATCTGTAAAGTGGTTGACCCTTGGGGTGGTTCGTATTATGTGGAATATCTCACACAGCAAATTGCCGAGAAAGCCTGGACTTTAATTGAAGAAGTTGAAAAGCTGGGCGGTATGACGCAGGCTATTGAATCGGGTATACCAAAAATGCGTATTGAAGAGGCCGCTGCACGTAAGCAGGCACGCATAGACAGCGGTAAAGATATTATTGTGGGAGTGAATGCGTATCAAACGGATGAGAAAACCAACATCGAAATACGTGATGTAGATAATACCAAAGTACGCACGCAACAAATAGAACGTTTACAAAAATTAAAAGCAGAACGAAATAGCACTGAGGTAGAAAAAGCCCTGAATGCCTTGACCGAAGCGGCTAAAACAGGCAAAGGAAATTTACTGGAACTAAGTATCAATGCAGCAAGAGTTCGTGCGTCCCTGGGCGAAATATCTTTTGCGCTGGAGAAAGTGTACGGACGATATAAAGCCACCAGTCGTTCTATTGCAGGTGTTTACTCAAAAGAAATTGCCATGGATAAAGATTTTGCCAAAGCCCGTGAAATGGCTGATGCCTTTGCAGAGCTTGATGGGCGCCGTCCGCGTATTATGATTGCCAAAATGGGACAAGACGGGCACGACCGCGGCGCTAAAGTTATTGCCACCAGTTTTGCCGATTTAGGTTTTGATGTAGATATCGGTCCCCTGTTTCAAACGCCTGCAGAGGCTGCCAAACAAGCGGTTGAGAACGATGTACATATTATAGGTGTATCAAGTTTAGCGGCAGGACATAAAACTCTGGTGCCGCAATTAGTAGAAGAATTAAAAAAATATAAACGCGAGGATATTTTAATTGTCGTAGGTGGTGTTATCCCTCAACAGGATTATGATTTTCTTTACAAAGCCGGGGCCACCGCTATATTCGGGCCGGGCACCGTTATTGCCAAAGCAGCACAGGATATATTAAAAGTACTAACCCAACAAACCTCCAAATAAATGTATAAAGCCCTTTCTTTTTTTACCACCGTTCTTTTTATCATGAGTTGTAACCAAGCTCCTAAAAAAGAAGAAACCGAAATGGGTGGACCGCACGTTACGGCTCCTGTAGATTCTTTAGTAAAGAGTGTGCACGCTGCTTCACCAAAAGATTCGGGCGATTTAGAGAAAGAAAATAATTTTAAGCTCGAGAATTACATGGTGTATTCTTATCCGCCCGATGATTATATCACCGTAAACAAAACCTGCGTTGTTGTTATTTATCCCACGGGCGACCAGTCTGCAAAAATGCAAAAGCATATGGGCGAAGAAGATTATTCTACCACGGCAGATGATTATGCTTTTTATCAATCACAATATATAGAAGCCGCCAACAAACGTAAGATAGAAACCGTGAGCCCCGATAAACGCTATATAAAGTTTGTGGGTGATAAAAAAATGGTGGTGCTAGACCGTTGCGCCAAAGTTTCAGGCGGATGGATGGTTATTTTATTCCGCCCGGATAGCCTGCCCCGCATATCAGGAGATGTGGAAGCCGATACAGCTTTTGTGCATTATTTCGGGAAGTAGTATTACTTTCTAAAAATCATTTCTTACTGCAAAAAAATGTAGCCTTACACACTTTCAGAGATGTGTTACACAGATTCAGAGATCTGTTACACGAGTTCGAAGACCCGTTACACTGATTCGGAGGCCTGTTACACGCGTTCAGAGATGTGTGACGCGGATTCGGAGATGTGTGACACGAGTTCGGAAGTATGTGACATGGATTCGGAGATATGTGACACGCGTTCGAAGACCCGTTACGCGGATTCGGAGACCCGTTACACGGGTTCAAACATCATTTACACGAATTCAGAGAGCTCAAACAGCCAAAAAAACAACCTTTTACAAGCAATTTTTGTTAATGGCTGTTAAAATTTAGGGTTGGGAAGAGAAAATATCCTTCCTGGAATGGCTTTCTAATGTCATTGCGAGCGAAGCGCGGCAATCTCATCTTATAGCAAAACCCTTCTTAGAAATAAGAGGGGTTTTGTTTTGTTTTTATATCTTTACAGTAATGAAGAAAATACTATTTGCCTATATAATTGTTTTTGCTTTTAAAGCAAACGCTCAAACTTGGGAATGGGGTGTTGGTGCAAGAGATACTTTTGCTTCTGGTAATGAGGGTTATGCTATTACTATAGATACACTTGGTAATTCTTATAGTACTGGCGCATTTAACAGTGGTGCTATTTCATTTGGTTCGACTACATTGATAAATACTGGGGGACATTATGATGTATTCCTTGCAAAATATGATTCAAATGGCAACCCAATTTGGGCGGTTAAGCCAAATGGAACTGAAACAGCAGACAATTGGACACAATCGGTTAGTTCAGATAAGAATGCAAATATTTTTTTAACTGGATTCTTTGGTAGTTCCAATCTAATTTTTGGCACTTATACCCTTACAAATGTTGGAGTAAATAATATATTTCTCGTGAAATATGACAAGAATGGCAATGTCTTATGGGCAAAGAGTGCTGGCGGTTCGTCTTCTGATTTAGGCTACTCAGTAAGTGCAGATATAAATGGAAACGCTATTGTAACAGGAAATTTTTCTAGCCCAACTATTGTATTTGGTTCATATACCCTTACAAATACAAGCCATAACAGTACTTACTCTAATAATTATTTCATTGCAAAATACGATGCAAATGGAAATGTTCTGTGGGCAAAAAATGATATAGATACAAATGGTAATGGTTTAAGTTCTTCTATAAGTACTGACATCAATGGTAATTCCTATGTAACAGGTTCACTTTACAATACAATTATTATTGATACTTATACTTTAACAAGTAGTGTTCCCAGTAATGGTAATTCTGTTTTTCTTGCTAAGTATGACCCAAATGGCAATGTACTTTGGGCAAAAACCTCCACCGGGTCTGGTGGTGGTGGTCCTAATTTTGTTACCACAGATGCTAGTGGAAATGTTTTTGTTACTGGCTATTTTTTACCCCCAAACATTATGTTTGGAACAACTATGCTTACACCAGACAGTATAGGAGCTGGACTCTCAAGCGCAATATTTATTACAAAATATGATGCAAATGGTAATGTTCTTTGGGTAAAAGGTGCTGGGGGTACTTATCATGATGTTGGTTACTCTGTTAGCACTTATACAGGAGGTGTCATTGTTTCAGGAGGTTTTACAAGCCCCCATATTACTTTCGGTACATATACTCTTACACCACCTCCTAATGCTACTGACCCATTTTTCATAGTTCAATACGATTTAAACGGAGAGGTAATTTGTGCTTCTGCATTAACTAGTGGTGGCGATGACCAAAATGGTGTGAGCGTTGATAAATATGGTTATGCTTATATATGTGGAGATTATCAAGTAAATCCGTTGTTTGTGGTCGGCTCAGACACATTACCTCTAACTGCGGAGGAACAGGTTTTTGTTGCTAAGTGGTTAGGTAATTGCAATAGAGCAGGAATTGAGGAATATGCAAACGGTAATGCGAGAGTAAACGTTTACCCCAACCCCAACACCGGTAGTTTTGTTATAGAGCCACAAAATACATTGTACAATGTACGTTGTACCCTGTACGATGTAAATGGAAAAGCTGTATTAAGCCAAACTATAAATGGCAAAACAAGTATAGATGCCAGCAGCTTAAATGAAGGCGTTTATAACATAAGCCTGCAAAGCAATGAGGGCGTGGTAAATAAAAGGTTGGTTATAGTGAGGTAATTTATCTTTGTGGTTAACGCAAAAATAGTTACTGAAAAGTAGGTGAATTTTGTCTTTAAAACATTTGTAAAACCTGCTGATTTGTTAAAAATTACCGCTTATACCATTTTTTGTTTTTAAAATCCATTTTCTCTAAATTTGACTATCATTTAAACAATAAAAGAAATGAAAACATTTTACAAATTGGCAGCAAGTGTTGTTTTTATAACTTCAACTGCATTTGCACAGCAACAGCATATAGTTCCGTGCATTACGGATGAAGCCACAAAGCTATATTTTGCTACACACCCCGAAGAAAAGGCTCGCTATGATAAGGAAATGAAAGAAGCGCATTTTGCTCCTGAACACATGAATGAATTAGCGCGTAATAATGGTAATAACTCTGTTAACGCTAACAATACGGTTTATGCGCTGGATACAATTCCGGTGGTGTTTCATATATTACATCAAAATGGGCCTGAAAATGTACCAAACTCCTATATATATCAGGCGCTTGCCGAAATTAACCGCGTACATACCAAAAAAACGCCTGACAGCGCCAGTATTGAACCTTATTTCTCAAGCGTTTATGGGGCTAATAATTTTGTATTTCAGTTAGCTACCAAAGACCCAAGCGGTAATTGTACCAATGGTATCATCCGATATTATGATGCAAATACAAATTGGAATCAAACACAATACTCTAATTTTGCTTATACCTGGGATAGAACAAAGTACCTGAATGTTTATATTGTAAAAAATATTTGTGCAGGCACGCCATGCCCTGCCGGTAGTAGCGGTGGTATTATAGTTGGTTATACCTATTTACCAGGAACTGTTTCTGCAAATATGGATGCAGTAGTTTATAATAGTTCTTTTTTAACGGGAACAAATGCCCGCTCTTTAGCACATGAATTTGGGCATTGGCTTGGGTTAAGTCATACTTTTGGGAGTACCAATGCGCCGGGCACTTGTTTAAGTGGTGGAAACAGTGATGATTTTTTAAGTTCAAACCCACCTGCTGTAGCAACAACAGGGGTTGTAGATGATACGCCAAAAGACGCCGGCATTGAAAGTCAGTGCCCTGCCAGTACGCCTAATACCTGCGATGTGAGTAACTATGCCAATGTTCAAAATATTATGAATTACTCTTCTTGCCCGTTAAACTTTACAAACGGACAAATACACAGAATGCATAATATTATGTTCTCTACTACTGCCAGCAGAAGCAATGTATTAACTGCTGCCAACAAAATTGCAACCGGAATACGTAATCCGCAACCTTGTATTCCTATTCCTTATTTTCATGCAAGCAGCACGATAGTTTGCTCCGGCTCAACAGTTACTTTTTCTGATAGTACTACTAATGCAACTGTAACAGCTTGGAATTGGAACTTTCCCGGCGGAACTTTAGTAAGCGGATATACACTTACTGATTCTATGCCAAAAGTGATTTATAATACACCTGGTACTTATGCCGTATCATATACGGCAAGTACTAGCACGGGAAGTGCTTCTTTAACTAAAACATCTTACATAACTGTTGTTTCATATACTGCCGCCTACACTACTAATTTCTCGGAAGGATTTGAAACTGCTTCCGTTCCGGGTACTGATTGGAGTATATCAAGCACCGCCGGGGCAAATTGGATGGTAACATCAACTGCAGCTGCATTGGGTGTAAAATCTGTTATGATAAACAACTTATCTAACACAACCAGTGATACAAGTATTTTAACAAGCCCTAAATTTAATTTATCAACCATTGGCTCTCCTCTATTAACCTTTGCGATGTCTTATCAACAACAGGCAACTACTAATGCAGATAAATTGCAGATAACTGTTTCAACTGATTGTGGTGAAACCTGGGCTTCTAAATGGGCACATTCCGGTTCTGCTCTTCAACCATCAAGCGTTATTGGTCAAAGCACTTCAGCTTTTATTCCAACACCTTCTCAGTTTACCACTTATACGGTTAATCTTAGTTCTATTGCATCCAGTACAAGCGCTATGTTTCGCTGGACATTCTTTTCAGGAGCTTCATCGGTTGGTAATAACATCTATTTAGATAATATTAATGTGTTTAATTCTACCACAGTAGGTATTGAAAATATTGAAACATCCATTGGCTTAAGTATTTATCCCAATCCATCATTGAGTAGTATAAATGTTGCTTTTAATTTATCTGAGAACCATCATATATCCATTCAGGTAGCCGATATGTTAGGAAGGATTGTGGAAACAATTCCTGTTAGGCAATACACAGGTGGTGAATCAATTGTTACAATTGCCGACAAAGTATCCTATCAGTCAGGTATTTATTTTGTAAATATTGATATTGATGGTCAACGCATTGCTAAAAAAGTTATTATACAATAACAGATTAAAATATATAAAATGAAAAAGTTTATTGCGGTTATAGTAACATTTATTAGTTTAAATAATAACGCGCAAACCTGGTTTGTAGTTCCGGATGCTGTTTTTGCCAATTACCTGCATAATACCATACCTGCTGCTATGCAAGGCGATTCGTTGAACACCGGCAGCACATTGGTTACTACCACCACGCACTCGCTTAATCTTAGTGATGTGGGTATTGCTAACTTAAACGGGGTACAATACTTTACTTCGCTTACGTATTTAAACTGTAGCGGTAATACGTTTACAAGTCTGCCTGCTTTACCCAACACCCTTACTTTTTTAGATTGCAGTTATAATACGCATTTAACTACGCTGCCGGTATTGCCCAACTCCATTCAAACCCTATGGTGCCAATACGATTCTTTAACAAGCATTACCTCATTACCAGCTCAGCTTCAGGCTTTGTATTGTTTTAATAATTATTTAACCACACTTCCGGCTTTGCCCAATGCATTGCAAACCTTAGAATGTTATAATAATGTTTTAACTACCCTGCCTGCTTTGCCTAGTGGGCTTAAACAGTTAGATTGTTATTACAATGCTTTAACCACCATGCCTGCTTTAAATAACGCGCTTAGCTATTTAGATTGCCATAATAATTCTATTACCTCTTTAAATTCTTTAGGTAATTCATTGTCTTTTTTATATTGCAGTAACAATAATATAACTACACTTCCCACTTTACCGGCTTCGCTAACCAATTTGGGTTGCGGATATAATTATTTAAGCAATCTTCCGGCTTTGCCTAATGCACTTACGTATTTAGATTGCAGTTATAACCAGTTAACCAACCTTCCAACTTTACCTTCTTTAACTGAGTTATATTGTGAGAGTAATAACATCGGTTGTTTTCCAACTTTGCCCAATACGATAGAGCTTTCTTATTTTAATTCCTGCCTGCACAGTATTTCTTATTTTATTGATATAAGTAATAATCCTAATACCTGTGTACCAAATATTGTAGGAGCTATGGGTGCCGATAGTGTTAATTATCAGATATGCAGAGCAGGAAATACAAACGGATGTGCAGTAACCGGTATTAATCAACTGAAAGCTATTAGTGATAAATTAACGATGTATCCGAATCCTGCTTCTAGCAATTTGCAAGTTGGATTTATAGATAATAGCGGAGAGATTGCACATATAACCCTATATAATGTAAACGGGAAAATGGTCTCCACTCCTACTCTATCTCAAACAGGTAATAATACTACTATTGATGTGAGTGGTTTACCTGAAGGGGTATATAACATCAGTATCGTAAGCAATCTTACTTCCTTAGGAGTAAATAAGAAGTTGGTTATTGTTAGATAATTCTCGTCATTCCGAACTTGTTTCGGAATCTCAGATGCTGAAACAAGTTCAGCATGACCATTAATATTTCTCTCACTTCTCAGGTCTAATAATTACTATCTTTGAAGGGAGAATGAACGAGAACCTAAACCCCAAAGAAGAGAACTTATCATCTGCCGAAAAAGAAGCAGAGCGTGCGCTGCGCCCCATATTATTTGATGATTTTAGCGGACAGGAAAGTGTGGTAGATAACCTCCGTGTATTTGTGCAGGCAGCCAAACAAAGACAAGAAGCATTAGACCATGTATTGCTGCATGGCCCTCCGGGTTTGGGCAAAACAACACTGGCACATATCATCTCTCAGGATTTAGGCGTTAATATCAGAATCACATCCGGCCCCGTGCTTGATAAACCGGGCGATTTGGCAGGCCTGCTTACCAACTTAGAGCCATACGATGTGTTGTTTATTGATGAGATACACAGGTTAAGCCCCGTGGTAGAAGAGTATTTATACTCTGCCATGGAAGATTACAAAATAGATATTATGCTGGATAGCGGGCCCAGTGCCCGCAGTGTGCAGATAAAATTAAATCCGTTCACTTTAGTGGGTGCTACTACCCGCAGCGGTTTGCTTACATCGCCTTTGCGTGCAAGGTTTGGCATTACATCACGTTTAAACTATTACACATCCATTGTTTTAAAAGGAATTGTAAAACGCAGTGCAGGCATTTTACAAGTAGAAATAGAAGATGAAGCCGCTTTTGAAATTGCACGCAGAAGCCGTGGCACTCCTCGTATTGCAAATGCCTTGCTACGTCGTGTAAGAGATTTCGCACAAATAAAAGGTACTGGTAAAATAGATTTGGAAATTGCACACTACTCACTAAAAGCGTTGAACGTAGATGCCAATGGTTTGGATGAAATGGATCATCGCATACTAAGCGCTATTATAGAAAAGTTTAAAGGTGGCCCGGTTGGTATTACAACCATAAGCACAGCCGTTGGCGAAGAAGCCGGAACCATAGAAGAAGTGTACGAACCTTTTTTAATTCAGGAAGGGTATTTGCAACGCACACCACGTGGAAGAGAAGCTACAGAGAAAGCCTATAAACAAATGGGTAAGATGCCCTTAAAGAACAAAGGCTCCTTGTTCGATGATAAATATTAGGATCAAAGCTTGCACAATACCTCTGCAGCTTTTTCTAAAGTCTCCTCTTTTTTAGCAAAGCAAAAACGCAGCAGTTTATTATCCACATTCTCATGATAGAAAACCGATAAAGGAATAGAAGCCAGTTTATGTTCTTTGGTTAAACGAATGGCAAAGTCAACATCCTTCTCCGAACTAATACCATCATACTTAAGCAACTGAAAATAAGTGCCTGTGCTTTGCTCATACGTAAATTTAGAACCTTTAATCAGTTTAATAAAGTAATCGCGCTTCTGTTTGTAGAAGTTTTTTACTTCTAAGTAATTGGCTGCGTCCTTCATAAAATCAGCAATAGCCAACTGCATAGGATGATTGACACAAAACACCAAATACTGATGCACCTTTCTAAACTCAGTCATTAAGTTAGCAGGGGCACATACATAGCCAATCTTCCATCCTGTAGTATGTATAGTCTTCCCGAAAGAAGAAACCAACACACTTCGGTCTGCCAGGTTTTTATAACGCGCCACACTCTGATGAGGTTCTTTGGTAAAACACATGTGCTCATATACCTCATCACTCAAAATAATAATATCGGTATTGTTGGTAAGCTTCTCCAGCTCTTTCATGTCTTTAGCGGTAAGCACCGTACCGCTTGGGTTATGCGGACTATTAATAATAATCATCTTAGTACGATGACTAATAAGCTTCTTTACCGAATTCCAGTTAACAGAAAAATCAGGTTGATTTAGTTGTGCATATACAGGTGTTGCACCATTCATTAATATGGCAGGCGTATAACAATCGTAAGCAGGTTCAAACACAATAACCTCATCTTCTTCTTTTACTAAAGCAGAGATAGCAGTATAAATAGCTTGGGTAGCTCCGGCCGTAATGGTTATTTCCGTATCAGGGTTATAGGATGTGTTATAAAGTCCTTCAACCATTTCAGAAATTCTTTCACGCAAAGGCATTACTCCCTGCATAGGTGGGTATTGATTAAAGCCGCTTTTCATGTAATGGTTTACAAGCTCGATTAATTTATCTGAACAGGAGAAGTCAGGAAAACCTTGCGAGAGGTTAATGGCATTATTTTCTTGTGCCAACTTACCCATCGTGGTAAAAATGGTAGTACCAACTTGAGGGAGTTTAGATGCAATGGGTGGTTTTTGTAAAATTGTGCTCATGGTTAAATTAAATTAAGTACTAAAGATTTGATTTATATTTGACATTAAATTTATTATTGTCTGTAAGGCAATGTCAAATGCAAAGGCATTTGGTAGCAAATTTATTAAAGAAATAAAAGTGATTAAAATCTATTTTTCAATTTGTTTCAGCATACTATTTATAGGTGTTAGTGCTCAGCAAGTTGGAAAACAAAACTTTCAATTAAAGAATACCCTTAATAACCCTCCTTCCTATAGAGCAAACAATCATAATTCCATTAACTCCTTAACCTGCGATACAATTACTACCATGACAAGAAAGGATACCCTTACTCTGTATTCGGTTATTTCATCATCGGCAGCACTTAGTGGCGGTTATGTTACCGGTAATAATCATTATGGAGATTCGGCTATAGCTACATATATACCTATTGACACATCACTAATGCCAAGCGGTACACAAATAAGCGGGGTGAAGGCTGTGTTTTACAGATATGGCACAATGGGTACAAAAGGAACTCAAACCATAACACTAAACATTTTTACCGGAGATACCATACATGGACCAACAACCACAACTGCAGTTGTTGGCACAAATACGGTTGTGTCTATCGCCCCTCCTATAGGTACAGCAACTGCTTCGTTAGCTGCAATTTCTGCCATTGCACCGGTTATTAATGCAGTAGATTCAGCTGTGATACCACTTCTGTCAGCTAATTATCAAATACCTTATTTGTTTAGCTTTGCAAGTCCGATAACTGTTCCCGATACGGGTTTTTTTATATCCTTGACCTTACCCACAACTGCGGGAGATACAGTTGTATTGCTTTGCTCTAGGAATGATTCTTCTCACGTTAACTATGCATGGGATTTTGGCATCAATGGCTGGCGGGCTTATTCCAATTCGAATGATTGGACTTTATATACCTCTTTAACTTTATTTCCGGTTATTTGTTATCAGCCTGCGGGGATAGAACAGATTACAAGTAGCAATCAACAAGTAACAATTTATCCAAACCCTGCTAAGAATATTTTAACTATTGAGGGTTTACTGAGAAATGAAAATACAACACTGCAAATAACTGATATGTTTGGTGCCATTTATTCAACATTTAAAACGCAACATTCAAGATATACTTTAAATTTAGTCGATTTAGATGTGGGTGTTTATTTTATAACTATAACCAACAGCAAGTATAATCCGATAACCAAAAAGTTGATTATTGAATAATCAGAGGGCATGATTTATTATTTTATTTCTTAGTATATTCGACATCAAAATCATATTAAAATAAGAATGATAAAAATCTATTTTTCTATTTGTCTAAGTATATTACTTATTACAGGGGTTCATGCGCAACAAACGTTTAAGATTAAGAATCCTGTTAAAACAACTCATCACAAAGTGGTTAATGCACGTCCTAATGGGGGGAATAATAGTCCCATGCAGGTTGCGGGAAGCATTATTTGCAATAGCGGCTATGTGGCGGGTACCACCATGAATTTAAATTTTACTATCAGTACGACAAATGTTGACGGAGAATATATTGATTCATTAGCCATTACTTTTCCAGCAGGATTCACTATTGATACAACCTCTGCAGTTCCAGAATTTCCTTCGGCCGATACAACCGGAGGACCAGAGCATTTTAATGGTATTTACAATTCTCGTCAAACAATTTCTTGGGGCAGCAATGTAAACAATACAGACAGTTTTGGCGGTATTTGGGCAAACCCCGCGCAAACCTTTAGTATTAAAGTTGCTATTTCTCCAACTGTAACGGGTGTTCAAGCGGCTGCTTTTTTTGCTCATGGTGATGCTTATCCTGCTACTTTAGGCAATACAACCAGTGGTAATCTAAGTGGCACTATTACCATAAGCCCACCTGCACCCAATGATTTAGGAGCAGTTTCTGTTAATGTAGCTAATGGTTGCACATTAACAACTACCGCGACGGTATCATTTAAGTTTTGGAATGTGGGCACTTCCGCTCAATCTAATTTTAATTTGGGTTATATAATAAATGGTGGCACGATAGTTACAGAAACCTATACTCCTATAATAAATTCTAATGATACGGCTGTTTATACTTTTACCACTCCCATTGCTATGGTTGCAGATAGTATTTATAATATCAAAGTATTTACAGCTTTATCCGGCGATGCCAATTCAAACAACGACACTATATCAACTGTTAGCTATACCTCGCATAATGCACCCTACTCAACAGGTTTTGAAACAAGCGAATCTGATCTTGTAGGTTGGAGCAGTCAGCACATAAGTGGAAACGGTAATACTTGGACAGTTAATAGTGATTATCCTCATGCAGGAGATTATTCTGCTTACTTGTTTTCAGGAGTTAACGGAACTTCTGATGATTGGTTGTTTTCTCCCTGTGTAAACTTTATGCAAGGCCCCTTATATAAAGTTAAGTTTTATACCTTAAAATATGGAGATTCTACGCTTAGCGGTAAGTTAAATGTTTGGTTGGGCACAGGCGCTTCAATTACGGATACCGCTAATTTATTATTGGCAGTAGATACTATTAAAACAGGTACAAGTTCATCGCAATACCAGGTAGATTCTGTTCTTTTTGCGGTTCCTGCAACTGGTACTTATATTATAGGTTTTGAAGGAAAGAATATAAATGCTTTTAAACAGGTTGCCTTGCTTTTAGATGATGTTAACATTACTTATTATGGATATGCAGGAATTAAAGTTTTAGCCAACCCTACTTCTGATATAATTATATATCCAAACCCAACTAGCGGGCTACTAAATATTACTACTACAGCTACTTCTGCCACTATTGAGGTTTATAATATTATGGGTCAAAATGTTTTAAATAATAAACTTACTAATGGAGCCAACACTATTGATATCGGCAAACTAAGTAATGGTGTTTATAGCATACAAATTATACAAAACAACACATTAACCTTTGGCAAGATTGTTAAAACAAACTAATTGGCATTAAAAATTGGAATATTAAATATTTTCAATATATTTGACCCTCAAATTTTAAAAACAATATAAAAATGAAAAAAATATACTTAACGTTAGGACTTGGTGCTTTGTTCTTAGGAGCCAATGCACAGCAACTTAAAAACATCACGCCAAATAAAAAAGCTACTAGTGCAAATTTTAATTTAGCATCTAGAACACAATCAACGGTTACTGATACCCTTAAGCCATCTTCTATTAAAGATAGCACTTGTGGTCACACTTTATCATACTATCAGTTTGATGCAACAAATCCTATTGATACCGGATATATTTTTGGTACAAATATGGAACCTGTTGTTCAGGGTGGTGTTACATATTCTGTATCACTTACTGAGTTTGCCGAAAAATATCATGTTATCGGTACGGCTTCTGTAACTGCTGTTTTAACCATAGCTGCTAAAGCTTATTCTTCTGCAGCTACAACCTCATTAACCTCTATGGTTTATGCTGAAAACACAACTACTAAAGCTCCGGGCATTACTGCACTTGGAACCAGTGCAGGTGTTGCACTTAATGCAGTTAGTACAACTGCCTTTACTATGTTTTCTTTTGCAACTCCTGTAAGTTTATCTGCCGGCAACTTCTTTGTGTCTGTTACAAGTCCTGTATTAGGAGATGCAACACACGATACCTTAGCTCTATTATCAACCGGATTTGGCTGTTCATCTGCCGATAGCTTATCATGGGTGAGAGAAATAGCAATGGCTCCGGGTGGAGTTCAAGCTTTAAATATATGGACCTCTGTAAAAGGTTTATTTGGCGGTCAAAACCTTGACTTAGCCATATTCCCTATCATTACCATGAATGCTGCCGGTATTGATAAAGTAACAAAAGGAGGTTTAAGCCTTTTTGCAGCTTATCCAAACCCTGCAAACAGTACTATTAACATTAATTTCTCTTTAGATAAATCTTCTAAAGTTGATATTGAGGTTTATGATATTACCGGTAAAATTGTGAAAACAATCAGTAACAATAACTTAGTGGAAGGTACTAATTCAATTGGTGTGGATGTTTCAACTTTAGAAGCAGGCTCTTACCTATACTCTATTAATGCTAACGGAAATAAAATGTTTAGCAAATTTATGGTAACTAAATAGAGTTAGTATAACTAATCTCTTCTCTTTTAAACCCTCGTCTTTGACGGGGGTTTTTCATTTAGTGCTTAAAGTAGGTTTATTTACTTCAGAAAATAATTCTGAGAGTTAAATGTTAAAATTAACATACTTCTATAAATAATTTTTGGAGTTGATTAAAATAACATACTTTTAGCAAAATTTTAATAAATATCGAAAATGAAAAAACAATTATTTACGCTTGCACTTAGTGCTATAGGTATTAGTGCTTTTAGTCAAGCATCTACAGTTTGGCAGCCCTATAACTCGAACCTAGATACGACCTATTTTGTTCGTAACCTTAGTGTTGTTGATACAAACACTGTATGGGGTATAGGACAGTTAAAAGGTACAAACCCAACATCGAACAGATTCACAAGAACAATTGATGGAGCAAATTATCATGCAGGTAATTTTAACCCTGATACACTTACTTACGCTCCGTCAGGAATTTCGGCGGTAAATGCTAATACAGCTTTTATAGTTACAACTAACAGAGCACAAAGTACAACTAACAGCGGACAAATATTAAAAACTACCAACGGTGGAACAACCTGGACTAACATGGAGACTGCCGGTATGTATACCGGGCAAACAGTTGCGTTTGTTGACTGGGTTCATTTTTGGGATGCTAACAATGGTATAGTTTTTGGTGACCCTAATGGCAACACAGGAACTGCTACCGGTGATATGTGGGAAATTTACCGTACACATAACGGTGGAACTACATGGGCACGTGTGCCGGATGCTAATTTACCTACTCCGCTTAACACTGATGCAGGTATACCAAGTGTTTATACAACCTACAAACATTTTATGTGGGCAGGTACCTATAATGGTTTAGTTTTAGCATCATCGGATAGCGGAAAAACTTGGGCTTATGCAGCCAGCAGTTCTATTGGTTTAGATGGTGGTTGCTTTGGTTTAGCTTTCAGAGATTCGATACATGGTTTAGCTTGGGGTGTTAATGCATCGACAACAAATGTTTTAGTTGGCACATCAGATGGTGGAACTACATGGGTTCCGGTAACTCAAAGCACATCAGTTGGAATTTCGGCTATTAGCACAATACCAAAAACTAAAGGTTATATGTCGGTTGGTGTTGATAGTGCTCTTACTCATTATGTAACATCAGTAACTTATAATGATGGTGCTAGCTGGACAGTATTAGAAGCAGGTACATCGAACGCAGTAAGAATGTTAAGTGTACAAATGATAGATTCATTAAACGGTTGGGCAGGAAGTTTTTCTGACTCATTATTACCATACGGAAGACACGGTATCAATAGATTTCATTTAGGTCATAAGCCAGGTTGCCCTATCTCACTTACCAGTACTTCTACCAGTACTCCATTTAATGTTTGTACTGCAGGTTCTGCCACTATCACGGCAAGTGGTTTAAATACCTATACTTGGAGTACTTCTGCGACAACAGCAAGTATTACCGTAACACCTAGTGTAACCACTTCCTATAGCGTAGCGGGAACTACTACTACTGGCTGTTCGAATTATGAAACTTTTAATTTATCAGTAATAAACCCTATAATAATAGCAAATTCCCATACGGTTTGCCCTTTTCATAGTGTAACTCTTTTTGCTTCAGGAGCAACTACTTATAGCTGGTCCCCCGCTACCTTCTTAAGTTCAACTATCGGAAGTACAGTTACTTGTACTCCTTCAGCTACTACTGTTTATACTGTCACAGGTACTGAAAATTTATGTACTGCCCAAAAAACATTTACAATAACTGCAACTGGTTGCGCTGGTATTGAACAATACGCAAACAATAGTCAAATAGCTATTTACCCTAATCCAAGTAATGGTTTAATAACTATTAATATGGCTACTATTGATGCGAATACGGTAATGTATGTTACAAATATGATAGGTCAAGAGGTATTCAAAACTTCTGTGAAGGATGTTAACACTAACATAGACCTTTCTTCTTTACAAAAAGGTATTTATATGCTTACCATTACTAATGGACAAAATAAGCATGTGGAAAAAGTTATCGTTCAGTAATTTTTAAAACCCCTTTTAATTAAAGCCCTGCAAAAAAGCAGGGCTTTTTTTTATTTATCTGATAAAAAAATAATCTATACCGAAAAAACAATTGAGCTAATAAAACATACAGCCCGTTTTTTTATTTTACCTTTGTAACCCAAAAACAAACTCTGTTGTGAGCAATCACCATACCGACCACATTAACAAAGTTACTTTGGGCGGTCTTATAGTTACTTTAGGAATTATTTATGGCGATATAGGTACATCCCCCCTATATGTAATGAGTGCCATTATTGGTAGCCATGTTATACAAACCGATATTGTTTTAGGTGGTATATCCTGTATATTCTGGACGCTAACCTTACAAACCACTATAAAATATGTATTCTTAACCCTTAAAGCCGATAACAAAGGCGAGGGTGGAATATTTGCTTTATATGCCTTGGTAAGAAGATTTAAAATTAAATGGCTGATAGTACCTGCTATTATTGGCGGAAGTGCTTTATTAGCCGATGGCATTATAACTCCACCCATCTCTATCGCTTCGGCAGTAGAAGGTTTACGTGCCTTTAAACCCGAAATAAATACCGTACCAATTGTTATCGGAATTTTAATTGGCTTGTTTTTGCTACAACAATTCGGAACAAAATTCCTTGGTCGTTTCTTCGG
This sequence comes from Bacteroidota bacterium, assembly GCA_003153315.1. Lineage (GTDB taxonomy): Bacteria > Bacteroidota > Bacteroidia > B-17B0 > Aurantibacillaceae > PALSA-968. Next base: position 38,673 of record PLYA01000010.1, read on the forward strand.
GCCCATGATGCTTACTTGGTTTTTAATGCTGGGCATTTTAGGTATCACCCAATTAGTTACCAATATATCAGTGCTAAAAGCTCTCAACCCTTATTACGGTATTAAATTATTATCCATACACCAGGAAGGCTTCTTTGTATTAGGCGCCGTATTTCTTTGCACAACCGGAGCAGAGGCTTTATACTCAGATATGGGGCATTGCGGACGCAATAACATACGAGTAAGCTGGATGTTTGTAAAAACTATGCTGGTGCTTAATTATTTCGGGCAGGGAGCTTTTTTAATTCAACATGCAGGACAAACACTTGCCGAAATTGGCGGTGCATCGGTTAATCCCTTTTATTTAATCATGCCCATAAAGTTTCTACCTATCGGTATTGGCATCGCAACTGTTTCTGCTGTTATTGCTTCACAGGCATTAATTAGCGGAGCTTATACGTTAATTAACGAGGCCATGCGCCTTAACCTATGGCCAAAAGCCTTAGTAAAATATCCTACCGAACTGCGCGGGCAACTTTATATCCCTTCTGTAAACTGGCTTTTATTAGCAGGTTGCATAATGGTAACACTTAAGTTCAGAGAATCAGCAAACATGGATGCAGCCTATGGATTGTCCATCATCATCTGTATGTTAATGACAACTATTTTATTGTTTCACTATCTATGGATGAAAAAATACAACCACTTTTTGGCTATTATGGTTATAAGTGTGTATTTACTAATTGAACTTTGCTTTTTATATGCCAACCTAAACAAGTTTATGCACGGTGGGTATGTAACTTTATTTATAGCTTTTATCCTGATAGGAATAATGAGTATTTGGCATCTGGCTAAAAAAATTGGAAGCCGTTATACCGAATTTGTAAAAGTAGATAAATACAAAAACGTATTGGCAGAACTTAGCAGAGATTTAACCATACCCAAATACGCTACCCATTTAGTCTATCTTACAAGTGCCAGTCATTATGATGAGATTGAATCAAAAGTAATTTACTCTATTTTGCAAAAGCGCCCTAAGCGTGCCGATTTATATTGGTTTATACATGTGGATGTGGCTGATGAACCTTACCGGATGGAATATCGTGTGCATGAAATCATGAAAGATGATGTGATACGCGTTGATTTTAAATTAGGCTTTAGAGTAGCTCCAAAAATTAATGTCATGTTTCGCAAGGTGGTACAGGATATGGTAAAAGCCAACGAGGTGGACATTACCAGCCGATACGAATCGCTTAACAGAAACAATGTGATAGGAGATTTTAAATTTGTGATAACCGAAAAATTCCTTTCTTATGATAATGATTTACCTTGGAAAGAACGGATTATCCTTGATATTTATTTCTTCCTGCGCAAGTTCTTTAATGTGGCAGAGTCTCGTGCATTTGGCTTAGACAGCAGCTCCGTTAAGATTGAGAAATTCCCTTTGATACTTGCTCCTACCAAAGATATTAACCTTAAACGAATAGAGTAATTTGTTGCTATTGTCATTTAGAGTATAGTCTAGAAATCTTATCTCACAATAACCAACCTTTTATTCACCACGCCCTCGTCGCTTATCAGGCTTATATTATATACACCCTCATTTAAGCTACTTGCATCAATACTTGTTTTGCCGTTTATAGGTTGACTCAACACAGCTTCTCCATTCACATCGTACACGGTACAATGTACATTGTACAATGTATTTTGTGGCTCTATAACAAAACTACCATTGTTGGGGTTGGGGTATATGTTTACTTCATAATTTACATTGTATTGCTCTATACCTGCTGCTGCTGCATTAGTTACTTTACGAATACAATTTCCATTCACATCTGCAATATATAAATTGCCTGAAGCATCAAGTGTTATTCCCCAAGGTTCTTCAAGTTCCGCTGCAGTTGCAGGGCCTCCATCGCCTGTATAACCATATATTGTATCTCCAGCAATAGTAAAGATAATTCCCAAAGTATTGACCATACGAATGCAAGAACTTCCTGACGAACAAATAAATAAATTACCAGTAGCATCAACAGACACATCAGACGGATTCCATATACTTGCAGCTGTTGCATGGCCACCATCTCCATTATGTAAATAATTTCCATTTCCAGCAACTGTAGATATTATACCAGATGTATTTATCATCCGAACTCGGTTATTGGCATTATCGGCAATATAAATATTGCCTTTAGAATCAAGTGCCACACCTGTAGGATTATTTAAAGTTGCTGCTGTAGCAGGGCCTCCATCTCCACTATAACCGAAACCACTTATTCCAGCAATATGACTTACTATACCGGAAGTATTTATTTTGGCAATGTAATTCCCATCATTTGCAGTATAAATGTTATTTGAAGCATCTAATGCAATTCCATTTGGGGCAACTTGATTAGAAGCTATTGAGCTAATTATCCCTAAAGTATTTATTTTTCTTATAACCTTATTGTACCAATCAGCAACATAAATATTACCATGAATATCTATGGCTACATCTGAAGGCTCCAATTGAGCGTTTGTTGCCTGCCCTCCATCCCCATTATTTCCACCTGTACCTGTGCCGGCTACTGTAATTAATATTCCTGTAGCTGCATCTACTTTTTGAATAGCATTACCTCCTGCTATAAAAATATTACCCATAGCGTCAACAGCTACTCCTCTTGGATAATATATATTAGAAGCTGTAGCTGCGCCTCCTGATGTGAATGGGCAACAAAACCCATCCCCCGCAACTGTAGTTATTATCTGCGCCCTCCCATTCAAACAAAATCCTAAGGCTAAAAGGGTAATTAATTTCTTCATGTTATTTGTTTTAAAGTAATTCAAATATACTAAAAACTACTAAGCAAAAAATTCTCACCCCTCCTACAACTCATGTCTTTTATACCCATCCCTATGCATCCCTTATACCACCAGTAGCAACCATATTAAAATTTTGTATAACACTTCCGGCATGTGCAACCGTTATAGTGCTGCTTTGTGCAACCAACCCATTAGCGCTAACGGTTATCACGTATGTGCCCGGCTTCAACCGCGCAAACATAAACCTGCCGTTTACTTTCGTTATTTTTCTACGCACATTTTGTCCGCTTGCAACCAACATCACATGTGCTTTTGCAATGGGTACATTCACCTCACTCACCACTCCCGTAACCTTCACGGTTGTCCGGTGTCCGTTCTTAGGCAATTTACGACTTCCTTTATACGCTTTATAAAAAATAAGGTTACTCGTTTTATATTGCAATATCAGCGTATCAAGCTGCTCTTCTATATACGTACTAATCTCTTTAATCATAGGCCCAATAATAGCCGTATAGCTGGCTGCTGCCTGTCTGGCACTCTGTGGTTGCCCCAATTTACTTTCAAAAATGCCTATCGCATTGCTCCATTGCAAAAGGCTCGCGCTGTTCACTCCATAACCTGCCAAACTTCCAATCACCACACTAACCGCATCATATATAGTCTCACAAAAATTACCCAACTCGTCTTCCGCCATTTCTTTAAGCTTGGTTTCTGTTATCTTGCAAATACCTTTCAAAGTAGTGTCCCCGCTGCCTGCCCCAAAACCCTTACCCGCCATAGCATGTGCCATTGTAAGTGCAACTAACGTAGTCTTTGCTTGATTCTTGCTCTGTGTAACCACCTTATAATTACTAAGCTGTCCTGTAAGTGCATCATTCAAATCACCTATTTTACCCAATAGCGCAGTCACAACACCACTTACGGTTGTATTGCTACTCCAAATACCACTATTGTTTTGCATCGTCTGATAAACAGTTTCAAACATGCTCTTATGGTTCAATTGCAGTTGGTTCATCTCTTCTGTTTTCTACTAATTAGTATACCAGCTACAAATATTATGCCAAACTCAATTAAAAAAAGTTAAAACCAACAAGCATTCTGCTTAATTAATCTATCAAAAGTGCATGAAGAGATAGCAAAAGCCTTAGTTGAGATATCAAAAGTTTATGTAGAGATGCTAAACTTGATATAGAATTAGTAAAAGTTTAAGTAGAGATATCAAAAGTTAGCGTCAATACATCAAAAGTTTACATAAAGATTCCAATCGTTACGATAAGGAAATCATAAGTGAATATCCAATTATCAATCTTTTATCTTTGCTGTTATTAAATAATATAGGAAATGGGTTCATTTAACCCTTAGATAGAATCCCTTAGTCCCGCCCTTCGACCTCTTAAGATTAAAATAGAAATTCCAGCAAGCGAAGCAAAAGATTTCAAGCTGTCTGAGCGCAGCGAGTTCTTGAAATCTGCGTAGCGATGCGTAGAATTTCATTTTAATATTAAGCAGTCTTGAATTTTTGTTTCTTTTGTTTCAAGACAAAAGAAAGTATTAAAGCAAAACTATCTTAAAGCAGGTTCTAAAATACCTAAATAAACCATACACCAAAACCTCACACTTATTTACTATTTTTATCCCTCAATTAATGTGCGTATGATGAAGAAATTTGTAATCCTGTTGCTTGTTGTTTGTTATCTGTTACCTGCCAAAGCTGATGAAGGTATGTGGCTGCCTTTTTTGTTGCAGCAACTCAATGAAAAAGACATGAAGAAGAACGGCTGCAAGCTCTCTGCCAAAGATATTTATGATGTAAACAATACTTCGCTTAAGGATGCCATTGTGCAGTTTGGCGGGGGCTGTACTGCCGAGATTATTTCGGATAAAGGTTTGATACTAACCAACCACCATTGTGGTTATTCATCTATTGCAGGGCATAGCAGCGTAGATAAAGATTATTTAACCAACGGTTTTTGGGCCATGAATGCAAGCGAAGAGCTTACCAACCCTGGTCTTACAGCCATGCTGATTGTTCGTATAGAAGATGTTACCGCGCAGGTAAACGAGGGCACTTCGGCTACCACATCCGATAAAGATTTAGAAGCCCTCCAGCAAAAAAAGATAAAAGAAATTGTTGCCAATGTTACCAAAGGCAATAAATATGAGGCTTTTGTTCGTCCTTTCTTTTATGGTAATCAATTCATTCTGTTCATCACCCAAACTTTTAAAGATGTCCGTTTGGTTGGTGCGCCTCCTTCCTTCATTGGTAAGTTTGGCGGAGATACCGATAACTGGATGTGGCCACGCCATACAGGCGATTTTTCTATGTTCCGCATCTATGCCGATAAAAATAACGAACCCGCGGAATACGCAAAAGATAACGTGCCCTTTAAACCCAAAAAATCCTTAAGCATCTCCATGAAAGGTGTTAAAGAAGGTGATTTTACGATGGTATATGGCTTTCCGGGCAGAACGCAAGAGTATCTTTTTAGCGATGCCGTTGATATGACCATGAACGATAGCGACCCCACCAAAGTTGCCTTGCGCGAAAAGCGTTTAAGCATCATGAACCGTTTTATGAAAGCCAACGATACTACCCGCATTGCCTACGCTGCCAACTACGCGTCGGTTGCCAACTACTGGAAGAAATGGATGGGCGAAATGCAGGGCTTAAAAAAGTTTGATGCTGTGAATAAGAAAAAAGAGTTTGAAAAAAAGTTCATAGAACTCCTTTCAACCGACCCTGCCGAGAAAGAAAAGTTTAACAACGTGTTTAATGATTTCCGTTCTTTATATAGTATCTACCGCGTCTTTCAAAAACAACTCGATTATTATAATGAATGTTTATTAGGCTTCAATGCCATGATAGCAGCCCGTGCGGCAGAGAAATTAGTTGCTTCGGTTAAAGGTAAATCGGATGAGGATAAACAAAAAGAGTTTGCCAAAGCCGCAGAGAGTAATGAGAAGTTTTTTAAAACCTACAACAAAGCCATGGATAAAACTATATGCAGCGCCATGTTAGAGATGTATGCAAACGGTATAGATAAGAACCTGCGGGTGTTTGCCATCGATTCTTTGTTTATGTTGTATCCAAACAAGTACGATTTTATTACCGATATACTATACAACCAAAGTATGTTTGTTAATAAGGATAAATATTTAAATGCACTTAAAACAGCTTCTGTTGCAGACATTGAAAATGATATTGCATATAAACTTTGGAAGAGCACATCAAAGTATTATAACAACAATGTTCTGTTTCAGTATACTACTATTGATGCGCAACTGAATGCCTTGTATAAAAAATATACGGATAAGCTCACTAAGGTTTATAAGGATAAGAAGTTTTATCCCGATGCAAATTCTACATTGCGTATAACCTATGGTAAAGTAAAGGGCTATAAACCCCGTGATGGTGTCTACTATAATTACTTCACCACGTTGGATGGAATGATGGAAAAAGAAAACCCCAACGATGATGAGTTTATTATTTTCCCTAAAATGAAAGACCTTTATGCCAAGAAAGATTACGGAAAGTATGCCGATAAAGATGGTACGCTGCACATGTCGTTTGTCGCAACTAACCATACAACGGGCGGTAACAGCGGTAGTCCGGTGCTAAATGCAAAAGGAGAATTAATTGGTACAAACTATGATAGAGTTTGGGAAGGCACCATGAGTGATATTATGTATAACCCAAATATTTGTCGCAACATTACGTTAGATGTTCGTTATACCCTGTTTGTAATAGATAAATATGCCGGTGCCGGCTACCTGTTAAATGAAATGAAACTTATTCAATGAGTTTCCTCCAAAAAATAACTGCTACTGATAAAGGTATAAACCTTACCAACATGGCTTTAATGCTAATAAGTACGGTTATTGCATTTATCATTCCCTTTAAACTCTTTCTCTTTGTATATGCGGTGTTAGGTCCGTTACATTACCTAACAGAAATTTCCTGGCTCGATAAAAAGAATTTTTTTATCAAACAGAAGTTACAAATATGGCCTTATATCTTAATCGCTATTCTTCTTTCCATTGGCTTGTTTAATGAGAAATCAGCCGTAAGGTATTTTTCCGTTAGCTTAATTATTTGCGTGGTGGTTTATACCTTGTGTCTTGTCTTCTCAGGAAAAAATCTTCTCTCACTTATAGTATCTGCCGTTGTTTTAATGATTACCCTACTTATCAAAGCGGATAGAATTACGTTTTTGGTTCTTTCCTTTGGCATTTTTCTGCCTACTGTTGTGCATGTGTTTTTGTTTACTGGATTCTTTGTTTTAAGCGGAGCCATTAAAAACAAAAGTGTTACAGGTTATTTGTCCTTAGTCGTGTTTGTTGGATGCGCCATTAGCTTTGCACTGATTCATACGCCTAATGCAGAAATTCTTTCAATAGCAGAAAAAGGCTATATACAAAAGTATTTCAGCATACTTAATAAATCCATAGCCGGACTTTTTAATATAAATTTTGTAAATAACGGCACAGACATCTTTGAACTACCCGCCATGATTGCCGTGCAACGCTTCATTGCTTTTGCATACACCTATCATTACTTAAACTGGTTCTCTAAAACAACCGTAATCAAATGGCACGAAGTCTCCAAAAGCAGATTAGCTGTAATAGCTATCTTATGGGTTCTATCGGTAGTATTCTACTATATAGATTTCCGCTTAGGATTTATGGTGTTATTCTTATTAAGCATGCTGCATGTTTTCTTAGAACTGCCGCTTAATGTAATCTCCATAAAAGGAATCGTTACCGGATTAAAAGGAAGTTAATCTTATTTTTTATCTTTTATTTTCTGACGGTGTTTTAAACCCCAATCGCGCAAAGCCATAATAACCTCATCTAAGGTAGTACCATAAGGCGTTAGTTCGTACTCCACACTTACAGGAATGGTATCATAAACCGTACGTTTCACTAAAGTATTTACTTCTAATTCTTTCAATTCCTTGGAAAGCATTTTAGCAGTAATGCCTTTTATCTCGCGGTGCAATTCTTTAAAGCGCTTGTTACCGTGTATTAGAGCAATTATAATAGGCAGTTTCCACTTACCGCTTAATATATATAAGGCGTCTTGTACAGGTAGTAGGCTCTTAGAGCATTCGGTAGAACTTAACTTACTGGGATTCTGTAAAAAGTTTTTAGCCATCTTAACAATTATTTAACGATAAAATAACATACAAAGGTACGTTGTTTGTATTACTTTCACACTCGGTTTACTAAAGTATATCAGTATACTTTGGTATATCGGTTACAAAAGTATACTTAATACACATACCTTTGTATCAAACTTAAAACAAAAAATTATGTCAACAACCAAATGGGTATTAGATGCCACACACTCAGAAGTGCAATTCAAAGTAAAGCACTTAATGATATCAAACGTTACCGGATTTTTTAAAAAATTCGAGGGAACGGTAGAAACAGAAGGTGATGATTTTACAACAGCAAAAATTAACTTCTCTGCTGATGTAGATTCTATCAACACAAACAACGAACAACGCGACGGACACTTAAAAACAGGCGACTTTTTTGACGCTGCTGCACATCCGCAAATTAAATTTGAAAGCACTAAACTTGAAAAAGTAAGCGTTGAGAATTATAAGTTGCATGGTGATTTTAACATTAAAGGGGTAAGCAAACCCGTTGTGTTAGATGTAGAATTTGGTGGAATTGCAAAAGACCCTTATGGAAATACTCGCGCGGGATTTACTATAAATGGCAAAATAAACCGTCAGGATTATGGAGTTAGTTTTAACGGTGTTACTGAAACGGGCGGGTTACTTTTGGGTAATGATATTAGTCTTCATAGTAACATAGAATTTATAAAGCAAGCATAATAAATAAACATAACAATAACCTAAAAAAAGAAAAACAAATGAAAAAAATCACAATCCTTGCCTCAGCGGCAGCAGCTTTTATGTTCTCTTTCACAACACCTGATGCAGGAACATGGAAAGCAGATGCATCTCACTCTAACATCAACTTCAGCATAGTACACTTAGGTATATCTGATGTAGATGGTTCGTTCAAAAAGTTTGATGCTAAATTTACTTCTTCTAAAGAAGATTTTACCGATGCGGTTTTTGAATTTACTGCAGACATTAATAGCATCAGTACAAATGATGAAAAACGTGACGGTCATCTTAAATCCCCTGATTTCTTTGATGCAGCAAAATTTGCTACCATTACTTTTAAAAGCAAAACAGTAAAAAAGGTTGCTGATAAAAAATATAAAATCATTGGAGAACTTACCATGCATGGGGTAACCAAATTAATTGATTTAGATGCTATCATTGCAAGCGGTACTAACCCAATGAGCAAAAAGGCTGTTGTAGGTGTTAGAATAAGTGGTTCTTTAAACCGTAGTACTTTCGGAATTGCAGCTACTATGCCTGCTACTATGTTAAGTGAAGAAGTAGCTATAAAAGGAAGCGCTGAATTCGGAAAAGAGTAAGTAAGGTTTATAATAAAATGCTAAAGCCGTTCTTTAAGGAGAACGGCTTTTTTATGTAAGGTCTCTTCTGAAGTGAATAAATTACTGTTTTTGATAGAAGACGTTAACCAAAGAATCAAATAAATAAAAGCCCTGAATTACATAATTCAGGGCTTTTAAAATGTTTATTAAGCTTTTTGTTATTTACCTAATCCTGTTGGACTACCTACTCTGGTCATAGCACATCTAAATCCTAAATATGCTGTTGCTTGTCTTTCATCTAAGAATCTGCGGCTACCAGGGTTCATCCAATATGCGCGGTCATGCCAGCTACCACCTTTATAAACTCTGCTCCAGTTATTTACTAAAGATGTTTTAGCATATTCATACATCATTTTACCAGCTTTATCCTGATAAGCATCTTCTCCATCACTATAATAAATACTTGAAGTTACATCTCCATCTAAATAATCCCTATAATCATTAGTTTTATAATTTCTTCTTTCATCTAGCCTGTCTTCAGGTTTTGCAATAGTAACATCCCTCCATAATACACGTCCCGGTATAGAATTTATAACACTTGTATCGCGAAGTTCTTGAGTTTCTGTACTAACTCCATGAGCAGTTGGAATATTTACTTTCTTTTTAGAATGATCCAAGGAGTCAATTAATACTCCCTCCGTGTTAGTGGCTATAGTATTATCAGTAGAATCTTTTACTTGGGTTTTAAATACATTTCCACGGAACGGACGGAATTCATTCGCGTCAGTTGAAGTAAGCGGACGGTAAATATCCATAACCCACTCAGAGACGTTACCTGCCATATTATATAAACCATAATCATTAGGCCAGTATGAATATACAGGGGCCGTAACATCAGCATTATCATTCAACCAACCTGCAGTACCCATATAGTCACCAGCACCACGTATAAAGTTAGCGTGCATCTGGCCTATATATTTTTCGTCTGGATTACGAACACCATGTCCATTCCAAGGATAAATACGACGGTCTGTTATACGTTCCCCAATTGTGTTTCCTATTAAACCATAAGCAGCATATTCCCATTCAGCTTCTGTTGGCAAACGATAATTCGGTAAAAATATACCATCTTCCATCCGCACATCACGCTCTGGTTGCTGTTCATCAAATGAAGGTAATTTTTGCTTTAATTGCCCTTGCCATTTATTTGCTAAGTAGGCCTGCGTACTAAAATAGTCTTGGTCAGATGGATTAGGGACATGATTTAATAACCCTTCACGAATTAATATAAATTCATTGGTCCTATCAGTACGCCAAACACAAAAATCATTTGCCTGTAACCAATTTACACCTACCACTGGATAATTACGGTAAGCAGGATGACGTAAATAGTATTCCACATAAGGCTCATTATAGGCAAGCTTTTCACGCCAAACAAGCGTATCAGGCAAAGCTTTAACAAAAACTTCGGGATAGCTTGGACCAAATACACGACTTGTCCAATATAAATATTCAAGATAGCTAAAGTTAGTTATTTCAGTTTCATCCATATAAAAAGAGGAAACAGTTACGCGGCGAGGTATATTATTCCAATCATAAGTAACATCATTTTCAGTACGCCCCATAGTAAAGGTCCCACCCTCAATCAGAACTAAACCAGGCCCTGTTTCTTGTTCTTCATAAGGTACTTTTTCAAAACCACCATTTTCAGAGGTATTATAAGCCCACCCTGTTATTGGAGATCTTTCTTGACTGCAAGAAAATATCACTAATCCAGTAGCTGAGAATAAAGCTAAAGATTTTAATAGTTTGGTTGTTTTTGTCATGTCATATGTATTATAATTTCTCTTTTAACGTAAAAAATCAAACAAAGTTACATTTATTTTTATTTATTTTAGAATGAGGGGCAACTTACCGTACGGAATTTACGATGTTTAGGGCGCCAAGCGAGTTGAAATTGTACTGAAATTTCATGTGAGCCAGCAGACACATTAGCTAATTTAGATATAGTCACATCATAGCTATAACCAAATTTGAAATGTTGTGTTTGATATCCTATTAAAGCTATCATAGCATCCTGATTTCTATACCATAAACCCAATACAACACTTTTTTTAACAAAATACATCCCTAAATTAAGCTGCTGAAACTGCCCCTGATATTGATATAATATATTAGGACTAATATATGTTTCCCCACCTTTTTCTAATTCTATATTAGCACCGGCATGCACGGTTATTTTCATAGGAAGAGGGCTACTTCCTGGAATAAAAGCCTCATTTGGCTGCGTTAAATGGTTTACTGCAACGCCAAAGAAATACCTTTTACTATAACCTAATAAACCCGCCGAAACATCCGCTGCCCTTACTGTTTGATTAGGATAATTACTTGGGTTTTCATTGGTATTATACACAAAACCACGGCGACGATCTATCATATCACCAAAAGTCAGCTTAGTCCAATCTAATGTTTTTTGATGGTAAGTACCTTGTAAACCAAAATTAATTGAGAATTCTCTAGTTACATTAAGGTGATAAGAATACATAAGACTCGCATCAGTAGTAACTAAGGTTCCATTACCCGCCCTGTCTTGCATAACCAATAACCCAATACCTCCTGATATGGCATCTATATGTTGATCATAAGATGCACTAGTTGTAATGTATGTTTTATAAAGCCCGGGCCATTCATTCCTATAATTCATACAAAACCTTGGACAGCGCGCTGTTCCCGCAAAGGCAGGGTTTAAATAAAGTGGATTAGCATAAAATTGTGTAAACTGGGGATCCTGTGCTTTTGCATTATTGGCAGAAAAAATACCAAGAAATAGTAAAAAAGATACCGTAATTTTTTTCATCATAAAATGCAATTATACAAATTTCATTTACAAACTTAGTGTTTTTATTTTTTAATACAAAAAAATATTAAACAATATTATTTTCATTTATACGTTAAATCCACAAATAAGTTTCATATTTTTATAAAAATGATTATTAATAGAAAGTTTTATACAATAGTTTTTGTACTATTTTGTTTTTGTAAAATATTTTCTCTATCTTTCAAATTACAAAGGAACAAAACAATTAAAGACGCAAGTATTATTGAAATCAAATGGCATAAGCCAATAAGTTTTGAGAAAAAAGGGAAAACAGAAAGCATACTATCTTTCGATGGAGCATCTTATATTGAAGAGAAGAACTTTTTACCCTATTTATCGTTAAGAGAACCTAATGAACAAAGTACTAAACTAAAACCCACAGTTCAGGTTGTATTAACCGAAACATTAACAATACAAGAAGAGGCCTGCATCAATTCAAAATATATTACAGAAGACTTTGAACTGATCGGTACTAACATTAGCACTTACAAAAAAATGTCTTTTGTTTTGTGTAAACTTGTTCCTATACGTATTAATAAAGCAAATGGTAAATTAGAGAAATTAGTTTCATACCGTATTAAATGGCAGCAAACATCAGAACCGTTAAATACTAAAAGAAATGGAACCCAACACAACTACATACAATCATTTGCGTCATCATCAGTATTGGCAACCGGTAACTGGTATAAGATAGGCACAGCAGAAAATGCTATTTATAAGATTGATAAAGCGTTTTTAACTAGTATGGGGATAGATGCGTCGCATACCAATCCTAAATATATTAAAATATATGGTAATGGAGGGGAAATTTTATCTGAAGCGAATAGCGATTTCCATTATGATGATTTAACCGAAAATGCCATTTTTGTAAGAGATAGTGGTACAATTGGCGTTTTTGATAACAACGATTATATTCTTTTTTATGGGCAATCCCCTCATAAATGGCATTATAATTCTGGTAAAAATGCCCCTACAAGATATAGTCGTAACAAACATTATTACTCCGATTCTGTTTTTTATTTTTTAACTGTAGATAATTCTTCTCCTGGAAAACGAATTACTATACAACCAAATGCATCTGCTCCCGCTAATTATACTGTTACAAGTTTTGACGATTATGCTGTACATGAAAATGATTATGTAAACATTATGCAGTCAGGAAGAGAATTATATGGTGAAAGTTTTGAAAACGTTCCAACCCATTCATTTAACTTTTCTTTTTTAAACCTACAAAGTGATACCATTTGGCTTAAAACTGATTTAATTGGTACACGCACAAGTGGCAATGGTATTTTTAATGTTAGTTATCCGGGTGGGTCGTATCAAATTCCTTTTAATTCCGTTTGCCCCAATTTTGAATGCGACTTAGGAGCACCCGAAAATGCTACTACTCATTTTTTGTATATAGGAAGCATAGGTAATACTATAAATATAACAGTAAGTACTGCCTATACTGATGAATCGGGTTGGCTTAACTATATATGGGCAGTTGTTCGTCGCGGACTTGTTATGCAAGGAAGTCAAATGACATTTAGAGATTATCGTAGCATTGGACCCGGCAGAATTTCTCAGTTTAATTTACAAAGTTCCTCCCCAACTATTCGTATATGGAATATTACAGACCAATTTAATATTACCGAACAAGATACTATAGTTACTTCTAATAATTATTCGTTTACCATTGCTACAGATACTTTACAGCAATTTATTGCTTTTGATGGTACAACTTATAATATACCTGCATTTGTGGGGCAAATTCATAATCAAAATTTACACTTAGTAAGAAACATTGATTATGTGATTGTAGCTCCTCAAATCTTTCACGATGCAGCACAACAACTTGCGCAACTTCATGCGCTACCACAAAACGAACATTTATCTTCTGTCATTGTAACTCCCGATCAAATTTATAATGAATTCTCCTCTGGTGTTCAAGATATAACAGCAATTCGTCAGTTTATGCGTATGCTATATAAACAATCTTCCACCCTTCCAAGATATTTATTATTATATGGCACAGGTTCCTATTTACAAAAAAATAGATACGATCCTTCTAATACAGTATTTGTTCCTGCTTTTGAAACCTATAATTCATGGAGTCCTTTATACTCTTTAACAGGCGATGATTTTTACGCTTTGTTAGACGATGATGAAGGGGTAATCGGTGATAGTGGAGATCTTATGGGGCAGTTGGTTGATATAGGAGTAGGGCGAATTCCAGTAAAAACAGTTGCTGAGGCAAACGGTGTTGCGCAAAAAACAGTACAATACTATAACCGCTCCGAACCAACATCAAGTTGCTGTGATCAAGCCACTCAAAACACGCCAGATTGGCGCAACTGGGTTTCATTGATAGCGGATGATGTTCAGCCCTATGACCCCTCTCATCAATATGCTTGGGAAATAGAGTTTATACAGCAACAAGAGGCAAATGCAGACACGATAAGTAGAAATAAAAGATATAATGTTGATAAAATTTATTTGGATGCTTATCAGCAAATAACCGTACCTGGCGGATTACGTCATCCCGACGCGGTAACGGCTCTTAACAACCGCGTTGCTAAAGGAGCTTTAATAATAGGTTATTCGGGGCACGGGGGTACGCTTAATTTATCGAATACAGAGGTTGTTAGCATTAATCAAATTCAGCAATGGAATAATATAAATAATTTGCCTTTGTGGTTCACGGCAACCTGCCAGTTTGCTACCTATGATAATCCTGCCTTTGAGTCGGCTGGGGAAGATATTTTGCTAAACCCAAATGGCGGCGGTATAGGTTTATTTACAACAACCCGAACGGCTCTTGCTCAAGATGGTTTTGCAATAGGGCCTTGGTTTTATCCGGCTGCCTTGGATTCTTTGGTTAATGGAAAGCGTCCCACCATAGGTGATATTATTCAAATTACAAAAACATCACCTGGACAAGTACAGAACGAACTGAATTTTTGCTTGCTTGGAGACCCGGCGGTTACTTTATCATACCCCAAGCAATATACAACTCCTTTAAAAGTAAACAGTCATATTTATGCACTAGGTTCTAATGATACCTTGTCTGCCATAGGAAAATATACTATTTCAGGTTTTGTTTCGGATATTAATAATCATCCGCTGACTAATTTTAACGGAATTATATACATAACAGTATTTGATAAGCCTACAGCATTAAATACACTCAACAATTCAGGATACGGCAAATTAGTTATTTCACCAGGGGATACTGTTAATTATGCCTACCCTTTTAAGCAACAAGAAAGTGTTTTATTTAAAGGCAAATCTACTGTTACAAACGGAAATTTCACCTATACATTTATTGTCCCAAAAGATATTATGTATAATTTCGGGTATGGAAAAATAAGTTATTATGCCCAAAGCGATACCACTGATGCCGCAGGATATTACGAACAAGTTATAGTTGGGGGAACAAGCAATACAGCAATTACCGACCATCAGGGGCCTGCAATTAATTTATTTATGAATGATAACCATTTTATATCAGGCGGTACCACCAACCAGAACCCATTTATATATGCTTTATTAGCTGATTCGTCTGGTGTAAATACAACTGGCAATGGAATTGGGCATAATATTGTTGCTGTATTAGATGCAAATACCGCTCATGAAATGGTTTTAAATGATTATTATCAAGCAGATTTAAACAAATACCAATCGGGGAAATTATTATATCAACTTAGTAATTTGCCAAATGGAAACCATACATTGAATCTAAAAGCATGGGATGTAATGGATAACGCAAGCAATACCTCTATTGATTTTGTTGTTGCCACAAATGCCAAAATGGCTTTATCTCATGTATTAAATTATCCTAATCCTTTTAGCACATCCACCAAATTTTATATAGAACATAACCAAGCCTGCGACTATCTGAACGTTGAAGTGGAAATATTTACCATTACCGGAAAAATTGTAAAGACTATTTCGCAAACTATAGAAAATCAAGGCTTCCGAACAGATGGCATTAGTTGGGATGGCAAAGATAATTATGGAGATAAACTTGCCCGTGGCGTATATATATATAAAGTAATTGTTAAAAACAATGAATCTGGGAGCAAAGCAGAGAAGATAGAGAAGTTAGTAATCTTAAATTAAATAATTAAATTCGCAGGCTTTAGAAAAAAAGATGAGTAAAAAGATAATTGCATCATTTGGTTTTTGTGCTTTAGTTCTCCAATCCTATCCTCAAGGTATTAATTATAACAAAGGTGGGGTTAATACCGTTACCACAGCAGTTCCATTTCTATTAATATCACCCGATGCCCGTGCTGGCGGAATGGGCGATTTAGGTGTTGCATCTTCTCCTGATGCCAATTCCATGTTTTGGAACCCTTCTAAATATGCTTTTGCCGAAAAAGATTTTGGTCTAGCCATGAACTATACACCCTGGTTAAGACAATTAGTACCCGACATGAGTTTAGCATCTTTAGCCGGTTATAAAAAAATAAATAAAATGGCGGCAGTAGCCGGCTCTTTAAGGTATTTTACTTTAGGTAGTGTTCAATTTACAGATAACAATGGTAATAACATAGGAACTTTTAAACCTAATGAATTTGCTTTAGATGCAGGGTATAGCCAAAAACTTAGTCAACATTTCTCGGTAGGATTAGTATTTCGTTATATTAATTCTAACCTAACAAATAGTATCCCTCTTCCCGGAAGTTCTACCACAACTCATCCAGGAAGAGCAGTTGCTGCTGATATTGCCGCATATTATAAAAGTAAAAAATTAGACATAGGAGAAAAAAAGGCAGTGTTTTCGGCAGGACTTAATTTGTCTAATATAGGTAGTAAAATATATTACACAAATAATGCAGACGAATCATCAAAAAGTTTTATACCCACGCAACTTCGCTTAGGAGCCAGTTATAAAATATATTTAGATGATTTTAATACTATTACTTTGTTAGCAGATGCTACTAAGCTAATGGTGCCAACCCCTCCTGTTTGGCAGTTAGATGCTAACGGGCAACGCATTCCTGATGGTAATGGCGGTTATTTAATAGCCGAAGGTAAAAACCCCTATCGCAGCGTTACTTCGGGCATATTTGGTTCTTTTACAGATGCTCCTGGTGGAGCTACCGAGGAATTGCAGGAAATCAAAGCGTCCTCAGGTATGGAGTATTGGTATGATAATTTACTTGCTTTTAGAGCCGGTTATTATTATGAAAACAAAACTCAGGGAGACCGCCAATACATGACATTCGGATTCGGAGTTAAGTATAGCGTATTTACCATTGATATGAGTTATTTAGCGCCTCTTACACAACGTAATCCATTGCAAAACACACTGCGTTTCTCTCTGCTATTTGATTTTGATGCCTTCAAAGCACAAAATAACGCTGCCCCTCCTGCTACAACTACTCCTTAATAATTTTTCGATAAAAGGGGTTTTCAATTTCTTAATACAAATGGATATTATTTCTTTATATACCAAGTTTGTAAACTGTAAACAAAACATTACTACTGATACCCGCAAGATTACCAAAGACTGTATTTATTTTGCCCTAAAAGGTGAAAGATTTAATGGCAATGATTTTGCCGAGCAAGCTATTAAAGAAGGTGCCAGCTATGCCATAGTTGATGATATTTCCCTTCCTAAAAATGATCATTATATTTTTGTTGAAGATGTATTAAATGCTCTGCAGCAATTAGCTAATTACCATCG
Organism: Bacteroidota bacterium; assembly: GCA_003153315.1. Classification (GTDB taxonomy): domain Bacteria; phylum Bacteroidota; class Bacteroidia; order B-17B0; family Aurantibacillaceae; genus PALSA-968. The sequence goes on from PLYA01000010.1 coordinate 56,436, forward strand.
CAAGCAATTACATATTCCTGTTATAGGTATTACGGGTAGTAATGGTAAAACCACCACTAAAGAATTAATTCATGCCGTACTTTCTACAAAATATAATACCCAATACACCCAAGGCAATTTAAATAATCATATAGGGGTGCCGCTTACCCTGCTTACCATAACACCTCAGCATCAGATAGCTGTTATAGAAATGGGTGCCAACCATCAGCAGGAAATTGATATGCTCTGCCGCATTGCCGAGCCTGATTTTGGCATTATTACCAACATTGGCAAAGCACACTTAGAAGGTTTTGGAGGTATAGAAGGGGTGAAAAAAGGCAAAAGCGAATTATATAAATATCTTTTAACAAAGAACGGAACTGTTTTTCTTCATGGGGATGATGAGGTGTTGGCTGATTTAGCCAAAGAGAATAATAAAGTAACATATGGTACCAACAAGTTATACGATATAGTTGGTAAGTGCAATAAAAACAGTTTGTTTGTGGAACTTGCCTGGCGGACACGATCCAAAGCTTCTGAGCTAAAGAACGCAGATTATATCAAAACAAATCTGGTTGGTATCTATAATTATAACAACACCTTATGTGCTGCCTGTGTTGGCAATTATTTTAAAGTAGAAGAGGATTTAATTAATCAGGCTATACAAAACTATACCCCAAACAATAACCGTTCTCAATTAAAGCAAACAAACAACAACACGCTTATTTTAGATTATTATAACGCCAACCCCAACAGTATGCAAGCTGCCATTAATAACTTTTATGATACAGATGCCCCCGCTAAAATGCTTATACTGGGCGATATGCTTGAACTGGGTGCAGAATCAATGACAGAGCACCAAGCTATTATTGCCTTACTGAATAAAAAACAATTAAATGATTACCTGTTGGTTGGCCCTATATTCTCATCCTTGCAAAAGGAGAAAAGTTTTGCTACCGCCAAACAAGCTTTTGAATTTTTGCAAGCAAATCCGGTAAAAAACAAAACTATACTTATTAAAGGTTCCCGCGGCATAGCCTTAGAAGAAGTAGTGAAGACCCTGTAACTTATTGAGTATTAACTTTCTTTATGAAGTTTAGTTTTATAAAGATATCTCCGCCTCCCCAAAACTTAACCATTTATTAACATTCACGTAACATTCACCGTGGTTTTCCGCTATACCTTTGCAGCGAAATAAACATAAAGCCATGACCTACTTCGAAAAAACTTACTTAAAGAAAGCACAAGTTAACATCTCTGTTAAAGAAAGTAAGAAACTTCAAAAATTACTAAGCGTTAAAGCTCTTGCAAGCAGCGCCGATTCTAAAGGATTAAGCACCGTTGATTTAAAAAAGATGTCAACTCTTAAAGCTTCTCCCGAAATTTATTTTAATACTGAAAGTTACATCCATCCTTTTGATTTAATCTGATTTTTATCCTGTTTAAGCTTTCCTAAAACAGTTACTTTTGCCCTTTAATGGGTTTCCTTTCAAGTATTAAGTCTCAGTCGTCGGTTAGCATACTACTTGTTACTTGCTGCCTATTGCTTGTTTCTTGCGGTAATAACACCTCTAAAGAAACTTCTACCCCTTCAAGAGATTATACCTATGCCTCCACCATAGCCCCTATTCTCTTTAAAAATTGCTCGCCCTGCCACCGCTCAAATAATGCAGGACCTTTTAATTTGCTCACATACGCCGATGCCAAACGCAATGCCAACAAAATAAAGTTTGTTACCCAAACACATTATATGCCCCCCTGGCCGGCTGATGCCAGCTATACGCACTTTATTGACGAGCGTATTTTAAGTACAGAAGAAATTGAGCAGATAAAAACCTGGGTAGATAAAGGTTGCCCTGCCGGAGATACTACTAAAGTCACCCCTCCCGTATTTTATGAGGGTTCCTTTTTTGGTAAGCCCGATGTGGTGGTAAAAATGCAGGAAGCTATGCCCATTAAAGGCAATGGTACCGACCATTTCTATATGATTAAGTTTCCTTACGAGTTGAAGCACGATACCTTTGCCCGCTTCTTTGAGTTTGTACCCCATCAGCGTAAGCTGGCACACCACGTAAACGGACATTTAATCAACTACAATTACGATAAAAAGAAAAACGTTTTCGAAGGCAAGTCTTATTACAAAGACATTCAAGGGGGCTTTACCGATATATATAAACTGATGGGCATTTTAAACGATGACGGTACTTATCCCATGCTTACCCCCAACACTGTTTATTACCTGCCCGGTTATACACCCGTTGTATATCCCGAAAACATAGGCGGTTACGCCCTCAAGAAAAAAGGCGCCTTCTTTTTAAAGAACATACACTACGGTCCTTCTGCGCAAGACTGTGTAGATTCTTCTACCATTAATATTTTTTTCGGACCTAAGATAGAACGCCCCATACAGGAAACCCAGTTAGGCACCTTTGGCATTGCACCCTGTGAGCCTGCCCTTAATATTGAAGCCAACGTGGTAAAAACCATCCGTAGCCATTGGACAACCCCTACCGATTTATCTCTCCTATCCATAAACCCGCACATGCACCTGCTCGGCAAATCTTTTTGGGCTTATGCCCTCACCCCTCAGGGCGATACCATACGGTTGATTAAAATACCTAAGTGGGATTTTAAATGGCAGTACTACTACACCTTTCAGCATCCCCTCAAAATACCTGCAGGCTCTACCATTTATGCTTTTGGTATTTATGATAATACCGACAAGAACCCCTACAACCCCTTCCACCCGCCAAGAGATTGCAAAGAGCGAAACGATTTTATGAGCATGGGCACTACCGAAGAAATGTTTCAGTTTATTTTTACCTACCTGCGCTATAAACCGGGCGACGAGCAGATTGATTTATCAAAACGAAAACAATTTTAGTGGGAGCGTTGAGGAGATTTGACTGTGCGTTTGCAAAAAATGACTGTGCGCAGGCGAGAACATATCGTGCGTAAGCGAAAACATTCTGTGCGTTAAGGATAAATGGGTGAGCGCACGCAAAAATACTCCGAGTGCATTGGAAAACACTCCGAGTGCAAGCGAAAACATTCTGAGTGCGTCCGAAAATACTCCGAGCGCAGGCAAGAATACTCTGAGTGCAGGCGAAAATGTTCCGAGTGTAAGAGAAAACATTCTGAGTGCAGGTAAGAATATACCGGGTGCAGGTAAAAAATGACTGGGTGCTTGCAAGAAATAACCAAGTGCAGACGAGAATACTCTGAGTGCATGTAAAAATATTCTGAGTATAAGAGAAAACACCCTGAGCGTTAGGGATTGTAACGAAAATCCTTTGACGTAATCGGCAAAGATTGAAGTGAAAAGCCCGACCCCGCCTCCTTGACATTTCGACAGGCTCAATGTTCAGCGTGAAAGGCGGGGGAACGCCCTAAGTTTTAAATTAAAAAATACCTAATTTTAAGCCGTGCTTAAAAAGCTTCATATAAAAAACTACGCCCTGCTGGAAGAAGTAACCATTGGCTTCAATAAATCGCTGACGGTAATTACAGGTGAGACCGGCGCAGGCAAATCTATTATGCTGGGTGCTTTGGGTTTGGTGCTAGGCGAGCGTGCGGATATGGCCGTGCTGCGCGATAAGCAAAAGAAGTGCATTGTGGAGGCAAGTTTTTTAATTGATTCATATTCGTTAGAGAGCTTTTTTACCGAAAACGAACTGGATTATGAAGCCGAGACTACCATACGCAGAGAGATTGCGGCGGATGGGAAATCGCGTGCGTTTATTAATGATACGCCTGTTAATCTTAATGTATTAAAAAGCCTCTCGCAGTTCCTAATTGATGTACATTCTCAGCACGAGACCCTGCTTTTAAACCAGGCATCGTTCAGGTTCAACATGGTGGATGCATTTGCGAATTGCATTGAAGAGAGAAAACAATACAATGGTTTCTTTGTGCAGTTAAAGGAGAAAGAAAAGAAGCTGAATGAGCTATTAGCCTTTGAGCAACAGGCAAAAAAAGATTTTGATTACTACCAGTTTCAGTTTACCGAGTTAGAACAGGTGAACCTTAAAGAAGGAAACTTGCAAAGCTTAGAACAAGGATACGACACGCTGAACAATGCCGAGTTTATTAAACAAAATTTAGTAAAGGCTTCGGCAAGTATAGAGGGGGGAGAGGAGAATATTTTATCTCATCTAGCTTCTTTAAAAAGTAGTCTGACGCAACTTACCCGTTATGGCAAAACCTACGAAGAGCTTGCTGCCAGAGTGCAGTCCGTCTATATAGAATTAAAAGATATTTCGGCAGAAGTAGATAATGTAAACGATAAAGTTGTTTTCGACCAAAAGAAATTAGAAGACATTACCACTCAATTAGACCTGCTAAACCGACTATTAAAGAAACACGGTGCAAGCAACGAACAGGAACTACTAAAAGTAAAAGCCGAGATAGAAGAAAAACTTAGTCAGTTTAATTCTATTGAAGAACAGATACAAAAACTGCAGGCCGAGATTAAAAAACTAAATGAAACCGTTTGGACTAAATCCAAAGCCTTGTCAGGTAAAAGAAAGAAAGTGATACCTGTTATACAAACATCGGTGCGCAATATGCTTGCCGATTTAAGTATGCCAAATGCGCAGTTGGTTATTCATTGCAATCCCACCGAAACGTTTGGTAATTATGGCTCAGACGAGTTGCAATTTTTATTTTCTGCCAACAAAGGGTTGCCACTTAGCGAACTGCACAAGGTAGCATCTGGCGGAGAACTATCGCGTTTAATGCTTTGTTTAAAATCGCATCTTGCCGAAAAAACTGCATTGCCAACTATTATCTTTGATGAGATAGACACGGGTGTTTCAGGCGATGTAGCGCATAAAATAGGCAACATACTTTTAAAAATGGGCGGTGCCATGCAGGTTATAGCCATTACCCATTTACCTCAACTGGCATCTAAGGGTAAACAGCACTTGTTTGTATATAAGCAGGATATTAAAGAGCAAACACAATCGGAAATTAAAACACTTTCTGCCGAAGAGCGTGTGGTAGAAATTGCCAAAATGCTAAGTACCGGCAAACCTACTGAGTCTGCGTTGCTCAATGCTAAAGAACTTTTGAGTTTAAAGAATTAAAGCTACTTGGTAATGTCTTTTATAGCGGCTTGGTAAACCTTATCTTCTTTTAACAACACAGGGTAGTAAGCATCGTTATCAAATAAATTACGCCCTATCAACGCCTTAATTTGCGAAAGCAAATAACCGGAAGATTTCTTTAATTGCGTTTCATTCTTAGGGATACCATTGGTTGAGGCAAAGGCGACAAAGTCGTTTAACAAAACAGAACCAGGGGTATAGTTCTTTATATAATCGGCAGTGGTTTTGTAGGCGGCAAACGAGGCGCGGTGTTTATCGGCATAACTGAATGCAAAATCGTTTACCAAACCTTTATAGAACACTTTGTTAAGATATGAAGAGCGGTAAGAGGTATCAATAGGCACAAAAATGTCAGGCATGATACCACCACCACCATATACTGTCCTTCCTGAAACGGTTTTATATTTAAGGCTGTCAGCAAAATGTATGCTATCAGAATGTAACATTTCTCCATTCTCATACCTGTCGTATTCTTCACTGTAATAAGCTTCTAAGCCTTTGTTATAAGGTTTTTGTATACAACGTCCACTTGGCGTATAATAACGTGCCACCGTTAAACGTATAGCAGAACCATCGGGAATCTCAATTTGTTCCTGCACCAGGCCTTTACCAAAAGAACGGCGACCTATGATGGTTGCCCTGTCGTTATCCTGCAAAGCCCCTGAAACAATTTCGCTGGCAGAAGCAGAACCTTCATCAATAAGTACAACCAGTTTGTTTACCTCAAAACTACCTTTCTCTGTAGCAACGTATTTTTTCATCGGACTACTCTTGCCTTTGGTGTATACAATCAGCATACCCTTGCTTAAAAACTCATCTGTAATATCAACCGCTGCATTCAGGTAACCGCCACCGTTTCCACGCAGGTCAATAATCAGTTTTTTCATCCCTTGTTTGGTGAGTTTATTAAACCCTTTTCTGAATTCGTCATAGGTAGCCGAAGCAAAACGACTCACCTTAATATAGCCTACACCAGGTTCTGTTATAATACTTGCATCTACACTATAAATAGGAATCTCTCCACGCGTTATGGTAAAATCAAGCAACTGCTTTTGCCCTTCGCGTTTAATGCTGATGTTTACTTTTGTATCCTTCTTACCACGCAGCATTTCAAATACTTTCTTATTGGTAATCTTTATTCCAGCTACGTTTTTACCTTCAACTTTTACAATTCTGTCTCCGGGTTTAATGCCTAATCTCTCAGAAGGTCCTCCTTCTATTGGATGCACTACACAAATGGTATCATTCACAATATTAAACTCTATGCCAATACCGTGAAAGTTGCCTTGCAGCGGCTCATTTACTTGCTCTAACTCAGCTGCGGGTATGTAATCAGAGTGGGGGTCTAACTGGTGCAACATGGCTGTAAGTGTACTTTCTTCCAGCTTTTTACGATTAATGGTATCTACATAGTTATCTTCAATAAAATTTAAAACATTATCCAGTTTTCCGCTTTGTTTATGTGTAGATACAATATTAGCGGCACTTTGACGTTTGAGGCTAAGCAAAGAACCTAAAATAACACCTGCAATCAGCAAGCATGAATAAATTATCGGATTAAGCCATTTGCGAGGTGAAGAATTGTTAATTGGATCTTCCATATAGTGCAGGCAAAAGTAATTGTTTAATTTTGTATGATGATTAGTAAATTGAGATGCGGTGCGTTTTTTGTTCTAACGGTAATTTGTTCTGCCTTTTTTTCCTGCAAGAAGAAAACAACTACCCAACAAACCGCAAACAATGCGGTACTTAATTTGGCAGCGGGTACTCGCATAAACCTTACGGTTCTTATATCTTCTCATCCCAATCTCATTAGTTTTCCCGGCTCTGATACTATCCCGAATGTAGGTATAAGAGGCTTATTAATTTACCGTGCAACAGAGACGGAGTTTTTTGTGTATGAAAGAGCCTGCACATATGATGGTACAACAAATGCCAAAGCAAGAGTTTCTACTACGCAGGGTAGCTTTACTTGTAATGATAATGTTTGTGGCTCTGTATTTACTATTTCTGATGGGTCCGGGCAACCCACGCATGGCCCGGCTACATATGCCTTAAAGCAGTATAAATACACATATGATAGTTCAAACCCAAATGTATTGACTATTACCAACTAAATTACTTTAGTGTAGCTAATTGTTTTCTTGCCTGGGAGGCATAAAAGCCTTGTGCGTCTGCAATATGTTGCAGTAATGTTTTGGCTTCATCATTCTTTTGCAAATCAATAAAGCAAAGGGCTTTATACCAGTATGCTTCCTGTTTAAATACATTATTGGATAAATTGCCAATACGGTTAAGCATAATTAAAGCCTGCGGATAATTCTTTTGATAGTAATACGCGGCACCGGTATAGAAAAATGCATTGGGATCTTCTCTGTTTAGCAAAGGCTTTAGTTTTGTTAAAGCCAAATCAAACTTTTGAGCGCTAAAGTTTTTCATAGCTTGGTTAATTAAATTAGGCGCGGCTGTATCATGTATGCTAACGGCAGTTCCATCAGGGTTATAGTATAGTCTTTGATAATCGGTAACTTTTAAATCATACAAGTAAATTACCGGAGAATTGGGGAGCAACTCAATTAATTTCCGTTCTCTATCCGTAGGGTTACCCTTTTCAAGCATACTTTCTTCATCAGGCATCAGTATAATAGGCTCAGCGTCTCTGTCAATATGCATATGATGATGTATTCTGTAAAAATGTTCTCCGCCAAAAATGGAGCTGTCTTTGCCCTGTTCTTTGTTTTGCTCTGCAGTTGTACCGTTTTTCTGTTTGTTTGGCAACAGCATATAAACTACACCACATCCAAGCAAAGCAATAAGCAAGCCTATTATAAAAGATACAGGAGAGAAATGTTTTTTGTTAGGAGAAGTATTTGAATCAGTCATAATTACTGCCAAAGATACTTTTTATAAAATAAATGCCCTATATGCACTTAAAATAATCGAAAGGCTCCAAGCAATCTTTGCACTTGTAAAGCGCTTTGCAGGCAGTAGACCCAAACTGACTAACCATTTCGGTATTCAACGAGCCGCAGCGCGGGCATTTAATTTGCTTGGTTTTTCCGGTAATGAAGGATTTGTCGCTGGTACTTTCCTGCGGAGGGGCAATACCATATTTGCGTAACCGTTCTTTAGCATCGGTGCTTAGCCAATCAGTTGTCCAAGCCGGGCTGTAAACCATTTTAATGTATATGTTCTCAATCCCCATTTTCTTAAGGGTAGAAACAATATCATCTTCCATTTGTTTCATGGCTGGGCAGCCACTGTAGGTAGGAGTAATATCAATTTCAACACCTTTAAGCAGCAGGTTTATTTTGCGGATAACCCCTAAATCTACAATACTGATTGCCGGTATTTCCGGGTCCGGTATTTCTTTTAGAGCTTCTAATATACTTTGCTCAGTATAGGTTTGCATGCGATAAAGGTAAGCTCTTTAGAGGAAAGTGAAATGATAATTATCAGGTTATATCAATTCTTGCAGCTTTCAATCAAGTCAAAATCTTAAAGTAAGAATGCTTATTTTTGCCTTTATATGGTTTTAATACAAGATATCATTAATAGTATAGAGGATTTTGCCCCACCTGCCCTGCAAGAGGGGTATGATAACGCAGGTTTGCAATGCGGCAATAGTAAACTGGAGGCAACTGGGGCTTTGCTCTGCCTCGATATTACACAAGCTGTTATAGAAGAAGCCATCAGTAAGAAGTGTAATTTAATTATAGCACATCACCCCCTTATATTTTCTCCTTTAAAAAAGTTAACAGGTAACAATTATGTGGAACAAGTGTTGATTACCGCCATAAAACATGATATTGCCTTATATGCTTGTCACACCAATGCTGATAATGTGTTGCAGGGCGTTAATACTAAAATGGCACAAAAACTGGGATTAATAAATACAAAAGTGCTTCAACCCAAAAAGGGTTTACTAAAAAAGCTGGTAACTTTTGTTCCACAGAAACATACTGAAACATTAAGAGAAGCTTTGTTTACTGCCGGTTGCGGTCAAATTGGTAATTACGATAGTTGCAGCTTTAATACCGAAGGTACAGGTACTTTTAAAGGAAATGATAACACCAAGCCTTTTGTGGGTGAAAAGAATAAGTTACAGAATGAAACTGAAACCCGTGTAGAAACCATATTTGAATCTTATAAAGAAAAACAGGTAATTGATGCCCTTATAAAAGCACATCCTTATGAAGAGGTTGCCTATGATATTTACACGCTTGACAACAAACATCCGCAAATTGGCTCGGGTTTGGTAGGAGAATTACTTCATGAAGTGGATGAAAAGGATTTTTTATACTCTCTAAAGAGCATTTTTAAAGCAAATGGTATCAGGCATACGGTTTTCCTAAATAAAAAGGTTAAAAAAGTAGCTCTTTGTGGTGGTTCGGGTAGTTTTTTGCTAAAAGATGCTATTTCTGCCCAAGCAGATGTATTTATTACTGGAGATTTTAAATACCACCAGTTCTTTGATGCTGAAAACAAGGTAGTTATAGTTGATATAGGGCATTATGAAACTGAACAATTTACCCCTGAAATATTTTATGAAGTAATTACTAAAAAAATGCCTACATTTGCCGCCTATTTGTCGAACCTAAATACAAATCCGATAAACTATTTGTAAACTATTTAACCATGAACAAAGCCACTATTAAAGAAAAAATTGATGCCTCGGTTGAGGGTAAATTGCGTTCTTTATATGAACTACAATTAATTGACAGCAAAATTGATAAACTGCGTATTATTCGTGGAGAACTTCCTTTAGAAGTTCAAGACTTAGAAGATACCGTTGCCCAACTTGAAACCCGTTTTGAAAATTATAGCAAAGAAAGTGCTGATTTAGAGCATCAGGTTTCTGAAAAAACACAGGCTATTAAAGACCACAAAGCCAATATCAAAAAATACGAAACACAACTTGGTAAGGTGAAAAACAACCGTGAGTATGATGCTATTACAAAGGAAGTTGAGTTTCAAAACCTTGAAATACAATTGTGCGAAAAGCGTGTTAAAGAATATAAAGCACTAATTGCCCAAAAGGAAGAATTTTTGGTGAGTGCCGAAAAGGATTTAAAGGATAAAAAGAAAGACCTAAAAGCTAAGAAAGCTGAGTTGGAAGAAATTATTGAAGAAACAGAAAAGGAAGAACAGGATTTAACTAAAAAATCTGCAAAAAAAGCTAAAGAGACAGAAGCACGTTTGCTTAACGCATATACACGTGTACGTGGCAATATGATTAATGGTTTGGCTGTTGTGCCTGTAGAGCGTGATGCCTGTGGCGGTTGCTTTAGCAAAATACCACCACAACGTCAGTTAGATATTAAAACTCACAAAAAAGTTATTGTGTGCGAGCATTGCGGTAGAATTTTGGTTGACCCGGATTTGGTAGCTTCAGAAAACTAAAAAAATAAAAGTCCCGCCAAAAACGGGACTTTTTAATTTAATAAAATTACTACATGTCATCTTTTGATTGGTATAATTGGGTTCTACTTCCAATTCTAATTTTTATATCGCGTTTGGGTGACGTAAGTCTCGCTACACTTAGGCATTTATTCTTATCAAAAGGGTTAAAAAGAGCTGTACCTATTATAGGTTTTTTTGAGGTAATTATCTGGCTTATTGCCATCCGGCAAGTATTTAACAACCTGAATAACATTGCCTGCTTTATTGCCTGGGCAGGTGGCTTTTCATTTGGCACCTATGTTGGAATGATAATTGAAGAAAGAATTGCTTATGGCATGCAGGTTATCCGTATTATAAGTAATGCTGACCATATAAATCTGACAAATAAATTTAAAAAAATAAACCAAGGGTATACTGTTGTAGATGGAGAAGGTTCTCAGGGTTCGGTTAAATTAATTTATGTTATTATAAAGCGCACCACAAAAGATGATGTGGTTAAGTTAATTCATACACATTTACCGGATGCCTTTTATAGTATTGAAGATGTGAAGAACTCCAGCATGGGTATGTTTTCTGAGCCGCGCAGAAAATCATTAAAAAATATGCTATTTTTAAAGAATAAATAAAGCAGCTTTATGCCTCGTATATTGTTCCTGGCTTCCCACCGTTTAAACCGTTCTCCCAGTCAGCGATATAGATTTGAACAGTACATACCCTTTTTGGAACAGCATAATTTTCAATGCCATCTTTCTTATATAGTATCTGAAAAGGATGATAAAGTTTTTTACTCGGAGGGGAACTCCTTAAAAAAACTTTGGATACTTATTAAAGCCATTCTTCATCGTATAAAAGATACTTTTAGTTATAACAGTTATGACATTGTTTTTGTTCAACGTGAAGCTATAATGATAGGGTCATCCTATTTTGAAAAACGAATAAGAAGAAGTAGGGCAAAATATATTTTTGATTTTGATGATTCCATTTGGTTGATGGATACATCAGAAGGAAACAAGAAATATGAATGGTTGAAAAACCCTGAGAAAACAGCACGTAATATACGTTATGCTGATATGGTGTTTGCAGGAAACGCTTACCTTGCTAATTATGCGCGTAGTTGCAATACGCATGTTAAAATAATTCCAACTACAATTGATACCAATTTTCATAAACCACTTCCTAAAAAGAACGACAAACTAATTATCGGTTGGATAGGTAGTCATACTACCATTAAACACTTTGAATATGCTTTGGATTTTCTTGCCATCATTAAAAAGAAATACCCTCAGATAGAAATACGAGTAGTAGGTGATGCTGAATATATAAACGAAGAATTAAATATTAAAGGAATTGCCTGGAGTTCTGCTACCGAAGTTGAAATGATAAATTCATTTTCCATTGGTATAATGCCTTTACCTGATGATGAATGGGCAAAAGGCAAGTGTGGTCTGAAAGGATTGTCCTACATGGCTTGCGAAGTTCCTACCATTATGTCTCCTGTGGGGGTGAATACAGAAATTATACAACATGGTAAAAATGGTTTTCTTGCATCTACTACCATTGAATGGATTAGTTGTTTATCTCAATTAATTGAAAGCCCCGAGTTGAGAGAAACAATTGGTAAAGCAGGCAGACAAACCGTTTTAGAAAAATACTCAGTACTTTCGCAACAACATAATTATTTGAACGCATTTAAAGAAGTTTTAGGACAAAAATGAAAATAAATTTTATTGAAGAATTACGCTGGCGTGGTTTACTACATGATAGCATGCCGGGTACAGAGGAACAATTAAATAAGGAACTTACCAGTGCTTACATTGGTTTCGACCCTACTGCTGATTCTTTGCATATTGGAAGTCTTTCTCAAATAATGACCTTGCTACGTTTTCAAAAAGCAGGGCATAAACCTATTGCTTTGGTGGGCGGTGCTACCGGTATGGTTGGCGACCCATCGGGTAAATCTGCTGAAAGAAATTTGCTGGACGAGAAAACCCTTACACATAATGTTGATTGCATAAAAAAACAGTTAGAAAAGTTTCTGGATTTTAATTGCGGAGCAAACAGCGCTGAGATTGTAAATAATTATGATTGGTTTAAGAATTATTCTTTCCTTGATTTTATACGCGATGCTGGAAAACACATTACCGTAAACTATATGATGGCGAAAGACTCTGTGAAAAAACGTATAGAAGCAGAAGGAACCGGCATGTCGTTTACAGAGTTTAGTTACCAGCTTATTCAGGGTTTTGATTTTTATCATTTATATAAAGAGAAGAATTGCCTGCTGCAAATGGGTGGTTCCGACCAATGGGGGAATATAACTACAGGCACTGAATTTATCAGACGTAAGGCAAGCGGACAAGCTTTTGCTTTAACCACGCAATTAATTACCAAATCCGATGGAAATAAATTTGGGAAAACAGAAACAGGTAATATATGGCTTGATGCAAGCAAAACCTCTCCTTATAAATTCTATCAGTTTTGGTTAAATGTAAGTGATGCCGATGCTAAAAATTACATACGCTATTTTACTTTATTCAGTAAAGAAGAAATAGAAGCTTGGGAGGCAGCACACGATAAAGCTCCGCACGAACGCTTTTTGCAAAAAACTTTAGCTAAGGATATTACAATTAGAGTTCACTCCGAAGCAGATTATAATGCAGCAGTAGAAGCTTCTGAAATTTTATTTAAAGGGACTACATCTGATTTGGAAAGACTAAATGAGGAAATGTTCTTGGAAATTTTTGAAGGTGTTTCTCAATTTGTAATTGCCAAGCATCTTTTAGAAAAAGGACTAGTTGATATTGTTGATTTATTAACTGCTCACACAACTATTTTCCCAAGCAAAGGAGAGGCAAGAAAAATGATTGAAGCTGGAGGAGTATATGTTAATAAGAAAAAACTTGACACATATCTTCCGCCATCTTCTGGACTTGTTGGTAGTCTGCTTAATGGCTCCAATCCTTTTGGACGTAATCTTTTAACACCAATATTGATAAATACAAAAAACCTTCTTATTAACGATAAGTATATCCTTATCCAAAAAGGAAAGAAAAACTACTTCTTAATTAAAGCTGTTTAATTACTTAGATACTTCCATTTTAATTTTCCGCCCCTTTATTTTTTCGTCTTTAATTGTACGAAGCAAGGAATCTATTTTATTGCGTTTGATGGCGGCATAAGAAGAATGATCCAGTACCTCTATTAAACCTAATTCATCTTTTTGCAGTTTACCTTTTTGCAAAAGCATGCCCACAATATCCATTTTGTTAATCTTATCTTTTTTACCGGCACCGATATAGAGTGTACTCCAAGGCGGCATATCAGGGGCTTCATATCTGCCGGAAATTTTTTCTTCTTCTACATCTTCCGTTATAAAAGTGGGAATAGTTTCTTCCTCGGCTAAGATTAAATACGATGTACCTTTGGCATTCATGCGTGCAGTTCTCCCGTTGCGGTGTATAAAAGAATCTTCGGTAAGCGGTAATTGATAATGGATAACTGTTTCGATTTCGGGAATATCCAAGCCACGAGAAGCAAGATCGGTAGTAACTAATATCCTATGACTTCCATTTCTAAATTTAATCAAAGCGCGTTCGCGGTCTTCCTGTTCCATGCGTCCGTGAAAGATATCGTGTGCCAACCCTTTCTTCTCCAGCATAAAGCTAATACGGTCAACCGCATCTCTATGATTACAAAACACAAGCGTTGCTTTAGCGCCTGTTTTATAGATCAAAGAAATCAACGTATCCAGTTTCTCCTTATTCTCTACACGCACATACTTCAGTTTCAATCCTTCCAACTTAGCCGGAACATCTGGCAAATAATTAATTTCAAAAGGATGCTTAACTCCTGTAAACGCAGGTATCTCCTTCATTTTAGTAGCTGAAGTAAGCGTATGTTTCTTTAAATGTTTCAATTGAGAAATGATGTACGACATATCATCCTGAAAACCGAACTCCAGGGCTTTGTCGAATTCATCTAACACCAATGCATGAATGTTCTTCGTATCAAAATTATTCAGTCGCATGTGGTAAGCTATTCTGCCGGGAGTGCCAACCAATAAAGTGGGAGGATGTTCTAAATTATTCTTTTCTATACGGGTAGCGTGCCCGCCATAGCAGCAATTAACTTTAAAGCCCGTGCTCATTTGTTTGAAGACCTGCTCTATTTGTAAAGATAATTCGCGAGAAGGAACTACAATTAAAGCCTGCACGCCTGCTTTATCTTTTTCGAAATGGCTTAAAAGAGGCAACAAAAAAGCCAATGTTTTACCCGAACCAGTAGGAGAAAGAATAAGTATATCATTGTGTTTTTTTGCTGCAGCCAAAGAATCTAACTGCATAGGATTTAAAGCTTCTATCTTTAAATTTTTAAGGGCCTGGTGTGTCGTCATAATAGGTTTTAAAAGTACGCTAAATAAAAACAACATAAGCTGCCATCATTTTACAATAAAATAAGAAGTATTTTTAGACATTCTTATGCCCAAAAAACTAAGCAATACTACCGATAAAATAATTTTAGGGATAGACCCGGGTACGGTTATTATGGGTTTTGGTTTGATACACATTAAAGGCAGTGAAATGAAGCTGATAGAACTGGATGTAATTAAACTGAATAATGAAGACGACCATACCTTACGCTTACAGAAAATATTTGCGGCTGTAACTGCCTTGGTAAAAAAACACAAGCCTGATGAGTTTGCTATTGAAGCGCCTTTCTTTGGGAAGAACGTACAGAGTATGCTTAAACTTGGCAGAGCACAAGGCGTGGCCATGGCAGCAGCATTAAATTTTGATATTCCTATTTTTGAATACTCCCCTAAAAAGATAAAGCTAAGTATTACCGGCAACGGTAACGCTGCCAAAGAACAGGTGGCAGCTATGCTGCAACAAATATTAAAGTTTACCAACAGCAATAAGTTTTTAGATGCTACCGATGCTTTGGCGGTTGCGGTTTGTCATCACTTTCAAAGTAAAGGACGTACGACTTCTACTAAAAAGATCTATAAAAACTGGGATGCTTTCTTAATTGATAATCCTGATAGGAAGGGATAACAATATCTTTAGAAGCTGTTGAAAATTTTTAATGAATTTTTATCTTCATTTCTTTGCTTGCCCAAAGAAACGAAGCAAAGAAAGTGCACCACGAACGCCAACCCAAAGCTTTTCTTGGCGCACAAACTGCCCCGCATCGCCCAGAAAACTTTTGGTTCGCTCCGTTCGTGGACGCCTGCCCCAGATATAGGTAACCAACGTAATCTGAAAACCGTGCGCGAGCCTGACCGAACGCGGAGCAGAAATGCTTTAGCATTCAGCGAAACCAAAAAGAAATAATAACAATGAGCTAATGGCATTGTGTGTGGCAGATCGTTTGGTCTTGAATACCTGCCGCACTTACTGGCTCAAAGATGCCCTTGCATCTTTGCCCTATTTCTTTTTCGTCAAGGAAAAAGAAAATATAAAGAATGTTTAAAATAAAATTGAAGCGACTTTTTACTTCACCTCTCCCATTAATTTCTTAACGAGTGGAGAAGCCACAATTAAAAACAGTCCACAAACCAACGCATATATAGCCAGGTGTTTGTAGCCTTCCGTGTAGGATTGTAGTTTAACTAACAGCGTTGCATTGTTATCATCGGTCGACATTTCTGCACCGAAAATTCCTGCCGCGTATTGTCCGTATGCAGAAGCAAGAAACCAAAGTCCCATCATCATTCCGAACAAAGGTTTGGGCGATAGTTTGGTAATAATAGACATACCAATAGGCCCCAAACACAACTCGCCAAAAGTGATGATTAGATAGGCGAGCGTAAATACATTTAAAGAAGTTAAGCCTTCGGCATCGGCAAAAAAGCGGGTGTAGTAGAACACATAAAATGCCAGCGCTAAAAACAAAAAGCCTATGCCAAATTTTATAACCGTATTGGGTTCTATCTTTCTTTTATACATGCCCAGCCAAAGCAAACCTAATATGGGACTAAACACAATTACAAACAAGGAGTTGGCACTGTTATTAATAAAGTTAGGATCCATAGGGATGGATAACAAACTGTGGTGCAAATTGTTTTCGGCAAAGAGGTTTAGCGAACCACCGCTTTGTTCGAAGAAGGCATTGAAGAACAGGTAAAACAATATGAAGATAAATGCCGCAATCAGTTTCTTTTGGTAGGTAATGTTGCCCACCTTATAGGTTTCATAAAAGAAATAAATCATGGCGAGCGGACCAATGGTATACATAAACATATCGGTATAACTGGTATTCTTTACCATAATTAAAATAAAAGGAATGCTTAATAGCGAACCCACGTACACCGCAATTTCTCTTAGTCTGCGTTTAGGAACCGTGAGGTTTAGCAAAGGCGAATCACCGATTGGACCCAAGTGCTTTTTGGTAAACATAAACGTAACCAAGCCTATAACCATTACAATAGCAGAAGCTAAAAAGGCATAACTCCATGAATGATATTTACCCAAATACACGCACAAAATACCACCGAAAAAAGCACCTATGTTTATTCCCGAATAAAACAAACTAAAACCTGCATCCCGTCTGCCATCGTTTTCGTGATAAAGCTCGCCAACCATTGAGGAGATATTAGGTTTAAAAAACCCGGTGCCAATAATAGAAAGCGTAATGCCCAGGTAAAACAATTCGTTGGGCGAGATGGCAATTAATATGTTGCCCAATATCATAATAGTGCCGCCAAAGAAGAGCGATTTTTTAAAGCCCAAAACCTTATCGGCAAAAATACCGCCTATAAACGTAAACGCATATACAAAGGCTTGTATGGCGCCGTACTTTAGGTTAGATTCTTTATCGGTAAAGTGCAGTTGGCCCACCATAAAAATAGTGAGTATGCCACGCATGCCATAAAAGCAAAAGCGCTCCCACATTTCGGTAAGAAACAGCATCCATAATTGCTTAGGGTACTTGCCTTTAAAGTTTTGTATTTCTTCTATGGTCAGTTGCTTCTCCACTCGTAGTTCCTTTATAAAACAAAAATGCTGACAATAATTGCTAGTAGTCTCGATAGGAATCGAACCTATATTTAGCGTTTAGGAAACGCTCGTTCTATCCATTGAACTACGAAACCAAATGTTTAAAGAACGATTTTTCAGGGTGTAAAGATAATTTTTCCTATCCTTAAAGCCAAAACTTTATCCTTTCAATAAACCCTTCCATTTTATAACTTTGATGAAATATACTTGATTAAAAAAAGTTGAATAGAAAAGAAATACATCCCCTTTTAAAAGATGCTATTACCTCAATTGATTGTACAAGTACTATTAGATGTGTTTAAAGCTGCATATTGTTTATAGGCTTTAGACTCAGTATTATAAATGGTAGTTACACTTGTTGCATGTGAGGAAATTGATCCACTTGGAATATTTGATTGATTGCTATATTGGTTGTATGAATAAAGTGTGGTTGTATTAGTTGATATACAGGTATAGGTGTAATTCTTTTTACAAGACGTTAATATGACCATAACTAAGATAATAATTACGTTTAACTTACTCACTTTAAGACATAAGAATAAGAAAAGCCAACAACCATATCAGTTAAATCAGTGAATTTTAAAATTTCTGCATCAATACCTTTCCACTGCATAGCATCTAAGAAAACCCTAAAATATCTTCCTACTTCTTTAATGGTTGCTTCTTTGCTTCTTTTCTTTTTTTCGCTTCATGTTCTGGTACATCAATATTCCTAAGATAAGCTTCATATAATGCCATACAGTCCGTTAATAAAATTGGTGTTTCCTTTTCTTCAGATGATATTAAATCTTGATTTGCAAATTTTTGTTTGGGCAAAGCGATATTTACATTTGTTTGATATGAATTGCTTTCTAATAAGTTTTTAAATACATAAAGTTGTTCAATAGCTTTATCGACTGTTTTTGCTGATAAATTTTTACATTTGACTTTGCCCTTCTTGCAGGGCACGTAATTATATTGGGCACATAAATTCTTACTTGGTACACCAATTTATTACACTCACATTTTACTACAGAGTCATTTCTATAAAGTTTTTTACAACCTTTTGCGGTGCAGGCTAAGTAAAGTGGTGAATTTACGCTTTATTATCAGCTTTATTTGCAGCATTAACAGCTATTTTCGCTAAAATCGGCATAAAGAATGTAGATACCGACTTAGCAACAGCCATAAGAACAGTTGTAGTTTTAATATTAGCATGGATAATTGCATTTGCCAGAGGCGGAATAAATTCCAAATATGAGGACATAATAAGTATTGGTTGGACTTTTTTTAGAACTATTTTAAATCAAATTAAGGCAGAAAATAAATCATTGATTAATGAGGTTAAGAGAAAAAAACTTCACTATTATAAATGTCAAATATGTAAAGATGCAACAATCAACGCTGAAACTAAGGCTAAATCTAAAGGAAAAGGGGCAAATAATTTGTTCAAAGAACTTTTAGAAGGCTATGAACTTAAAGATAATGTTGTGGAGCCCTTTATAGCTCAATTAAACAATACGTATAAAGCACTAAACTTTGAAAAAACGAATGAGGTAGAGTATATCAAAAAAGAGCTTGATAAGCAGAATGAAGGCTTAAAAACCCTGAATCGTAAATATGTTTATGAAGGGCTTGACAAAGGAATGTATGAAGAGTTTAAAAAAGAACATCTTGACAAAATCCATGAATTAAATGGAAAACTTGAAAAGTTTGGCGGAAAAATATCTAACCTCGAAAAACACATTGATATTTCTTTAGACCTTGTCAAAAATATCAGTAAATACTGGGGATTTGACTCTCTTGAGATTAAAAAGAGGATTCAAGAAACGGTTTTTCCTGATGGATTAGTCATAGACATCAAAAATAGGGCATATCTAACCAAAAAAGTAAACTCTGTATTTGAACTAAGTAAAGAATTAACAAGGGTTCCAGAGGATGTAAACGAAAAACGGCAACCGATTTCTCTGTTGCCGTCATGTTCAGTAGCGAGAGGGAGAATTGAACTCCCGACCTCAGGGTTATGAATACCGTTACTCAATTAATAAGGCTAAATAAATCAATGTTTTCAATAGTTCTAGGAATTTTAATTTGATGTTTTAGTCTAATTTTTAAATGATTCCTCACTTGGTTTCCTCACTTGAATTTAATGAGTTAAATTTTTCAAAAGTTTTTCCATTAAAAGTATAAACACCAAATCCGTCTGTCCCAAACCACAGTTTATTATTTTTGTCTTTGTAGATTGTCCAAATACCATCACTACCAAGTCCGTCTTTTGTTGTATAATTGGTTAAAGTTTTACCGTCAAACATCCAGACTCCTGCATCTATTGTTCCTATCCAAAGGTTCCCTTGTTTGTCGTCTGTAATTGTCCAAACACGAGCTAAAGTGCCTTCTTTGCTTACGAAGGTTTTTATGAATTCAGGGTTTCCCAGTTTCTTTTCTTTTGTAAAGTTGGTTACTGTTTTTCCATCATAGTTTAACAAACCGTAACCGTTGTTACCTATCCAAATAGTTCCGTTTTTGTCTTCAAAAATTGAACGAACTGGAGCACCTAATTCTTTATTGTCAAGCCAAGTGTATGTTTTCCCATCGTATTTACATACACCTGCTGTGCAAGTTCCGAACCATAAATTACCTTTTCTATCTTTATATGTGCAATAAATGTCATAATGAAAGCGTGAATTATTATCATTCATAATAGGTGACGTGTGTGGTAATTGAATTTTTACAAGTGATTTCCCATTGTAGTAATGTTCAACCAACAATTCATCATTTAGATAGTTATAATTCATTGTTTGAAAAGCATTTGTATCGGCTTGTATTGTTTTAAATTCTTTGCTGTCAAAATAACAAATGCCTTCCCTTGTTTTGAACCACATTTTTCCATCTTTGCCTTCCAGAACGTTCCAAACAAAATTACTACAAAGTCCGTGTTTGTCTGTAAATTGTACGATTGCTTTTCCATCATATTTGAACACCCCTTCTCCATTAGTAGCAAACCAAAAATTGTTTTTAGAGTCCTGAAAAATGCAACGGGTATCATCGTCTATTTCAGAAACCGTGTCACCTACAATTGCATTGATAGTCTGCTCTAATTTGCTTTCAACTGATTTTTGATTTTCTCCATTACAAGAAGTGAAAAAAGCTAATAATAATGGCATGTAGTAGATTAAGTTTTTCAACTTAGTTTTGCAAGGTAGAAGCAATCCCTTTCTTTTATATTGAAAATGTATCATCCTATTAATAATTTTTACTCTTTAATTGCCTTTTAGACTTTTTATGCCCCAACTTTACTGCCTTATTGAAAAAATGCTTCGCCCACCTATTAGTGGAATATTATGCAGAAGCATGTGAACAAAAGGTGATTAGAGTAAGCTTAGATGAATTTGAAATTAGAAGACCAGACTGAGGGAGATACCGCTAATTTAATGATAGCACCCATGTTGTTTATCCCTTTTATAGAGAATGCTTTTAAACATACTGAAAACAAAATGCTAGATAATGCCATAAACATTAAGATTCTTATTACTAAAGAGATGATTATATTTGATTGTGAAAATAAGTTTAGTGAAGATATAAAGGGTAAGTCAGACCAAAACGGATTAGGAAATGAGCTTATTGAAAAACGCTTGAAATTGTTGTACCCCAATAAACATTCATTAGAAGTATCAACTCTTAATAAAACATATAAAGTAAAACTTACCATAACTCAATAATGCTTATTAGTTGCATCATAGTAGAAGATGAGCCTTTAGCAATGAAAAGAACAAAGAGCTATGTGTTAAAGCTTCCTTTTCTAAATCTGCTTTCAACATTCAATAATGGAATGGATGCACTTGTATATTTAAAATCAAATAAAGTAGATTTAATATTCCTAGACATTAACATGGGGGAAATGTCGGGAATCCAATTATTGGAAGCTGGAAAAATAAAAAGTCATGTTATTATAATTACAGCTTATCAAGAGTATGCCTTAAAAGGTTATGAATTGAGTGTAACAGACTATTTGATGAAGCCTTATACATTTGAACGTTTTGTTCAAGCCGTTGAACGTGTTCAAGGTAATCTATCGAAAGAAGAAGCCACAAATGATAAGGATTTTATTTTCGTCAAAACAGAATATCGTTTAGAAAAGGTGCTTTTAAATGAAATACTTTATATCGAAGGGATGGGGGATTATAGGCGAATCCATACTACCGACAAACGAATTATGACACTTCAAACCTTTAAAGAATTTGAACAGCAAATACCCCAAAATATTATATGTAGAGTTCATAAATCTTACATGGTTTCTTTAAACAAAATTGATTCTGTTGAAAGAGACCGCATTAAAATTAAGGATACAATAATTCCAATTTCTGAAACATACAAAAAACCTTTCTTTGAATTAATTCATCATAATTCGTAGTCCAATATGAGACAAAATGAAAGTTAAATTAATTCTTTACAAACTTTCCTTCGTATAAGGGCTTGCCCGTTTTAGTAACTCTATAATAGTATAAACCTGTACTTAAATCACTAACGTCTAAAGTATGCTCAAGATTAGTAGATGCTTTTGGCAATTCCATTGTTTTTACAAGACTTCCCATTGAATTAAATATTCTGAAATCACAATCATCCAGTTTATCGACTTTTGAATCTATCTGAATAGTTAGCTTATCATTGGTAGGATTTGGAAATACACCCACTTTTAAGATTTCAGTATTAGCTGCATTAATACCAGTTGTGCCACCAACAAATTGAATATTTAAAATTGGATGGATTTCAAGATTATTAGGTGCTGCACCTGTTTGTCCGTGAGGAGGGTCAACAAAAGCTACTCCATAAACTATCACCTGTGGTAAATTTACGTTAGAAACATTCCCAGAGGCTATATGGGCATCTACAAAATTCCGAGCAGTAATGTAGTCATTAACATAGGCAGATGAACCAGCGGCAGAGCAACTTGGGTCTGGTATTTCTCCAATCATGGTATGCGTACCATCACTTAATACTAAATGATAATCATTGTCAGTCTCAACTTTCTTAATAGTTATATAGCAAGTAACATTATAAGTCTTGTCTTCCACACCAGCATAGCGTGGCATAGTGGAACTTGGAGAGGGAGTTGTTATTCCCACACGTATCCCTAAGATTATTTTATTCATTTTGTAATGATTTGATATTGTGCGTTTAAGGTTCGTATTTGCTGGTAGTTATTGATTGAATCAATATTTGCTCAGTTATATTTATTTTGCTGGGTGTTTGAAGCATAAAAAATAATCTTAGGGATAGGTGCGGTTATTCCTACCATATAGGCTACATTTGAAGCAATTGGGGTAAAATTTATAGTGCTTACGGCAGCATCAACCAGCACTTTTTGAGACCAACGTTCTGTGCCACCACACATAACTTGCCCAACTTCTCCTTCCTCTTCTTCCTCTCTATGACTATTTTGTGCATTTGTTATTGGCTGAAAGCAATATCAACAATAGGCACAGGTTAATTAATTTAAAACAGTTTATCAGTTTATGCTTAATTAAAAGTAAGGTTGAAATAGATTTTGTTGCCATTTTTAAAGGTTTTACGGTTAATAATTAAAACTTTAAAGGCGGTTAAGCATGGTTGGATTTTGCCGTAGTTTCTCCAATTCCTTTAAGGTGTTCACCCATTTGCATAGGCAATATACAACATCAATGAGGCGATGTCAAGTTTTTTCGACAAAAAATGCAATTTAACGCATTAAATAAACTGGATTGGAAGACTACTTTCAGCTAGGAAAAATGGTTAAAAAGAGGCTAAAAATGGGGGTTAAAAATTGAATTTCCTCACTTTAATTCCTCACTTTTTTGAGAAAGGGTCGTAAGCTAAAAACCTACAACCCTTGTCTATCTAAGTAGCGAGAGGGAGAATTGAACTCCCGACCTCAGGGTTATGAATCCTGCGCTCTCACCAACTGAGCTACCTCGCCATTTCGGGCGGCAAATATACAGTTTTTTGTATATCTTAAAAATACCCCTTCTCTTTTAAGGAGTTATTTATTCATACTTTTTTCTGCCGCAAAAAAGTATGGCAAAAAGCCACCACGAAAGCCAACCTAAAGCTTTCGTTTGTCGCACAAGCCTGCCCCTCTCATGCCACGAAACTTTCGGTTCGCACCTTTCGTGGACGCCAGCAGCACTCAGCGAATTTAAAAGTTTAGATTAATCTTAAATTGAAACAGCGGGCAGCCCGACCAAACGCGGAGCAGTTTAGCTTGTGCGTGGCAGATCGTTTGGTCTTGACTTTTTGTTTCTTTTTCGTCAAGGAAAAAGAAAGTAATAAAAACTTTATGAAATAAAATTTAAACAGGCTCTAAAAACATCCGTACTTTAGGGCGTAAATATGTTTGATTACTTAGAGAAAATAGACCAGCAACTATTGCTGTTGGGCAATAGTTTTCATACCGCATTTTTAGATAAGATAATACCCTACCTTACCATGCCTTGGGTGTGGATACCCCTTTTTGCCTGGTGGATTTTTGAGATATATAAAATATACAAACTTAAAATAGCTTTGGTGCTGGTTTTTGTAGTGGTGCTGTTATTTGCTGCCGATAGCAGCTCTGTATTTATAAAAGATTCGGTAAAGCGCTACCGCCCCACACACAATACTGAATTAATGGATAAAGTGCATGTGGTAGATGAGTACCGCGGGGGGCAGTATGGCTATGTTTCGTCGCACGCCGCCAACTCCTTTGCCATAGCCTTTTTTCTTTTCTTTTTGCTGGAGGCTTCTTCTACCAAATGGCTCAGGCTTAGTTTCTTTGCATGGGCGCTTATTATGTGCTACACCCGTATTTACCTGGGGGTGCATTACCCGTTTGATTTGTTTAGTGGGGCGCTGCTGGGCACTGTATTGGCTTTTGTGCTGCATAAGATTTTTAAAAGAGTACACAAACCCAATAAGTCTGTATGAAAAAAGCACTCTTATTTTTATGCTTTATAGGTAGCAAAGCCTTTGCCCAACTGCCCGAAACCGAATTGTTTTTGGCCGAGGTAGAAATAAAAGGCAACCTGCTAAAGGTAGAGGCAGCCAAAAAGATAAGCAGCCACAAGGGCTACAATAACCAGCCCTGTTTTGTAAATAATGATAAAGAGATATATTTTACCTCGGATATAGAGGGCGATAGCAAAACGCACATCTGCTCGTATAACTTGAGTAAAAAAGAAATCAAGCGCCTTAGTATAACCAACACTAGCGAGTATTCGGCCAACATGGTGCCGGGCAAGAACGAGTTTTCGGTAGTGATGGTAGAAGAAGATTCTACTCAGCGCGTCTGGCTTTTTGATGTGCTTAAGGGAAGTAATAAGTCCTGTCTTAGTCAGCAGACAGATTCGGTGGGTTATTACACCTGGCTGGGCAAGGATAGTATTTTATATTATAAATTGACCAAGCCGCATTCGCTGCATGCCCTGAACATAAAAACCAATCAGGATGTTTGGTTGTGCGATAATCCTACAAGGTCTTTCAGGAAAATAAGTACCACCACCTTCTTTTATGTAATACACGAAGAAAAGCAGAACGAGGTGTATGTGTATGATACCCGCATAAGAAAAGCAAGCCTGTTTGCGGTGGATAACGTAAGTGCCAACCAGGATTATATATGGCACGCAACTTTGAGTTTGTTAAAGTCTGAAGGCACTAAACTATACCGCTACAGTGCAGATACCAAAGTGTGGGTAGAGCTCGCAGACTTTGCTGCCTTTGGTGTAAAAAAATTAACCCGCTTTTCAATCAGTGCAAACGGTAAGTATGTGGCTTTAGTTTCAACTAATTAGTATGGAAGAAAGTATTGGAGAATATACTATATCGATCGATAAAAGTAAATTGCAGGTAGCGGTAATACTTCAGTACCTTTCTGTCGAAAGCTATTGGGCTAAAAATATTCCTTTGGCCGTGGTGCAAAAAAGCATTGATAATTCCTTTTGTTTTGGCATGTATTGTAAAGAAGTTCAAATAGGCTTTGCCCGTGTGGTTACCGACCATGCCACCTTTGCCTACCTTGCCGATGTATTTATTCTGGAAGCACACAGGGGCAAAGGCTTATCCAAACAACTGATGGAGTTTATTTTCTCTCATCCTGATTTGCAGGGCTTGCGCCGTTTTTGTTTAGGCACCCGAGATGCGCATGGTTTATATACCCAGTTTGGTTTTAAACTTATACAAAAACCCGAGTTTTGGATGGAGATAAAACACGATAATTTTTATATCCCGCAAAACGCATGATACTAACAGGTGTTTATCTGCTTTTATTCTGCACACTTATTTTTGTACTGCCTTTTTTTAAAAACACCACCATTAAGCCAAGGTATTTTGCGGCTGCTTTTCTTTTAAAAATTGCAGCAGGTTTTTCACTTACCTGGATATATACCCATTATTATCCCGACAGACAAACAGCAGATATTTTTAAATATTACGATGATGCCGAGGTTATGTTCTCATCCTTTACTAATCATCATTACTTAGATTATATAAAAATGCTAAGCGGTATAGGTAACGACAATACCTATTTTGATGAAACTTATTATAATAAAATGAATCACTGGTATCGTCATTATGATTTTGGTACCTATAATGATAACCATACCATCATTCGTTTTAATGCCTTGGTGATGTTATTTTCTTTCGGGGTTTTTCATGTGCATACCATTTTCATCTGCTTTATTTGTTTGCTGGGGCTAACGGCTTTATATAAAACCTTCTCGAGCTATTTCCCGAATAAAGAAAAGCTGTTGTTTGCCATTATGTTTTTAGTGCCTTCTGTTTTATTCTGGAGTTCAGGCGTTTTAAAAGAAGGGCTTCTGCTTTGTGCTTTAGGCTTTTTGTTTTATGGCTTCTATAATATTTTTATTATCAAGAAGCATATTCTGCTGAATGCCGTTTGTCTTATCGCATCCTTATATTTTATCCTGATTAATAAAAACTATTTGTTGTTGGCTGTTGTTCCTGCTTTAGCCTGTTTTTATTGTGTACATAGATTTAAGATTAAACGTCCCATATTATTTTATTCAGAAATCTATGTAGTTGCTTTTATAGTAGGCTTGCTCTTTTCAAATTACTTTCCGGAGAATAATCTGTTGGAAACCTTCTCACTTAAGCAACGCGATTTTATTAATGTTTCTAAAGGAGGTGTTTTTATTCAGAATGACACATATTTTGTACGAATTGATCCTGATAAGAAAGTTTATTTAGATACCCTCTCTAAAAACAACTTTAGAATAAAACCCGGTAGCAATTACATGTATTGGACAAATGAAAATTTAAACGATACCCTTTACACCAAAAGCAGTACCGATACGACAAGCTATCATTTGGTATGGGATTTGCCCATTGCAGGTAGTACCATAAACATTTCAAGATTAGACCCAACTATTTTCTCTTTGATAAAAACTGCTCCTTTTGCATTGTATAATAGCTTATGCAAGCCAAGTCTGTTTTCGTCCAAATCTTTTTTAGAGAAATTCTCTGCTTTAGAAAATGCCTGCGTAATACTATTCCTTATTATTTGCGTGTGGTTAAAAAAGCAAGAGTATAACCGAAACTTCTTTGCTTTGTGCTTATTTATTTGTCTGGTAATCTTATTACTCATTGGCTACACCACTCCGGTAGCAGGTGCTATTGTACGATACAAAGTACCCATTATGCCTTTTCTATTGATGTGTGGTGCACTTATTATTGACGAGAACAGGCTGAAATTCTTTTTTAATAAACGTAATACATAATTTCTATTTTTGCTCTCCACTATGGGTTTTAAAACTCTATTTAGAAAAAAATCAGCTACCGAAATTCTACTACATGGTGATGCTTCTGCCGAGCATCATAGCATGAATAAAGTACTGCGTGTAAAAGACCTTACCTTTTTTGGTATTGCTGCCATCATTGGCGGCGGAACTTTCAGCGCCATTGGCAATGCTTGTTACTCGGGCGGACCAGCCGTAATTTTTCTGTATATCATTTGTGCCATTGCATGCGGGTTTACCGCGATGTGTTATGCAGAGTTTGCCTCGCGTGTGCCTGTTTCAGGAAGTGCTTATACCTATGCTTACGTTACTTTCGGAGAGCTATTTGCCTGGATAATCGGTTGGGCTTTACTGATGGAATATTCTATTGGAAATATTTACATTGCTTTCTCGTGGAGTGGATATTTTACTAACCTATTGGAAGCTCTGGGAGCAAATATTCCTTCATGGCTCACCATTAACTATAAAGAAGCCCACCGTGCTTTTCTGGATAATAAATTAGCCTCTGAAGGATTCACCGCCTGGATGGAGGCTCCGCAAATAAGTGGTCTTAGAATTATTTTTGATTTACCTGCTGTGCTTATAAACATACTGATAACCTGGTTGGTTTATATAGGCACAAAAGAATCGCGCAACATTAGCAATGCCATGGTTATTATTAAACTGGCCATTATTGTTTTAATAATTATAGTAGGTGTTTTTTATATTGATATTGATAACTGGCATCCTTTTATGCCCAATGGTTTTGGTGGAGTAATGACGGCTGTATCGGGTGTTTTCTTTGCCTATATAGGTTTTGATGCCGTATCTACCTTAGCCGAAGAATGCGAAAACCCGCAACGCGATTTACCCCGCGGAATGATTTATTCACTTATTATCTGTACTGTAGTGTTTATTATTTTATGCTTGGTACTAACAGGCATGGCTTCTTATACCTTACTTGGCGTTAGCGACCCCCTTGCCGAAATATTTAAAATAAAAGGAGTTAAGTGGATGTTGTTTATTGTTTCTACAGCAGCGGTAATTGCTATGAGCAGTGTGTTACTTGTTTTCCAGATGGGACAACCTCGTATTTGGATGACGATGAGTAGAGACGGATTATTACCTAAACGTTTTGCCTCTATTCACCCTAAATATAAAACACCCGGCTTTGCAACTATTGTCACAGGATTTGTAGTAGGTGTTCCTTTATTCTTTACCGACGAAAAGTTTGTGCTTGATTTTACCAGCATAGGTACTCTCTTTGCTTTTGTATTGGTATGTGGCGGTATATTAATGCTTCCCCGAAGAGCAGATGATGATGTTCAAACCAAAGGAAAATTCAAACTGCCTTATGTAAATGCCAAATGGATAATGCCTTTGCTGGTACTCATAATTTTTTCTTCATTACAATATTTTAATTCAGGTTATATAAGAGATTTGTTTCAGATAACAGCAGATAACGCTCAAAGAAACATTCCTATGATCGTGTTCTTTATATTATGTGTGCTGCTGGCTGTATTTTCATTTATTAAAAACCTTTCACTTATACCCGTATTAGGACTGCTCTCTTGTTGTTATTTACTTACCGGTATGGAAGCTGCCAACTGGAAATGGTTCTCAACATGGCTCGCCATAGGTTTGGTAGTTTATTTTAGTTACGGATACCGAAAGAGTAAACTAGCAAAGAAGATTTTATAATTTTAAAACATGATTGCATTCATCACAGGAGCTACAGCAGGTATTGGTAAAGCAAGCGCAGAGATATTTGCTAAGAACGGATATGATTTGGTTATTATGGGCAGAAGAAAAGAACGTTTGCAAATTCTTGCCGAAGAATTAATAACGGCTTACAACATTAATGTACACACCCTTTGTTTTGATGTGCAAAAAGCCGAGGAAGTGAAAACCAACATAGCCTCATTGCCTGCTCAATTTAAAAACATCGATGTATTAATAAATAATGCGGGGCTTTCAGCCGGATTAGCTACCCTGCAGGAGGGCAACATTACTGATTGGGATCTAATGATAGACACCAACGTAAAAGGGCTTCTATACATTACCCGACAAATAGCAGAGGGAATGATTGCCCGCAAAAAAGGACATATCATTAACATGGGTTCTATTGCCGGTAAAGAAGTTTATCCCAACGGCAACGTATATTGCGCCACCAAGTTTGCGGTTGATGCCCTTACCAAAGCCATGCGTATAGAGATGCTGCCGCACAACATAAAAGTATCATCTGTTAACCCGGGCATGGTAGAGACCGAGTTTAGCATTGTTCGTTTTCATGGAGATGAAGACAGAGCCAAAAAGGTTTATGAAGGCATACAGCCCTTAGTTGCCGAAGATATTGCCGAAACCATTTATTGGATAGCTTCCCGTCCGCCACACGTAAACATTAACGAAGTGGTTATAATGCCCACCGCTCAGGCAAATACCACTACTATGATTAGAAAGTAATTAATTGATTCTTATTTTTTGCCCTACTCTAAGGTAAAACCGTTTGTCGGATGCATTAAGCGAAGCCAGTTGCATCGTAGTTAAACCATAACGCTTGGCTACTTCAAACCAGCTATCGCCTCGCTGCACGGTATATATACTGGCATTAGCAGGAAAAGCAGCTATGCCATATTTAGATTTGCGAATAATAAGTGTATCGTTAAAGGTTTTGTTTTGAGTAAACGAAATAAAGTTTGCCGGATTAAGCGCATGCCCCTTAAAACGTATTTCAAAATGCAGATGGGAACCTGTTGCACGCCCTGTTGCACCACCTAATCCAACGGTTTGTCCGGCTACGACTACTTGTCCTGCTTTTACTTTTATCTTAGAAAGATGTGCATAAACGGTTTCCAAACCATTATAGTGTCTAACAATAACCACGTTGCCATAGCCACCATTATAACGGGCAATACGTACCATGCCATCAAAAGCAGCGGACACAGGTGCGCCACGTCTTAAATCAATATCAATGCCTTTATGCATACGGTTATCCCTCCACCCATAGTTTGAAGTAACTATGCCACAAATTGGAGGGGCATAAACCCCCAAAGAGTCATTGGTAATAAGGAGTTTTAGTGTATCAGGCAAACATTCATCGGGGGCAAGTGTAAAACAAGTCTGTTCATCAAACGAATCATAGAAATCAGTAGCAGGCAGATTGTTTAGCTTCTTGGTTTTCATCTTTTCCAATTCGGCACTATACAAATTAAGCATTTCAATAGTTTTTAGCGATATGGTATCTAAATCCAAGATGCTATCTACCATATAAACCAACTCATCTCTGCTAATAGGCTTTATTGGTGTTGCATTAAGCGTATCACGTTTATCAGGAGGCACAGGAGGTTTACCATCTGTTGTTTTGGCAATAGAAAAAGAGATGCTTAGTAAAGCGAAGAACAGTACTATATATGTAAAGGGCTTTTTCATTAAAGGGCGACTAAAATAGCAAAAACATTGATACTTGGTAAATTTCAAGTGAAATCTTAACGATTTGATAACATCCATTTTAGGATGGTAAAACTAAATTAAGGGGTATATCCTTTTTCTTTTAGAAAGTTATTCCATTCATCTAAGGTTTTACCCTTTAGTACACGAGGAAACTTGGTTTGCGCACCTACTTTTCCTTTACGATGCAAAAAGTCTATAAACAGTTGCTGAGGCAGGGCTTCTACAAAAATATCCTTCAATGCCGATATTCTTTCTACACGATAATCGTCATTTACTATTTTTAAATGGGCATCAATTTTTTCCTTTAGCAGATTAGTATCAATTTTTTTATCGGTAGCTACATACCATTTGTGTGCAAACAAGCTTTGGTATTTAATGCCACATACGCAATATTCATTAATCTCTAAATTCATTTCGGCACAGGTAAGGCTAAGTGCTTTATTCATATTATCTACACTTAAATGCTCTCCGCAAAGGCTTAAGAAATGCTTGGTACGTCCAGTAATTAAAATTTCAGCATCATCTACCGAAGTAAACTTAATTACATCACCAATTAAATAGCGCCAGGCCCCGGCACAGGTGCTAAGCAATATAGCATAATCTTTTTCCTCTTCAACTTGAGTAATGTTAAGTGTTTGCGGATTTGATTTAATATTTCCTTCGGCATCAAAGTTATCATCGGTAAACGGAACAAACTCAAAATAAATACCGTTATCGGTAACCAACTGCATAGGCCCGCCTGCATCCGGATTGTTCTGGTAGGCAATATAACCTTCTGATGCCAGATAGGTTTCAATAAAAGTGAGTGGGAATGAAGTGAGTTTTTCAAAGGAATGTACATACGGACTAATAGCCACGCCTCCGCTAACATAAATGCGCAGATTTGGCCATATATCGTGAATGGTTTTTACTTTGTAATGATTAATTATTTTCTCGAACAGAATTTGCACCCAAGCCGGTACACCACATACAATACCTATGTCCCAGTTCTTAGCATTCAGGGTAATTTCTTCCAGCTTGGTATTCCAATCGGTATATCTTGCTATACGAGGACCCGGTTTATAAAAGAATTGAAACCAAAAGGGAATATTGCCTGTAGTAATACCGCTTAAATCACCTTCATAATAAGTGCCATTATAGTTTAAGTGGGTACTTCCCCCAATCATTAAAATACCTTTTCTGAAATGCTCTTCGGGCAGGTTAAAATTTGCCGTACTTAGTATTTGCCTAACCCCTACCCGCTTAATGGCTTTAAGCATATCTTTAGTTACAGGTATATGTTTACTGGATGCCTCTGATGTACCCGAGCTTAGCGCAAAATACTGTATTTGTCCGGGCCAGGTAACAAAAGGTTCTCCGTTAAGTGAACGATACCACCAGTTTTTAAACATACTGTTGTAATCATGCACAGGCACATTTTGTGCAAAGGCTTTTACCACATTTTTTTCTTGAAGAAGTTTGGCAAACTGATAGTGTTCTCCAAAGGCGGTAAACTGAGCTTTCCGCATTAAAGATTGCAGAACCTTAGCTTGTTTTTTAAAAACACCCTGATTGCGGTTCCGTTTGGGTATTTTTCCGCGAATTTCAATGGTTTTCTTTATTACTTTTCCAAGTAAGGTCATTTAAATAAAGTATAAAGTAAAATTCAAATTTAAGATAATGTAAAACAATTTCCAATTGATTTTATTAACTCTTTAACCCAACCAGAAAATTATATCAATAAAAAAGCCCGCTTAGTGCGGGCTTTCCCTATTATTTTAAAATATTTCTTAGTTAGTTAACGCTTTGAAATCTGCATTATCTCTCCATTTCAAAAATTCGCAATCATCTTTTGCCATTGCTTTTAAAGAAGCATCTTTATCAATAGCAGTTTTTAAAGTAGTCATTCCACCTGTAGCATCACCTTTGCGGGCAGATGCGATAGCTTTTAAATAATAACTCATAGCCATTTCTTTTTCGCTGCTGGCATCAATAGTACCATTCACACTTTCAGGGCTACCGTTTAATAATTGTGCTAAAGCTAAGTTAAAGCCTTTGTAACTTCCAAAGTCAGTTACAGCATCAGCGTATTTACCGTTGCGTATATCTAAAATACCTTTGTTATAATTTACTTCAGAACCCGCTCCGCTTGCTTTGCTATAATAATCCATAGCAGTTTTGCGGTCTCCGGCTTTAGAAGAGATAATGCCTGTGTTGTTCATTAAAATAGGGTTACCATTTGCATTGGCAGTTGCACGATCAAAAGCAGCTTTTGCATCGTCTACTTTGTTATTCATCAACAATACAACACCTAAGTTGTTGCTGGTTCTCCAATCGCTGCCATATTGTTTTTCAGCAGCCTGATAAATACTTAGTTTAGTATTCAAATCGGTAGTTAACGTACCTGCATACAATAATTCTTCTACGCTTAAAGAATCAGGATGTGAAGTAGCCAAACGAGAAATCATTTCATCTGTACGGGATTTTTTATCAACCATAACAGTTATCTCTGCACGACGAAGTTTTGGAAGGATTTGCTCAGCTAACTCTTTATAAGTTGCCGCTAAGTTTTTAATTTCTTTACGACGTTGGTCGGCATCATTATACATAGTAAGCACCCGCAAAACCAAATCTTTATCTTTCATGGTAGAAGACTGCATAGCAGCTTTAAAACCTTCCCAGTCTTCACGGGTAGTAATGGTTTTGTATTGATCTTTTGTTTTACCAAAAGTTACTTTTTTGTCTTCGTGCTTTTTAAATGTACCAACCATAGCATCAGTAGCCGTTTTAGCACGGTCTTGAGCTAAATGCTCGTTCTTATCAGTTTCTCCATCCGGTGACGCGTAAGCAGAAACATCAATTCCTTTAAACTCATACCATTGACTGCTTAAATTAGCTTTAATAAAATCGCTTATACCTTTCATTTCGGCACTTTTCATTTCTTCTGCACGAACATTTGATTGGTTTATCACATAATAAATATGTGTAGTTTGGTTAGCCGGAGCAGTTTTTACAAAAGCATCTTTTGCAAAAATTCCCTTCTCATCATTACGTACCAAAAGCGGGGTAATAATGGTTCCGTCTGCAATTTCAATACCTTTAAATTCTTTCTCTTTTGTACTTCCGCTTTTTACACCTTTTGCACGAATTTCAAGCTTAGCAACTTTCATACCGGGCTCATAAGCCGTGCTAAACGTTTTAGAATAAGTACCACCTTTTTCATAAGGTATTTTTTGTCCGTTTCCTGTCGCACTTTCACCTAATAAAGTAACAGGCTCAAGGGCTTTTTCGCCACCAGCGGTAAATTTAATAACAGGTGTAATGGTTACAACTGCCTTTTTATAAAAAAGTTTAGCAGGATATTTTCCGGAAATAGTAAAAGCAACACTATCGGCTTTTTCTTCTAGAGGCTTAGGAGTAACATCGTGTGTAACCAGGTTTTGCTTTTTAACCATTTTACCTAATCCATCACAGGCAGTAAGTAAAATTGCCGAACCCGCAACAACCGATAATAATTTAATTGTATTATTTTGCATGTTTTATTGTTTTAATGAAAAATTACAAGTCGCAATATTAAACATAATTCTAAAATTAAAAAATTAAAAAATCACCATGGATATAAAGCTGAAAAACGAGGAATTGGGCAGAAAAACAATAGAAGAATTTAAAAACATTAAGAAGACACCCTTGGTGGTGGTGCTCGATAACGTACGCAGTTTGCATAATGTGGGTTCGGTATTTAGAAGCTGCGATGCCTTTGCCATCAAAACCCTTTATTTATGCGGCTTTACCGGAACACCCCCCAACAAAGAGATTAATAAAACCGCTTTGGGCGCTACCGAAAGTGTGCAATGGAAACATGAAAACAATATTATACTATTACTGGATAAACTAAAGCAAGACGGTTATATCCTTTGTGCGGTAGAGCAAACCCAACAGGCCATACCCCTGCATACATTTACCATTAACCCCGAGCAGAAATACGCCCTTGTGTTTGGCAACGAAGTAGAGGGCGTGCAACAACAAGTAATTGATAATTGCGATGCCGCAATTGAAATTGCACAGGGCGGCACCAAACATTCTTTAAATATTGCCGTTAGCGCCGGCATTGTTTTGTGGGAGTTTTTTAAGAAGAAGTTTAACTAACACAAACAAAAAAGCCCCGTTACAAAAGAGGCTTTAGCTTTATTAAAACTAATTTACTTAGTGTTTTTCTTCGGAAGCAGGTTTTTCCTCTGCTTTTGATTCACCTTCTTTAGCGGCAGGCTCTTCTTTTTTCTCTTCAGCAGCGGCAGCATCTTTCTTTTCTTCCTTCACCTCTTCTTTTTCTTGGCAACCCTCTTTTCCTTCTGCTTTGCATTTTTCCATACACTCTTTGCTGCATTCTTTACCTTCTTTACAACAACCATTATCTTTCGGTCCGTCACAGGCTTTTAAACAAAGGAAAATAAAAAACCAAAAAGTTAATGCAAAATAAAAAGGTATTCCAAAATAAACTCTTTTTGGTTTCTCGTGGTTATGTTCTTCGTGGTGTGACATAATAAGCTCTTTTTAATAATCTATTACTCTCCGTGTTTTTCAGTTGCTTTAGGTGTTTCACCCGGATTAGCTTCTAATAATTCAGCAGGCATAGGCTGATGATGATGTTCGCGCAATTCCCTTTGTTGTTCTTTATAAATAGGATCCACTTTTGTTTTATTTTCAGGATAACCGCAATAAGTACCCTCTACCAAAATAATAAATATAAGGTAGGATATAAAAATAGTATAAGGCATTAAAATAGTATATCTAAAGAATTTGGTTTCATCTATTAAGTGCATAAACACCAGTACAATTCCACCCGCTTTTACCAGTGTAAAGAATATAAAGAATACCTTTAAA
Organism: Bacteroidota bacterium; assembly: GCA_003153315.1. Taxonomy (GTDB): domain Bacteria; phylum Bacteroidota; class Bacteroidia; order B-17B0; family Aurantibacillaceae; genus PALSA-968. Next base: position 91,956 of record PLYA01000010.1, read on the forward strand.
AAACCACCGCCCAATAAACCCCATTTGGTGGCATTAAAACCTACAAAAAGTTCTAATAAAGTAATGGCAAGTAATAGCCAAAACACTTTCCATAGTTTGCTGCGTATTTGTTTACCATGCGCTTCATCATGTTGATACATGGTTTCATAACTCGGGTAATCATCGTGAAATTCGCTCATATACTGATTTTTTAATTTATTTATTTTTACAACAGATAGAAGAAGGTAAATACAAATACCCACACCAAATCTACAAAGTGCCAATAAAGACCAACTTTTTCAATCATTTCATAATGGCCGCGTCTTTCATATGTACCCAACAATACATTAATAAAGATAACGCAATTAATAACCACTCCGCTAAATACGTGGAAACCGTGAAAACCCGTAATAAAGAAAAAGAAGTTAGCGAACTGAGGTACGCCATATTCATTATAAGTCATGTTTGCGCCATGAATTAATTGAGTTACATACTTACCTTGGTCAATATCCCAAACCTGACGCATAGCACCTGCTTCTGTCCCTTCAATAAAATGATACCACTCCCAAGCCTGAGAACCCACAAACATTAAACCACCTATAATAGTAAAGAACATCCAAAGAGTAACCCCTTTTCGGTCGTTTCTATGCCCAGCCTCTACGGCAAGCACCATCGTAACCGAACTCATAATCAGAATAAAAGTCATTAAACCCACATACGCCAAAGGAATATGAGCGGTTACACCAGGAAAGTGGGTAAACACGTTTTCTGCAACAGGCCAAACACTTACATATTTATGACGAATAAAGCCATAAGCGCAAAGCAAACCGCTAAAAGTTAAAGCATCTGATACAAGGAAGAACCACATGAATATTTTTCCGTAGCTCATACGGAAAGGTGATTGCCCACCGCTCCATGCGGTTTTTGAGTCTATTTCTACTGAGTGCGACATATATTCTGTTTAAATAATTTCTTTGTGATTAAAAACGCTGCAATTTTAGCGAAAATAATATAAAAAAAGAAATAATATTACCCAAAGCACATCTAAAAAGTGCCAGAAGATTGCACAGAGGCTTAAACCCAAATAGTTTTGTGGAGTGTATTTGTTTTTTAACGAGTTAGTCCAGGTTATTAACAAGGTAATTAAACCCGCAATAATATGCAAAAAATGCATAGAAGTTATTACGTATAAAATAGAACCTGCTAAATTGCTGGTTCTTCCGGCAAACACAATACCATGGCTGTATAAAGCTTTCCAGCCTTGCATTTGCGATACACAAAAAGCTATTCCTAATAAAAGTGTAATAACAAGGGCTGTTTTAATGGCTTGGGTATTGCCTTTTTTAGCCGATTGCTGAGCCCAATACATAGTGCCGCTGCTTATTATAATAAGCGCGGTGCTTATATAAAACGTAGCTGGCAAGTTAAATGTAAGCCAATTGGCATTTTCATGAACCACTAAATAATAACTGCAAAAAGCAGCAAAGAAGATGGTCATGCTTGCCATACCCCAGTATAAAAGTTGCTTTTTTGCTTTAGCCAGTGTGGCTTGTTCAGATACTTGATTTATTTCCATATAGCGCCGCACATAATAATAAGTTGAACTAAGGGTAAGTATAAAAAAGAACCAAACATAAGCTTGCGAGCCGATGCCACATCTAATTTATAGTAAAGCGTTAAGGCTTGTGCCAGAAAAAATAATCCGCATAAAAAAGTAAACATGCCCGCTGCCCAGGTGCTTAAACCAAATACATTGGGCATTAAACTAACCGGAATTAAAAAGATGGTATAAACCACAATTTGAAAAGCAGAACTTTTATCTCGCCCGCCTAAAGAAGGAAGCATAAAGAAACCTGCTTTCTTATAATCATCATGACTAACCCATGCAATTGCCCAAAAGTGAGGGAACTGCCACATAAACTGCACCGCAAATAGTATCCATGCATAAAAAGTAATCTCACCAAAATCTGAGGTAGCAGCTACCGCGCCAATAAGTGTAGGAATTGCCCCCGGAAAAGCCCCTACAAAAACAGAGAAAGGTGTTATGCGTTTTAATGGTGTATAAACTCCTGCATATAATATAACTGATAAGGCACCCAATAGGGCGGACAATATATTAGCATATACAAACAGAATAGAAATACCACTAATGGCACAAATGCTGCAAAAAATCAACGCTTCGGCAGGAGATAAAATACCCAAAGGAAGTGGGCGCTGGCAAGTGCGGGTCATCAATTTATCAAGCTCTCTTTCTATTACCTGGTTAAACCCATTGGCAGCAGCCGTAACTAAAAAGCCTCCGCAAATAATGGCAACCAGCTTTTGCCACACAAACATATCGGTTACGGTAAAGTAGCTGATAACAGCCGATAGCACCACCAAAAAAGACAATCTGAATTTGGTAAGTTTTATAAATCCCTGTACTTTAGAATAACTAACCGCAATAGTCTGCGTAGCATCCGGTATTTCAGTTTGGGCTTGTATCACTTTTTAAAGAGGCCGCAAATTTAATGATTTATAGCTAATGGTATCCCTAAATCTGTAGCGCATTTACTTATATTTAAAGTAATTCCTAATGTCCGACAAAAATACTTCGTATCTTAGTGCTTCTTATTTTTTAGCATAAATGAAACGCCTCATATTTTTATTTCTTCTCATCTCTCTATCGTTTAGCAGTTTTAGTTCACAGCTATTAATCCCCATGGATAATACCCAGAAGAACCATCTTAAAGCTTATGGCTTAGCCTACTTTGCTCTTAAGCATGATATTGAAATATATTGGCTATTAAATTATCGTGGCGGTAGTTTTATGTTTAGAAACGACAAGGTTTTTATAGATGAATGTAACATACGCGGTATTAGTTATGAGGTAATTCCCGACGCTAAAAGCACTGCTATTTTGCAGGAGATTTCTAACCCCGAATTAAATCAGGATGCGGTTAAGTTAGAAAAAGCACCTCGTATTGCTGTGTATTCTCCCAAAGGTAAACAACCCTGGGATGATGCGGTAACATTGGTTTTAAACTATGCGGAAATTCCTTACGACATTGTTTATGACGAGGAAGTGATGGACGGAAAATTAGCCGAATATGATTGGATGCATTTGCATCATGAAGATTTTACTGGGCAGTATGGTCGTTTTTGGTTTGGCTCTAGAAACACAGCTTGGTATCAAACCGAAGTAAGAGAGAACGAAGCCATGGCTAAGAAACTTGGCTTTACTAAGGTCTCACAAATGAAATTAGCTGTTGCCAAAAAGGTTCGTGATTTTGTAGCAGGTGGTGGTTTTATGTTTGCCATGTGCTCTGCTACTGATAGTTATGACATTGCCTTGGCTGCCGAAGGAGTTGATATTTGTGGTCCCATGTTTGATGGTGACCCTGCCGACCCTGATATGAATAAAAAGATTGATTATAATAAATGTTTTGCTTTCGAGAATTTCACTTTAAGCACAAACCCTGCAGAATATGAATTTTCTACAATAGATACCTATAACACGCGGATGCAGAAATATGGAGTAACCAAAGAGAATGATTATTTTTCCTTATTTGAGTTTTCTGCCAAGTGGGATCCTATACCAAGCATGTTATGTCAAAACCATGAGCAATTAATAAAAGGTTTTTGGGGACAAACCGTTGCTTTTGATAGAAGTTATGTAAAGAAAAATGTTTTAATAATGGGTGAGAACAAAGCAGCTAATGAAGCGCGTTATATACATGGCGAACATGGTAAAGGCACCTGGACTTTCTATGGTGGTCATGACCCCGAAGATTATCAACACCGCGTAGAAGACCCCCCAACTGATTTAAGCTTGCATCCAAACTCGGCAGGATACCGCTTGATATTAAACAACGTATTATTTCCTGCCGCTAAAAAGAAAAAACAAAAGACTTAATTTATAAATATACTAACTAATAGCATAGCTCAGGTTTTACTTCTTATCGCTGACTTCTGTATTGATGCTATTTAATAAAGGACTTGTTCCATTGGTAATAATAACTTTAGAGTTGCCCGACCTCATTAATGCTTCGTACATTTTAATGCGATTGTTTTCTAATATTTTATCATTTAATGATTGGGTTACAATATCATTATAGGCTTTGATACCTTCTGCTTCAATTCGCTTACGTTCTGCTTCCTTTTTTTCTTTATCAATCACAAACTCCATTTTAAGTGCATCTTGTTCTGCCTGCACTTTACTTTCTATAGATGCCATAATTTGCGGAGGTAAAACTACATCCTTTAAAAGAACGGCATCAATTACAAAACCATATTGTTCTATATGTGCCTTAAGTTCATCTAAAATAGCTTTTTCAACCTTTTGTCGGGCAATAGCATATAACTCTTTAGCATAGTAATTGGCGCTTATAGCACGAGCTGTTGCGCGAAAATTACTCAGTACTACTACTTCCTGATAATTAGTACCGAACTTCTGATATACATTAGATGCTTCTTCAGGACGGATGTGATATAACAAACTTAATTCTGCATTTACACTTAAACCTTCTTTCGTAGGTAAAGGTAATGCCTGAAAAGACTCTACCGTACGAGTATTTATTTTAATCACTTTTGTTGTAAACGGAAAGAAAGCCACAGAACCCGGTTGACGCGATCCGCCATGCATTTTGCCCAAAGTTTGTTTAATACCTATTTCGCCGGGTCTAACTACACGGCAGGAAGTGATGCTTATTGCTGCAATAAAACATCCGATATAAATTAGCTTTTTCATTTGTTTTGTTTTAACAAAAGTATCTCAAAGGGCTGAGGTAATACTAACAGCTTAACATTCTTTGTGAAATAAATTCAGTAGGCTTTTTCTGAAAACGGATTAACTCTTAATCAGCCTGCAAAAACGGATAACGGTAATCTACTGCGGGAACAAAAGTTTCTTTAATTGTACGCGGTGTTACCCAACGCAATAAGTTAATCTTTGCTCCGGCTTTATCGTTTGTTCCGCTGCCACGCGCACCACCAAATGGTTGTTGACCAACTACTGCCCCGGTACATTTATCGTTTATATAAAAATTACCTGCACTGTTTACCAGTTTTTTAGTTGCCAGTTCAATAGCGTAACGGTCTTGTGCAATAATAGCACCCGTTAACGCATAGATGGAAGTAGAATCTACTACAGTGCAAATTTCTTCAAACTTATTTTCATCATACACATGTATGGTTAGCACAGGTCCGAATAACTCTTCGCACATGGTAACGTACTTGGGGTCTTTTGCCACAATAACAGTAGGCTCTATAAAGTAACCTTTACTTTTATCGTAATTACCTCCGGCAATCACCTCAACATCTTTATCTTTCTTGGCGGCTTCTATATACTTAGCTAATTTATCGAAACTCTTCTCATCAATAACCGCATTAATAAAGTTGGTAAAGTCTTCGGTAGGGCCCATCTTCATACTCTTCAAATCGGCAACCAATAATGTCTTTACTTCGTTCCACAAATTAGAAGGAATGTAAACACGCGATGCAGCTGAGCATTTTTGTCCCTGATACTCAAAGGCACCTCTGCTGATGGCAGTTACCAACGTTTTTACATCGGCAGACTTATGTGCCAATATAAAATCTTTACCTCCTGTTTCGCCTACAATACGAGGATACGATTTGTACTTATGAATATTGTTGCCAATGGTTTGCCAAATGTTTTGAAACACTTCGGTGCTTCCGGTAAAATGTATTCCGGCAAAATCTCTGTGATTAAAAATAACCTCAGCTGCATCGGGTCCGCTTGGGTAAATAAGGTTAATTACGCCATCAGGTACGCCCGCTTCTTTAAAAATTTCCATTAATACATTAGCAGCATATACCTGTGTGTTGCTTGGTTTCCAAACCACCACGTTGCCCATCATAGCGCAAGATGAAGGTAGGTTACCGGCAATAGCCGTAAAGTTAAACGGAGTCAGTGCATATACAAATCCTTCTAAAGGGCGCCACTCAAGCCTGTTCCAAACACCCGGACCTGATATAGGCTGCTCGGCATAAATATCAGACATGTAAGAAACATTGAAACGCAGGAAGTCGGTAATCTCGCATGCTGAGTCAATCTCTGCCTGATAGGCATTTTTGCTTTGCCCCAGCATAGTAGCTGCATTAAGCTTAGCACGGTAAGGGCCTGCAATTAATTCGGCAGCTTTCAGGAAGATGCTTGCGCGGTGCTCCCAGCTTAAATCGGCCCAATTTTCTTTGGCTGCAAGGGCGGCATCTATGGCTTGTTTTACATGCTCTTTCGTGCTCTTATGAAAATGCCCTAAGGTATGTTTATGGTCATGAGGAGGGGCTAAACGTATCTTATCGTTACTGCGAATTTCTTTGCCGCCAATATACATAGGTATATCAAGCTCTTGCCCACGCAGGTGTTTTAGCATTGCCTGCAACTCTTTGCGCTCTGCACTTTGCGGGGCGTAGTTTTTAATGGGTTCGTTAATTGGTGTTGGTATTTTAAAGATTCCTTTTGGCATGATTTTAATTTAAGATTGAGGCTTCAAAATTAGTAATTATAATTAAGATTTGGGCGTTCCCTTTGATTACAAAGGTCGGGCTTTCCGTTCCAAATCCTCGCCGATTACGGCTGTGGGTTTTCCACTACAATCCCATAACGCAACATCCATTATTATAAGTTGATTTATTATCTTTCTTCAGGCGGACTAATCTCTACATTAAAACCAACTCCTTTTATTTTTTGTTTATACTTATTGTCATCTTCATCACAGAACAAAAGAGTAATCTCATAAGGAACATCATTTCCTAAATATGAGTTATTTGCTGTTGCAGAAAAATTATAAGTACCATTTTTCTCAATCTCTTGTTCTTTCCTCATTTGTGCATGTATGGAAATATTATTCACGTTTATATCTTCGATACCTTTAAGATATGCCCTCCCGCCGTAATTAGTAAACACTAAGGAAAACATTGATTGACTAGAAAGTCCAGTTGTTTTTTTAAAAAATGGTCGTATATCAGATTTCCTTTTCTTTCTTTCTAACTCTAAATACTTTTCTTTATGGTCTTTGTCACTAAGTAAAGCATCCGTTTGAATTTTGATTTGTTCTTTCAATAAGTCATTAGCCTCTTTGAATATAATCGACTGGTATTCGAACTGAGCTGTTTGTTTTGATAATTCAATTATTTGTTCTGTCATTTTACCAATAGCTGAATTTTGACTTATTGCTATATCTCTAAGAGAATTTAATTGCTCTATTTTATCCTTATCCTTACGAAATAATTTTAAGATACCCCAAACAGCAGTTGGAAATCCAAGTCCAACACCTACTGCTTGAATTATATCAGTAATCGAAACGGTATACGTTATGTTCATTGTTTTTGCTTGAATACAAATATAAATAAACCACTTCTCTTTTACTAAATTCCCCTTACGGTTAGCGTTCACACCTATCTGGGGCAGGTGTCCACGAAAGGAGCGAACCGAAAGTTTTCTGGGCAAAGCAGGGCAGCTCGTGCGCTACGGCAAAAGCCCAGTGGGCTTTTGAGCGAGATGGTGCGAATGCGCTTTAGGTTGGCTTTCGTGGTGCANNACTTTTTGTTTCTTTTTCGTCAAGGAAAAAGAAAGTAAACGATAAGTTTATCGACGAAACTCATATAATAATCGTCCGTTTGCAATTGCTTGCATCGGCGTTGCTATTTCTTACTTGGGTATTGCAATTGCTTCAATGGGTATTGCTATTTCTTTAATAGGCGTTGCTTCCGCTTCATTAGTCATTGCTATTTCTTCATTCGGTATTGCAATTGCTTGCATCGCCGTTGCTATTTCTTACTTGGGCATTGCAATTGCTTCAATGGGTGTTGCTATTGCTTAACGGGGTATTGCTTCCGCTTCATCGGGTATTGCGATTGCTTGATACGGTATTGCTATTTCTTGCATCGATGTTGCTTCCGCTTCATTGGGTATTGCAATTGCTTCAACGGCTGTTGCTATTTCTTAACAAGGCGTTGCTTCCGCTTCAATAGGTGTTTCAAATGCTTAATTGGGTATTGGATTTTAACCAATCTACTTGTTAGTCCAGCCTTTTTTAAGCTCGCCTTCAAGGGCTTCGATAAGGAGGTCTTTGTTTTTTACCTCGGCAGAAAGCTTCAGCAGGTCGTCTTTCAGGCCAGTAATCTCGGACTTGTATCTTACTTCCTGATCGCTCCAGATGTTCACGTCGTAATAACGTTCTTTACCTTCGGAAAAATATTTTTCCATTTCATCGGGGTCGCGGAAGAAGCTGTATAGGGGTATGCGGAGTTCTTTGGAGATAAGTTCTAAAGTGCGAACTTCAAGGGTTTTGGTTTCGAGGGCGTGGTCTAACTCGGCTTCGCTAAGTTTTAAATGCTCTGCAAGTTCACCGTAAGTGTACTTGTTTTCGTTAAGGAGTTTAACAATTTTGTTCTTTAGATTCATATAAACTTTTCTGTTTAACGTAATCATACTCTAACAAAGATACTAATTAACATATATAAAAGACAAAAAGGCAGCATTATATTTCTATAATACTGCCTTTAAAGACTTATTTATTTTCTGCCTGTGCTTCTGGTTTTGGTAACAGTACCTTACGCGATAATTTAGATTTACCTGTTTTAGGATCGTTGCCAATGTATTTTACCTGAATCATATCGCCTTCTTTCAACACACCTTCAAGGCTGTCTAACCTTTTCCAATCAACTTCAGAGATATGCAATAAACCATCTTTACCGGGCATAAACTCTACAAAAGCGCCATACGGCATTACCGTTTTTACTTTTGCATCGTACACTTCGCCAATTTCAGGAATAGCAACAATACCTTTTATGCGGGCTAATGCAGCACCTGCAGAGGCATCATCTTCTCCGAAGATTTCAACCAAGCCTTTACCGTTAATTTCGGTAATAGTAATGGTAGTATTGGTTGTTTTTTGGATTTCCTGAATGATTTTACCTCCCGGCCCGATTACAGCACCGATGAAATCCTGAGGAATCTCGATTTGCAATAATCTTGGGGCATGTGGTTTATAATCTGTACGAGGTGCAGCAAGTGTTTTGCTGATTTCGTTTAAGATATGCAAACGACCTTCTTTTGCCTGGTTTAATGCCTGAGACATTACTTCGTAAGGAAGCCCGTTTACTTTTAAATCCATCTGTACAGCCGTGATACCATCTTTAGTACCACAAACTTTAAAATCCATATCACCTAAATGATCTTCGTCTCCTAAGATGTCGGAAAGGATAGCGTAATTACCCTTATCGTCGGTAATCAATCCCATGGCAATACCCGTAACCGGTTTGGTTATTTGCACACCGGCATCCATTAGCGCAAGCGTACCTGCGCAAACCGTAGCCATGGATGAGGAACCGTTACTTTCCAAGATATCAGATACTACGCGGATAGTATAAGGACAACTTGCAGGCAACACTTTTTTAAGTGCACGTAAAGCTAAGTTACCATGTCCAACCTCACGACGAGAAGTACCTCTGTTTGGTTTTACCTCACCTGTAGAAAAACCGGGGAAATTATAATGCAATAAGAATTTATTCTCTCCTTCTATAAAAGCACCATCAATTAACTGCTGGTCTAATTTAGTTCCTAAAGTTACTGTAGTTAATGACTGCGTTTCTCCGCGGGTAAATACCGCCGAACCGTGAGCAGCAGGCAAATAAGCCACTTCGCTCCAAATAGGACGGATATCAGTTGTTTTACGGCCATCCAAACGTAGTTTGGTATCTAATGCAACTCTACGAACTGCATCATACTCAACACCATGATAGTATTTATTAATCAGTCCTTCTCTTTCTTTTAACTCTTCTGCTGTAAACGATTTTTTATACTCTTCTAAAACCGCTTTAAAAGCAACTTTACGAGCGTTTTTATCAGGGTTACCTATTTTAGCAACATCGTATACTTTTTGGTACGTAGCGTCGCTAACTCTTTTCTTTAAATCCAAATCATTTATCTCATGACAATACTCGCGTTTAGGTTTTGCACCTGCTTTTATGGCAAATTCCTTGATGGCTTTAATATGTCCTTTAATAGCTTCGTGTCCAAACTTAATCGCTTCAAGCATTTCAGCTTCGCTTATTTCGCTCATCTCACCTTCTACCATCAAAATATCGGTAGCCGATGCAGCAATAATCATATCTAAAGTTGATTTATCCAAATCTTGTAAACTTGGGTTTAAAACCAACTTACCTTCAATCTTTCCAACGCGTACTTCAGAAATGGGTCCATTAAATGGAATATCCGATACAGCCACAGCTGCAGAAGCAGCAAGGCCAACCAATGCATCGGGCATTGTTTTTTTATCGGAAGAAATAAGTTGAATCATTAATTGAATATCTGCATGGTAATCTTCCGGGAATAGCGGACGCATAGCGCGATCCACTATACGGCTTATTAGTACTTCGTAATCAGAAAGTTTAGCTTCTCTTCTAAAGAAAGAGCCCGGGATTCTACCTGCAGCAGCATATTTCTCTTGGTAATCTACCGTTAAGGGTAAAAAATCAATGCCTTCTTTAGCTTCTTTAGATGATACGATAGTAGCCAATAGCATGGTATCGCCTATTTTTAATACTACCGATCCATCGGCTTGTTTGGCAAGTTTGCCTGTTTCCAGTGTTACTGTTCGTCCATCTCCTAAATCGAACGAGTGTGTTGTTCCTAATTGTGACATGTGTTTTTTCTGTTTTGTGTTCCGGCCTTTCCGAAACGGGTTTATATTTACTTGTTATTAATTTCTCTTTTAAATACAAAAGGCATTCGAGGTATCCCGAATGCCTTTTGTTAAATTTATATTCCGTTCATTATTTACGGAGATCAAGGGTTTTAATCAAAGCCCTGTATTTTTCTAATTCATGACGTTTTAAGTAGTCAAGCAAAGAACGGCGTTTACCTACTAAGTTTAGCAGAGAACGTTGTGTGCCAAAATCTTTTTTATGTGTTTGTAAATGAGCGCTTAAATGACCAATACGGTGTGTAAATAGGGCAATCTGAGACTCCGTAGAACCTGTGTTCTTCTCAGAACCACCGTGTTTTTTAAAAATTTCTTTCTTTACTTCTGTTGATAAATACATCTTATTCTTTTTTTAAGGACTGCAAATATAAGGCTTTTTTTATAAATGCAAACTTTTTTGTCATTCTTAGAATAAGAAGCATTTACACTAATTGCCAATCAATAGGTGTTTGCCCCTGCTGTTTTAATAATTCGTTGGTTTTAGAAAAGTGCTTGCATTTAAAAAAACCTCCCCTTGCCAAGGGAGACGGATGCGGGGCAGTTAGCACATGGTGTTTTTGAACATCAATTAAAGCCCCTTTTTGCTTGGCATAATTACCCCAAAGCAAAAACACCAGCCCGGTTTTTTCATCCGATAGCTTTTTAATAACAGCATCGGTAAAAACCTCCCAGCCTTTGTTTTGATGAGAACCTGCCTGATTTTCTCTTACGGTAAGTGTAGCATTTAAAAGCAACACACCTTGTTTTGCCCAAGGAGTTAAATTGCCCGTCGACGGAATTTCAATCCCTATATCATCTTTTATTTCTTTAAAAATGTTAATTAATGAAGGTGGAGCCTTCACTCCGTCTGGTACCGAAAAACAAAGTCCGTGTGCCTGTCCAAAACCATGGTAAGGGTCTTGTCCGAGTATCACAACTTTAACCTCATCAAAAGGAGTAAGGTTAAAAGCATTGAAAATAAGGTTGCCTGCGGGGAAAATACGGTACTTACTCTTCTCCTCTTTTAAGAATTCTTTAAGTTTCAGAAAATAGTCTTTTTTAAACTCCTCGTTTAAAGCACATAGCCAGCCTTGTTCCAATTGTGGAGATTTTTCTTGCATAAAATATTAATAAAAATTTGTAGTTTTCAATAATAGCTATATTTTTGTTCAATCATTTTAAAACTAAGCCCCATGAAAAAGCATTTAACCACTACCTTACTTGTTGTTGCAGTTGTAATATTTGTTTCATCTTGCAGAAGCAAACATGGCACTTGTGCCGCATATAGCCAAGCTCCTGTTAAAAAGGTTGCTACCCATATTTAATTTAATGCCCCTTTTTTCAGGGGTAAATAAATTCTATTACTTGTTTTAGGTCGGGGTGTAAGCTTTTTGCAACAGGACATGCATGTGCTGTATTCTCTAAAATTTTTCTTTCTTTTTCTTCATAGCTTTTAGGAAATGTAATCTTTATATATACCTCCCCTACCCTGCGCGGATTAGCTTCCATTACTTTTATAACTTCTGCTTTAGTATTATCTATATTAATACCATCTCTTTTTGCAACAATGGCCATTGTAGTTAAGATACAAGTTGCTAAAGATGTTGCCAGCAAATCGGTTGGGGAAAAAGCGGCTCCTTCTCCCTGGTTATCTTTTGGTGCATCGGTTGCAATTACAGTGCCCGACTGCATATGTTTTGCCTGCGTATGCAGGTTTCCGGTGTATATTATTTCTGCGGTGTTTGCCATAATTCTGTTTTTCATCAAAAGTAACAATTAGGCATTATTATTGTACATTTGTTCCTCCTAAAAAATGCGAATTTCTTTTAAGATAACCATACTTATTGTTTGTTTTATTTCTTGTGAAACTGTTTTCTCGCAAAGTGCACAACAGGCGTTAGATCAGGGAAAAGATATAAATGTGCTTTTTAGAAACGAAGCCACAGGCGGCGTATATATGCACTCGCGTGGCTTTGGTGCTATTTACCGAAGGTATTGGCACGTTACCGGAAAATTAAAAAGACTGATAGAATTTGAAGGGCTTAATATGCGTCACCCAAAACAAATGGCCATAAAAGCTGATGGTGGTGGGAAAAGTTATGATTACGGTAAATTAAACGCCCTGCTTTTTATACGCGGAGGTTTCGGCTTTCAACGAACTTTATATGAGCGCGCAGACCGTAAAAGTATTGAAGTGCGTATGCTGTATTCCATTGGCGCTACTATTTGTTTTGCAAAGCCCGTTTATTTGCAGGTAGATTCTTCACAGGGAGGCAATGCTACCGTTATAGATGTACCTTATACTCCTTCTATAAATCAAGCTAATATAGTGGGCAGGTCGCCGGTATTTGATGGTATTCAAAACATGAAAGTATATCCGGGTGTGTATGGTAAATTAGGTTTCAGCTTTGAATATGGAGATAGAAGCAATTCTATAAAAGCCATTGAACTGGGCTCTGTTATTGATTGTTTCCCTAGTGCTATACGAATCATGGCGCCTCCTAATAAGGCAGAGAATTTTTTTGTAACGCTGTATGTTGCTTTTCATTTTGGTAAACGCTGGTTTTAAGTGATGGATACAACCCAAGAAATTAATACCCCTATTGTAACGGAAAAGCCTCGCAAACCAAATTGGCTGCGTGTTAAGTTACCTACCGGCGAGGAATATATTAAAGTCCGTAATATTGTAGATAAGCACAAACTGCACACTATTTGTCAGAGTGGTAATTGCCCTAATATGGGCGAATGCTGGGGTGCAGGTACCGCTACCTTTATGATACTTGGAAACATCTGTACCCGTTCTTGTGGTTTTTGTTCTGTATTTACCGGAAGGCCTTTGCCGGCAGATTGGGATGAGCCCATGCGAGTAGCAAACTCTGTAAAACTGATGAACGTTAAACACTGTGTAATTACTTCGGTTGATAGAGATGATTTAAAAGACGGAGGTTCTATTATATGGGCAGAAACTATTAAGGCAATACGTAAAGAAAGTCCGGCAACAAAGTTTGAAACACTTATACCAGATTTTATGGGCAAGTGGGAGAATCTGCAACGTGTGATAGATGTTAAGCCAGATATTATTTCGCATAACATAGAAACCGTAAAACGATTAACTCCACAGGTGCGTATACAAGCTAAGTATGAACGTAGCTTAGAGGTTTTAAAACGTGTGAAGGAAGCAGGCATCCGAACCAAGTCCGGTATTATGGTTGGTTTGGGTGAGAGAGAAGAAGAAGTATTAGAAGCTTTAGATGATTTACGCAGCGTGAATTGCGATGTAGTTACCATAGGTCAATACCTGCAACCTACTCCTAAAAACTTACCGGTAACAGAATTTGTGCATCCCGATCAATTTGAGAGATACCGTCAAGCAGCCCTTGCCAAAGGCTTTATGTATGTAGAAAGCGGTCCCTTAGTGCGTTCATCTTATCACGCAGAAAAGCACGTATTATAAAGTATGCCATATACTCTCATCAACGGAAAAGAAGTATCCGAAAAAGTACTCGAACAAATTAAACAAGAGGTTAATGAGTTAAAACAAGCAGGTAAAAAAACACCTCATTTAGCGGCTGTATTAGTAGGAGATAATCCGGCAAGTATGGCTTATGTAAATTCTAAAATTAAAACCTGCGAAAGAGTAGGTGTTACTTCTTCTCTTATAAAGTTTGAAACCGATGTTACCGAACAAACACTTTTAAACAAGCTTGAAGAACTAAATAACAATGCAGAAATTGACGGTTACATTGTTCAATTACCATTACCGAAACACATCTCCGAACAAAAAATAATTGAAGCTATAAAACCCGGTAAAGATGTAGACGGATTTCATCCCGTAAATGTGGGCAAGCTGGTTTTAAATTTACCAACCTATATCAGTGCAACGCCCTTTGGCATTATTCAACTGTTGGAGTATTACAAAATTCCAACACAGGGCAAGCATTGTGTGGTTATTGGCAGAAGTAACATTGTGGGCTCCCCCATGAGTATATTAATGGCAAAAAATACGCAATATGCTAATTGCACCGTTACGCTTTGCCACAGCAAGACAGAAAACATAAAGCAATATACTTTGGCGGCTGATATTATTATAGCTGCTATTGGCAAACCCAATTTTGTTACGGCAGATATGGTAAAACAGGGTGCTACCGTTATTGATGTGGGCATTAACCGCATAGCAAGCCCCGATACCAAAAGCGGTTATAAACTGGTGGGCGATGTAGCATTTGATGAAGTTTCACCCAAATGTGCTTACATAACCCCTGTACCGGGTGGAGTAGGTTTAATGACCATTGCCTCTTTGCTAAAAAACACCCTGTTGGCTGCTAAGAAAGAGATTTACAAGTAGTGTTGGAGCGTTCCTTGCCTTTTACGCTGGACATTGAGCCTATCGAAATGTCGAAGTTTGGGCGTTCCCTTTGATTACAAAGGGCGGGCTTTCCGTTCCAAGTCCTCGGCGGTTACGCCTGTGGGCTTTCCACTACAATCCCATAACGCGAAGAAACTACAATCCTAAAGCAACAGATTTAATACCCTTTTGCATAATGCTGCATTTGAAATATCTGCCTTCATGAGGTTGAGCTATAAGAGAATCGATGGAGTTTGTTGCTAAACTAGGAAAATTAAGAATTATAGGATTTCCTTCAGGTGCATAAGATGAATTAAAGTATTTAATTTCTACCCTAACATTATCAATCATATAGCCACTTGTATTTTTCACCTTAACCTTCAAATTAGATAACGTACCATCCGAAAAAAGACCGAAACAACAAGGAGGAGTATAATTAGGTTTATTAGGAGTAGCTTTAACGTAAGATACAATATTGTTTCGTATATTTAATTTAACTGCTAAAAGAGAGTCTTGTTTTGCCTTTTCTTTTGCTTCATTTTGCAATTTCTTTTGCTTTTCTGAATAGCTGATAAAAAGAATAATAAAGCCAATTATCATAATTATAATGGCGGCTATAATTAAAGGTAGTTTTAATGGTTTTTCTCTGTCTACTTGTTCTTTAACAGCAGCTATAGAATCTTCTTTTGCCTTTGTTATTTCTTCCTTTGCAGCAACAACAGAATCCTGTTTAACTTTTCTTATTTCTTCTTTGGCAGCAATAATAGAATCTTGGGTTTGATTATGCTCAAGTATAGATGGTGCTTTTGTTTTTTCTTCGAGTTTCCAACCTATGTTAAGGCGGTTTAATAGCGTTGCTTGAGCTACAGATTTAGCATTATCAATTTTGTATTTATTTATCACAGATTCATAAAGTTCCAAGTATTTAATTTCATTAAGAGGAATTAAACTAATAGTTTCAGGTTTGGATTCTTTGCCGCCAATACCTAATGCAATTAAAACAGGCTTTTCAATTTTATTATACTCATAATACCTAACAAATTGATTGGGCTTAATCACAGGTACTTTATTATTAGGCTTATAATTAGAACGGAACTTTGCTTCAACATGAAATTCTCTATTAGTTGCTTTACATCTAAACGTGAAATCAGGTTCTTTTAATGATTCATTATATCTTTCCGAACCTTTAGGATATGCTGGTGTCTTTCTTACTAAAACAAAGTTTGCTTCATCGAAGATTACTTTTTCTAAGTGGTCTTCAAATGCTTTTCCTACTTCTTCAGGTGTTTTAGTTTTGGACATAATTTTAATATTCTTTCAAACATACACAAAAAATATCCTTCATTACAGCGCGCCGCCCGACCAAACGCGGAGCAGTTTAGCCTGTGCGTGGCAGATCGTTTGGTCTTGACTTTTTGTTTCTTTTTCGTCAAGGAAAAAGAAAGTATTAAAAGAAATAAAAACGGGGCTTTCGCCCCGCTCTTCTAACTTAACTCGTCGCCGGCGGCGTAGTCCCTCCCGTTATAGTTCCTCCACCGCTTGGTGTAGTACCGCCACCAGTTCCAAAATTAAAATCTATTATCACCGTAGTAGCCGTGTTACTAACCACAGGTTTCGTTTGTGTGGGGTGTCCGCTTAGTTCAACCTTTACTACACTATTCACAGGCGGGTGCAGCAAAAAATGGTATTTCCCATTCGCATCCGTTTTCTTATGGTGCTTGTGTGTTCCGTCCTCGCAAGTTACTATCGCATCAGCCACAGCCACTCCACTTAATGTAATCACACCTTCAGCAACAACTCGTGTTCTGTGTCCGTGGTGTACACGTTTGCGTGCAGCATAATAAGCCTCATAAAAAGCAGGTTGGCTCACTCTATATTGCTCCATCAAACCATCCAGTTGCTCTTCCACAAAAGTTATGGCATCAGTCACTTGTCCTTCAATCAGCGTAGTAGCTGCAACTCCCGTAGCCTGCACCGCGCGTGGCGTTCCCACCAATGCACCAAACGCAGTAATATTGCCCTGTAGCGTGGTTTGTGTTGCAGTAGTCGGCCCATAGCCTGCCATACTTCCAATAGAGGGGTTCACCGCATTAAATAAAGTCTGGCACACACTTGCCAACCCCGCTTCACTCGTATGTATCAAATCAGATTTTGTTATCGAGCAGGCTGCTTTCAAATTCGCATTATTATTTGCCGCCGCATAAGCTTTTCCTGCCTTTGCTAAGGCTATTGCATTATCAATCAGCATTTCCTTCAACTGTTCTTTAGCATCCGTAGCCCCCTGCACATTGGGGTCTTGGTTCACCGCAGTTAAATTTATAGTGTTTAAGTTGTTGGTGTGTGTTCCCACAGCACTTACAAACACAGGGTTCCCAGCCCATATAGAGCTGTACGTTACATTCGCCATTACTTTCTTCACGGCGCTTAACATCGTTACATCGTCTTCTTGTTTCTGGTTCATGGTATTTTATTTTAAAGCAAGTTAGCTCTTTTTCCCCAATAAACCAAGCAAAACCGCGGTTATTTTGCCTTTGCTTTAGTATAAAACCTCATTTTTTAACAAAACCACTCCTAAAATTTAACAAAACCTCCCAAACATTTTGTACAAGAAGCTAAATATTTAGTACAAGAACCTAAATACGTTGTACAGCTACCTAAATATTTAGTACAGGAAGCCAAATACCTTATACACCTACCCAAATATTTAGTACAAGCAGCTAAATATCTTTTACAGATAGTCTAATATTTTGTCCAACACCTCAAATATCTACCCCACTTATCTAAATATCTTGTACAGATACCTCAATATTTAACTAGCATCTACTTAAATCACCCGAACATCCAAAAACCTCTTATAATTCTGCATTATAACTACTAACTCTTATTATTATCTTCGCACACCTGATGCAACTAAAAACCCTTGCCCTTTTATTACTAGTTGGTTCTTCAACCTTGACTTTTGCGCAAGACGAGGAAAAAAAGGATGATTGTCCGCAGCCCGAAAACAAGAAAGCCCTTAGTTTATATCAGAAAGGCACCGACAAAAAGAAATACCAAAAACCCGATCGTTTAAAGTATCTTAAAGAAGCATTGGAGTTAGAACCCGCCTACGCACAGGCTGCCATGGCAATGGGTAACGAAATTATTGTAAAGTGTAAGTTGGATAATCTTCCTTTCAACCTTGCATTGCCTTATTTTAAGGTAGCTGTGGCGGCTTGCCCCAAAATACATTCGCAGCCTTTCTACTATATCGGTTATAGTTATTACGAGGATGGTAAGAACGATTCTGCCGTTAAATACCTCAACCTGTTTTTAAAGTTTACCGATGATGATGAGAAAAAGTTCTCTAAAGATTATCAGTTTGAACAATACCAAAGTAAAGAAATGGTAAAGACCGTGAAGAAAGAAACCGAGTTGAAAAAGAAAACCGTTCCTTTCGACCCTAAAGTGCTGCTGCCAATTTCTACTGCCAATAACGAGTATTTGCCTTATCTCTCGCCTGACGAAACTATTTTTCTTTTCACGCGTACTGTGCCCGACCAGAGTAAAGACAAGGTATATCAAACCGATAAAGAGAAAGAAATGTTTATGATTTCGCATAAACAACCCGATAGTAAATTTGATATAGGCAAACCCATGGAACCGCCCTTTAACCAAAACGATAATGAAGGCGGTGCCTGTTTAAGTATTGATAACAAGCATTTGTTTTATACCATCTTTAAAATGGAAGGAGGCGCACAGCCCAATGCCGATATATACTACAGCGATTTTGTGGATGGCGAATGGACGGATATTAAAAAAGTACCCAACATCAATCATCCTATCTATTGGGATTCTCAACCATCCATATCTGCCGATGGTAACACCATCTACTTTGCCAGCGACAGGCCGGGCGGACAAGGCAAGGTTGACATCTGGAAAACCGAACGTAATCTTGTTACCAAGCAATGGCAGGCACCCGTAAACTTAGGCCCAAAGATAAATACATCCGGTATTGAGAAATGCCCGTTTATACACTCCGATTCTGAAACGCTTTATTATAGCAGCGATGGTTTGTTTGGCTTTGGCGGCTTGGATATTTATTTTGTTCACAAGGACGATAAAGGCAACTGGAAAGAGCCTGAGAACATTGGTTCTCCCATAAACGGCGAAGGAGATGATGCCGGCTTTTTTGTGAGCACGGATGGTTTAAACGGATACTTCTGTTCTAATGATGCAGGTAAGGTGCGTGGCAAAGGCGTTGGCAAGTATGATATTTATTACTTTGATTTATACAAAGAAGCCCGTCCCGAAGCCGTTACCTTTTTACGCGGAGATGTAAAACAAGCTGATGGAACACCTGTTTCCAATGCAAGTGTAGAATTAAAAAACACCAAAACAAAAGAAATAACCAAAGCCGTGTATGATTCTAGCAGCGGCAGTTATGTGGCAGCCATCAACCTGAAGAAGAATAAAGACCCTATGGTTGTTACAGTTAAAGCCCCCGATTATTCTTTCGCTTCACAAACCATAGAAGTAAAAGAAACCTCCTTTGAAAAACCTCCGGCACCTGTTACCCTTAATGTGGAGAAAGCCGAAAAGGGCAAAGTCTTTGTAATAGATAACATAGAGTACGCTACCGGCGCAGCTGATTTATACCCCCGCTCATTCATTACCTTAGATGAGTTTGCCGAGTATTTAAAACTTAACCCGAGCATGAAGGTTGAGATACAAGGGCATACCGATAACGTGGGCAGTGATGCAGATAACAAAGCCCTTTCGGAAAAACGCGCCGTGAATGTGAAAACTTATATAGAAACCAAAGGCATTACGGCAAACAGAATAACTGCTAAAGGCTATGGTGCCAGCCAACCTATTGCAGATAACAGCACCATTGCCGGCAAAGCAAAGAACAGAAGAACCGCATTTTTAATTTTAGATAAATAAGAAGCACAGCCGAGCGAAGCGAATACATGAGTACCAAATAAAAATAATTAAAAACGAATACATGCAAAAGACTCCCTTTAGTATTTTTAAAAAGCTTGTTACAAAAGCAAAAACCATTTCTATCGTAACTCATGTAAACCCGGACGGTGATGCAATGGGTTCCTCTTTGGGTTTATATCATTACCTGAAAGGTAAGGGTAAAAACGTAAAAGTAATTGTGCCTAATGCATTCCCCGATTTTTTAGCCTGGATGCCTGCCAGTAAGCAATCTATGGTGTTTGAGAAGAATGAAGAAGCCGTAAAGAAACAGATAAATAAAAGCGAGTTAGTATTTATTCTCGACTTTAATAATTACAACCGTATTGATGCCTTAGGTGAACTGATTAGAAATTCTGCTTCTAAAAAGATAGTAATAGATCATCATCAAAAACCAGATACAGTGTTTGATTATTACTTTCATGATGAAAAAGCTTCTTCAACCTGTGAATTGATTTATGATTTTGTTTGCGGCATCGATTCTAAAAAGGTGGTCGATAAAAAAATGGCTACCTGTTTGTATACCGGTATTATGACAGACACAGGCTCTTTTCGTTTTTCTTCAACCACTCAAAAAACCTTTCAGGTAGCGGCATCTTTAATAGAAGCGGGTGCTCAAAATGCAACCATCTATGCCAATGTGTATGATGACTATACGCAACATCGTTTAAAATTACTTGGCTATTGCTTGCACGAAAAGCTTGTCTTTATCCCGGAGTACAAAGCTGCATACATGGCTCTTAGTGAAGAAGAATTAAAAAAATTCGGCTTTAAAAAGGGGGATACGGAAGGCATTGTAAACTATGCCTTATCTGTTAGCGGGATAGAGTTATCTGCTTTCTTTTCTGAAAAAGAAGGCGCTATCAGAATATCTTTTAGAAGCAAGAATAAGTTTGACGTAAATAAATTTGCCCGTGCACACTTTAATGGTGGTGGACACATAAACGCTGCGGGTGCTAAAAGCGATTTATCTTTAAAAGATACAGTAAACAAGTTTATTGAGCTTTTGCCAAAACACAAAACAGAGTTATTTAAAAGGTAAAGCCATCTGTGAAATCTGTTTACAGTAATATTACGATTGGCCTTTTGTACATTGTACATTGTACATTGTACATTTCCTGCAGTGATAAACCCAAACAAAAGCCTGTTGTAATAAATTATAATAAACTAAAAGAAGATATTATTCAGGTTAACAAACCTGCCGTTGTGATGGAAAACGACGAAATAAATGCCTATGTAAAGGCGCATAATTACAATATGCAAATTACAGGCACAGGTTTACGTTACCTGTTTATAAAAGAAAACCCTAAAGAAAAGAAAGTAGAAAAGGGTAATAGAGTAAAAGTAAATTACAAGGTTTCTCTGCTGGATGGTACTTTATGTTATTCATCCGATAAAAAAGGTGCGAAAGAATTTAGTGTAGGAGCAGATAATGTAGAAAGCGGGATACACGAAGGGATTCAGCTTATGCACCTGGATGATAAAGCCATCTTTATTTTACCTGCCCACCTTGCTTTTGGTTTAATTGGTGATAGGGATAAAATTCCACCCAAGGCCGCTGTTGTTTATGAGGTTGAACTTATTTCTATTGAGTAAGATGAAATTTAAACATAACAAGGTAGCTTATATACTGCTATCACTTATCTTAATATTTTCCTGTAAAGAAAAACCAAAAACGTATCAGGGCTATTCTAAACAAAAGGATTTCTACTATAAGCTAATTTCATTAGGCGATGAAACAAAGAAAACAGATTCATCCCAATGCCTTTTAATTTCAGCTTCCTGTAAAACACTTGCAGACTCCCTGTTTTGGGATACCAAGCACAATAACAACCAGTCCTTCTTTATTACAAAGAACTCACCCGTGTTTTTAAAGAGCATTTATGGCTTTTCTGTCGGCGACAGCCTGGAATATCTGTTTCCTACACAAAGGTTCTTTAAAGAGTTTTATAATTCACCCATTCCTTTCTTTTGTACAAAGGATTCTTGTGTAAAATTCTCGATAAAAATAATACGAACATTAAATACCAATCAATTTAAAGCTTTTAATGATAGTTTGACTACGTTTATCAATCAGCAAAGGGATAAAGAGGTAGTTCAAATACAAGATTATGTTACAAAAAACTGCAAACTGGTAAATGAATTTGCAGCCAATGCTTTTATGGAAAAGACAAAAATTACTACGCTCGATTCTGTTAAAAAAGGCAAAAAAATAAAGCTGTTTTATAAAGGATATTTCTTAGACGGTACCCTAGTTGATTATACGCCCAACAACTGGGCTTTTGAGTTTATACTGGGGCAAGAGGGGCAATTAATAGATGGATTACAGCTTGCACTTTATAAACTGAAAAAAGGTGAAAAAGCAAAAATAATATTACCTTCGCAACTCGCTTTTGGAGAAAAAGGAAGCAGCAACGGAGCTGTACCACCTTATACACCATTAGTTTATCAAATAGAAATAGTAGACATAAATTAAACAATGAAAAAAACAATCTTAATTACAGCCGCAGCATTACTTTCATTAGTTGCCTGCAAAAACAGTAAATTTCCGGGATACGAAGAAATATCAGGATCTTACTTTAAATTGGATAAAAAAGGAGATGAAAGTAAAACCCTTAACAAGGGTGATGTTGTATTTATGTCTCACACCATGACCAACGAAAAAGATTCTCTTTTATTTAGTTATAAAACCATGTTACGTCCGGGCCAACCTTATGCCATGCGCCTTGATTTACCAAAATACAAGGGTGATATGTTTGAAATGATGCTAAAAATGCACGAAAAAGATAGTGCTTCTTTCATGTTACGTATAGATTCTATGTTCCATAAATACTATCACCAACCTATTCCTAAGTTTTTAGATTCTACCGGATTCATCATATATCATGTAAGAATTGATAGCGTATATTCTTCTGCCAAAGTAGAAGAAATTGAAAAGGTAAACAAAGCAAAACAGGAAGCATTTTTAGAAAAAGCAAAAACTGCCGAAGACAGTCTGATGAAAAAATATCTTGCAGACAATAAAATTAGAGAGAAACCTACAGAAAGTGGGCTTTACATTGTAATTAAAGAAAAAGGAAAGGGAGAAAAAGTAAAAAAAGGGGACAACGTAGAAGTTAAATACAAAGGTATGTTAACCAACGGACAAGTATTTGATGAGTCTGCTAAACATGATAAGGCATTTAGTTTTAACGTAGGACAACAACAGGTAATTGCTGCTTGGGACGAAGCTTTACAAACCATGAGTGTAGGTACCAAAGCATTAATTGTTTGCCCTTCGGCTATTGCTTATGGGCCTAATGGTTCAGGACCAATACCCCCATATTCTCCTTTAGTATTTGAAATTGAAGTTGTAAAAGTAAACCCTGCTCAAAAATAAAATTCAATTTTTGTTGAAATGCAAAGCATTCAACGAAACCTATGAAAATATAAAAATAGTGAGTTAAATGAAAAAAGTAATAACCCTCGTATTAATATGTGCTTCGATGATTGCATCGGGACAAAAGAAATCAAAACCAAAAATTTCTAAGATGGATAAAGAATTTTTAAAAACACAAGCCGATGGTATGTATGCTAAAATGACTACTAACCGTGGTGATATATACCTGTTATTAGAGTTTGAAAAAATACCTATGACAACTGCAAATTTTGTAGGCTTGTCAGAGGGAGTTATTAAAAATACTGCCAAAGCAGACGGTGTTCCTTTTTATGATGGATTAAAGTTTCACCGCGTAATCCCTAAGTTTATGGTACAGGGTGGAGACCCACAAGGTACCGGACAAGGTGGCCCAGGATATAAGTTTCCTGATGAGTTTGATACTACATTAAAACATTCATGCCCCGGTATATTATCTATGGCAAATGCAGGCCCCGGCACAAACGGAAGTCAGTTCTTTATAACGCATGTTGAAACCCCTTGGTTAAATAACAAGCACACCATTTTTGGTCATGTAGTAAAAGGACAGGACGTTGTAGATGCTATTTTGCAAAACGATACATTAAAAACTGTTACTATACTTCGTAAAGGAAAAAAGGCTGAAGAGTTTGATGCTGCTAAAGTATTTGAGTTTGAAAAAGGAAACGTATCTAAAAAAGCCGAAGAAAAAGCTAAAGCTGAACAAGCTGCCATGGATAAGGAGTTAAATGAAAAGTACGCTAATGCAAAAGTAACTGCTACAGGCCTACGTTATATTGTTGAAAAAGAAGGAACAGGAGCGTCCCCTTTAGCTACAAATCAGGTAACGGTTCATTATACAGGTACTTTATTAAACGGCAAAAAATTCGACAGCTCTGTTGATAGAGGTCAACCGGCTACTTTCCCTTTAAATCAGGTAATACCGGGTTGGACAGAAGGTTTACAGCTAATGAAGGTAGGTGGAAAAACTAAATTCATCATTCCTCCGGCATTAGGTTATGGGGCAGCTGGCGCACAAGGTGTAATCCCTCCAAACGCATGGCTAATATTTGATGTTGAATTATTAGATGTAAAATAAATAAATGCTTCACCGCATTTGTATATATATCTTTTTACTCTCTTATCTTTTTCTGTTTAATTCCTGTAAAAAGCAAAACATGTGCGATTGCCTGAAGTCCTATGGCAAAATTGTAATTGACACACGTAATGTAAAAGCCTTTACCACACTGGATGTATTTGATAAAATAGATGTTTATTATACACAAGATGCTACCGTAAGTTCCTATTCGGTAAAAGTAATAACAGGCGAACATTTGTTATCAAACATTTCCACTGTAGTAAGCGGCGGAGTACTTCAAATAAAAAATAATAACAAATGTAATTTTGTAAGAGGTAGTCATAATGATGTTACGGTATATATTACTGCGCCTTATATAGAATCTTTTATACAAGATGGTGTAGGCATCATGTATAGCGGAAACATGATAAAACAGGACTCTATTAATTATAAAATTAATAACTCCGGTGATATACATTTAAACATTAATGTACAATCCATTAAGGGAAGTCTCTATGGTGCGGGAGATATTTACTTAAACGGAACTGCTCAAAATCATTTGGTAAATGCAGTTGGAGAATGTTTTGTAAACGCTCAAAATTTGCAAACCGCATATTCTTTTATTGTATATAATTCTACTGGACAAGCAAATATAAATGTTACAGGTGAATTAGATGCCGTTGTTAGTTACCATGGCAATATATACTATAGTGGCAATCCAACCGTTATACATAAATCCGGTACAGGCACGGGCAAGTTAATCAAAAATTAATGAAGATTATTTTACGAAAACTATTCCTTCTCTGTTTCTTACAGAGTAGCTTATTTTCCTTTTCACAAAATGATACCGCATCAAAAGTAACTGAAGAATACGTAAACACCAATCAAATACGCTACGAAGATTGGGTATATGTACCCAACATCAAAAGCATAGTACTGCACGAAAGCTCCTTTATACTCTCCTCACCCATTATAGATTTTGATGCCGGTGAATATCTTTCCCTCAGTTTTGATGATTTAGATGCCGATAATAAAACCTATATCTATACCCTCATACATTGCGATGCCCTATGGAAACCATCCGACCTCTCCCCACAGGAATATCTTCCAAATGCCATCGAAGAAAAAATTTCCACATTCACTTTTTCTCAGGGAACCGCACAGCGCTATACGCATTATGTTTGGTCATTTCCAAACAACAACATGCGTATCAGCAAAACAGGCAATTACATCCTAAAAATATATACCGCAGGTGCTAAAGATAAACCCGTTTTTACGCGCCGCTTCATGGTATTCTCAAACAAAGTCACTATAAAAGCAAACATACACCAGGCAGCAGGCTCCGACGATTTTATGAATAAACAAGAAGTTGATTTTAGCATCTTCTATACTTCAGATTATACCCTCCCCCAGCTAAATGATTTAAAAGTCATTGTGCAACAAAATGGTCGTTGGGATAATGCTATTTATAACATACAACCCATCTATATCAAGCCAAATGAATATAGCTATGATTATGATGACGGCACAAACGATTTCGATGGAGGTAATGAGTACCGCGCTGCAATTTTTAAAAACTTCAAATTTGTTACCGGAAACACAGACAAAATTTACCGCAATTCACTTAATAATTGGCAGGTAAACTTATTGCCCGATGAAGTGAAAACATTCAAGCGCTATTTTGAAACACAGGATATGAACGGACGTTTTTTTATTACCGTCGAAGAAAGGGACAGTAGCCTTATGGATATAGTAGCCGAATACGCCCATGTGCATTTCAAATTTCCTTTCGAGTTTCCTATGAACGAAGGGGATTTTTATCTCTTGGGAAACCTCACAGACAACCATTTTGCCAAAGAAAATAAAATGACCTTCAACTACTTTACCAAAAACTACGAATGCGATTTATACCTTAAACAAGGATATTACGATTACATGTATGTTTTCCTGCCTGATGGAAAAACTGCTGCCCAAACTAACCAAATAGAAGGCGACCATTGGGAAACCGAAAACGATTACACTATATATGCCTACTACAAACCAATCGGGTCTTATTACGACCAGCTCATCTGCGTACAAAAGTTTAACTCTTCAAGAAAATAAAGTTTCCTACCTTTGAGTACCCTCATTTTTTAACCATGAACACAAACCGAATATGGATTTATCTAAGCGATAAAACCTTTAGCGATCAAACCGAAACCGATTTAAAAACAGATATACAAAACTTTCTTCTCACCTGGAATGCTCATGGCAAAGCACTTTCCGCAAGCTTCGAAATCCGCCATCATCATTTTATTATCATAAAAGCAGACGAAGCACAATATAGCGCCTCAGGTTGCAGCATAGATAAACAACTTCAGTTCATAAAAGAACTCGAAAAAAAATACTCTCTTTCATTACTAAACAGATTATTGGTTGCCTACAAAAATGGTAATGAAATCCTCGTAACCCACTCTTCAAAAATACCACAGCTTTTAAACGAAGGCCTCATAAACGAAAATACACCCGTTTTCAATATAGCCCTTTCAACCCAGGAAGAATTAAACACCACGTTCGAACTCCCCCTCAAACAAACCTGGTTAAGTAAGTATCAAAACTCTGGAACACTTAAATAAACCAAAGGGGCGCTCAGGTAAAACTCCAAGATAATTTAACAGAACCTAAACTCAGAACTAAAATAATTTAGGCATCTGCAAACAATTACGTATTAACTTCTAATTTTGAACATGGCATTTTTAAACTCCATAGCTTCTTGGTTCATGAAAAAACGCATGCACCAGATAGACTTATTTATGAAGTACCCTAATGAAATGCAGGACGAATGGCAATACAAACTCGTTAAATCCGCAAAAGACACCGAGTTTGGCAAAAAGCATCATTTCGCAAACATCAATTCTTATTATGATTTTAAAGAACAAATCCCTTTACAGGACTACGAAACACTTAAGCCCTTTATAGAACGTGTCAGAAAAGGAGAACAAAATATTTTATGGAATACCGAAATCAAATGGTTTGCCAAAAGCAGTGGCACCACCGATAAAAGCAAGTTTCTGCCAGTAAGCAAAGAAAGTCTCGATGGTTGTCACTACAAGGGAGGTAGGGACATGGTTACTTTACATTGCATAAACAATCCTACTACGCAATTATTTACCGGTAAAAATCTTGCCCTTGGTGGAAGTCATCAAACCCAATATACGGGCAGTTATGAGTCTTACCATGGCGATGTAAGTGCTATTGTAATACAAAATTTACCTGTTTGGGCAGAATACTTCCGCGCACCAGAATTAGAGATTGCTTTACTCGAAAACTGGGATGAAAAACTGGATAAAATGGCACGTGCCACCATGCACGAAAATGTTACCAGCATGGCAGGAGTTCCTTCATGGATGCTGGTTTTAACCCGCAGGATACTTCAATACAAAAACACTACTTCTATAAAAGAGATTTGGCCCAATATGGAAGTTTACTTTCATGGTGGCGTAAGCTTTACCCCCTATAAAGAGCAGTTTAAAAGCCTTTTTTCAGATAATGGTGTAAAATATATGCAAATATACAATGCATCTGAAGGGTTTATAGGCTTACAAGACCAACCCGATAGTGAGGAGATGTTGTTAATGCTGGATTATGGTATCTTTTATGAGTTTATCCCTCAGCAGGAAATAAATAAAGTAAATCCTAAGGTATACCATATCTCCGAAGTAAATAAAGATACCGTTTATGAGGTGGTTATAAGTACCAATGCCGGCTTGTGGCGTTACCGCCTGGGAGATACGATACAATTTACCTCGTTAAGCCCCTACCGCTTTATTATTACCGGAAGAACTAAGCATTTTATAAACGTTTTTGGCGAGGAATTAATGATACACAATGCCGAACAAGCTCTGAAAATAGCTTGCGAAAAGACGCATGCCCAAATTACCGAATATACCGTTGCACCTTTATTTAAAGAAGAAAACAATGGTAAACATCAATGGCTGATTGAGTTCGAAAAAGAACCCAATAATCTGGATTTTTTTGCTGATGTGCTGGATAAGACCTTAAAACAGATTAATTCTGACTATGAAGCCAAACGATACAATGAATATGTTATCAAGTTTCCGGAAATAAAGAGCCTTCCCATAGGCATATTCTATAAATGGTTAAGTAGTAAAAACAAGCTGGGCGGACAATACAAAGTACCCCGTTTGCAAAATAATCGTTTAATAGCCGAAGAGCTTTTATCATTAATTTAAGTTAAAGAAAGTATAAAATTTGTTGGCGGATAAAAAAAATGTTATATATTGCAACGCATTTAAGGTTTTTATAAATTTAAATTATGTCGAAAAAAACAAGCAAAAAAACGGCTAAAAATAGCATTTCAAAGAAGAAAACAGCAAAATCCAAATCTTCTAAACCTGTAGCAAAAAAAGCTCAAGTTGTTAAAAAGACAGCTCCTAAAAAAGTTAAAGCACAAAAACCTAAAGCGATAAAAAAAGCGACTTCAAAAAAGAAGGTTGTTGCAAAGAAAAAGATTGCTAAACCTGTTCCTAAAAAAGTTCAGCCTAAAAAGATAACTGAAATTAAGAAAACAACTAAGCCTGTTGTAAAGGTAAAAGCTGTTGCAGTAAAAAAACAAGTAGTTGAAAAACCCGTTAAATCATCAAAAATTGCAGTTAAAAAAGCTGAGCCAGGTAAAAACTTAAAACCCATATTTCAACCAGCTAAAAAAACAAATAACATAAAACTACAAGATGAAACACCTGATCCTCCGGGAAAGTTTGAATTAGAGTATACCATTCACACATCTACACCCATTTTATTTGATTTTTTAACTACGCCTCCGGGCTTATCCGAGTGGTTTTGCGACGATGTAGATATAAGAAACGGTATTTATTCTTTTAAATGGGATGAGGTTCCACAACCTGCCCGTTTGATTAAATTAATTGAAGAAAGCATCGTGCGTTATCAATGGCTTGAGAAAAAAGACAATACTTATTTTGAGTTTAGAATTGAACGTGATGACCTAACAAATGACATCTCTTTAATTGTTGTTGATTTTGCTGATACACCAGAGGACAAAATATCATCAACGCTTTTATGGAATAGTCAGATTGAAAAATTATTGCACGTTTTAGGAAGTTTCTAAAAACTATTGCTTCCGCTTGTGTTTCCAGCGGCGATGACTCCATAGCCATATTTCAGGTTGTTCTATAATATCCTTTTCTAACCTGCGGGTATGTGCTTCTGATATATCCCCTTCTTTAGTTTCTTTTGGATTTTCAAAAAGCAGTTCGCCAAATATTTCATAATACCCACGCTTCCTTCTTTTTACACTTATATAAATCACCGGATAGTTGAACTTGCTTGCAATTTTTTCGGTTCCTGTAAATACAGGTGTATCTTGGTTTAAGAAGGTTGTCCAATAAGCGTTTTCAGGAAAGGGTGTTTGGTCGGCAATAAAAGCTGTTGCCGTTAGTTCTTTACGGTTAGTTACCATATCTCGCAAGGTGCTTTTCATTTCGATAAGCTTAGTACCAAAACGAGTGCGCATTTTTATGACTAACTCATTAAAGTATTTATTGCTTAGCTGATGATAAATAACGAAGAGCTGGTGCTTGGTACTGTCAACCACATTACCTGCCCATTCCCAATTACCAAAATGCCCCATTACCAAAATAATACTTCGTTGTTGCACATAAAAAGAATCGAACAGTTTTTGAGTTTCTTCATTCATCTTGCAATGGGCAAGCATTTGTTTCTTAGATATGGTAAGGGTTTTAAAGGTTTCTAAAAATAAATCGCAGAGATACCTGTAAAAATCAAAAGCTATTTTCTTTAATTCTTTCTCGGATTTATCAGGGAAGGAGTTACGGAGATTCTCCATCACAACTTTTTTGCGATAACCTAAAACATAGTAAATAATAACAAAAAACAAATCGGATATGCGATACAATAACCAAAATGGAAGCAGCGAGATTAAATAAAGAAAAGGGAGTGCTATATAAAAACTTACAGCCTGCATATTTTTTTAATATGCCCTAACGAGTTTACCCTCCATAAAATGTACAAAAGCTTTGTTAGCCACCCTATTACCTCCCGGTGTTGGGTAATTGCCTGTAAAATACCAATCGCCTAAATGGTTTGGGCAAGAACTATGCAGGCCTTCTATAGACTGGTAAATAAGCTGGAGTTCGGCTTTTAAATCTTTTGGTGTAAGCAGTTGTGCAATTTTATCCGATACTTCCTGAGCGGTGAAAGGTTTGTATATTTCTTTTACCACGTTTACCTGTTCTTCTTTTATCAACAGTAATTGTGCTTTTGCTTTTTCATAAACCTGTTCAATGGTGCTTTCCATACCTCTTTCCTTTAAAAGGGCAATAGCGGCTTCAAAGGCTATAAACTTATTCAGCACAGCCATATCGATACCATAACAATCGGGGAAACGAATTTGCGGTGCAGAGGAAACTACTACTATTTTCTTAGGTTCCAGTCTGTCTAATATTTTTAAAATACTTTGTTTTAAGGTGGTACCTCTCACAATCGAATCATCCATCACCACTAAAGTATCAATGCCTTTTCGCACTACACCATAGGTAATATCATATATCAAACTTACCAAATCATCGCGGTGGGCATCATCGGTAATAAAGGTGCGTTGCTTGGCATCTTTTAAAACAATTTTTTCTATGCGCGGATGAATGTGCAACAGGTCGTTAATTTCTTTGGGAGATAAGTTTTTATTGGAAGCAAGTGTTTTTGTTTTCTCTACATTCAAACGGTCTCTCATACCATCTACCAATCCACCAAAGGCAACCTCAGCGGTGTTGGGTATGTAACTGAAAACGGTATTAACCAAATCTCCATCAATAGCTTTTAATACCGACTCTACCATGTTGGCACCCAAGCTGTGCCGCTCAGAATAAATATCTGCATCATTACCCCGGGAGAAATAAATACGTTCGAAAGAACAGGAAAGTTTTTTAGGTGAGTCGTTTACTTTTTCTTCGCGGATAGTGCCGTCTTTTTTAATAATAAGTGCATGGCCCGGAGTAACTTCTTTTACATCACTAATCTTTACATCAAACACGGTTTGAATAATCGGGCGCTCGGAACAAACTACGGCAATCTCATCATCGTGATAATAAAAAGCAGGACGAATGCCATGCGGGTCGCGCAACACAAAAGCATCTCCGTGACCGATTAAACCACCCATTACATAACCTCCATCCCAGCGTTTGCTGGCTTCGGTAAGTACTGCCGCCACGTCTAAGTTTTTGCCGATGAGTGATGATATTTCATAATTGTTGTAACCCTGTGCTTTGTAAATGCGGAAAAGTTTATCATTTTCTACTTCTAAAAAATGGCCAATCTTTTCCATTACGGTAACGGTATCGGCTTTCTCTCGCGGATGCTGCCCAAGTTCTACCAGGTGTTCAAAAAGCTCATCTACATTAGTCAGGTTAAAGTTGCCGGCAACTACCAGGTTACGGGTTTTCCAATTGTTCTCGCGCAAAAAAGGATGGCAGCTTTCTATATTATTTTTACCAAAAGTACCATAACGCAAATGCCCCATGAGCAATTCGCCTAAGAAAGGAAGGTTTTGTTTTTGCCAGTCTACTTCATTATAATTATCAGGAAATTGCTTGGCGGCAGTGCTAAAATTATCGTGTATTTGTGTAAAAATATCTAAGGTAGCACGTGTGCGGGTAGAGCGAAGCCTGTCAATGTATTGAGTACCCGGGTCCGTATCCAGTTTAATGGTGGCAACCCCTGCCCCATCCTGCCCGCGGTTAATCATCTTTTCCATTACCAAATACAACTTATGCAAGCCGAAGCGTGCCGAGCCATATTTTTTGCGGTAATAGTGCAAAGGCTTTAAAAGCCTGATAAGTACTATACCGCATTCATGATTAATGGAGTCGCTCATATAGCTACAAAGTTAATTTTTTTAAATGGATTGTTTATGGCTTTACCCTAAGATAATCTTTCCATAGTTTTTGAACAAGGCAACCTAATGAGGCCATATCCATTAAAAACAAAAAACCCCGGTCGCGAACCAAGGTTTTATTTGAAAAATTAAGACAAACTTATAGGGCTTTGCCGATAACTCTTACAGAGTAATTGCTTTTACCTGCGCATCCTACGCAGCGTATTCTAAAAGCATAACGCACACCACTGGTTAAGCCGGTAACCATAAACTTGGTTTTGGTTACTATATCAACCTGTGTCCAGGTAATGAACGAACGGGTATCTACTGTAGTAGCGGTTGTTCCGGTAGTAGTACCCGCAGTAGCAGATACATCGTTACTAACCTCTATCACATACACCCTTGCATTCTTCACACCTTTCCATTTCAGCTCAATCTCGCCTTCTTCATGGCCGGTTTCGGCACTTACGTTTATGGGTGCATCCGGTATTTGCGAGGGGCTTTTGCCACTCTTCGCATCCATGCCTGCACTTCTAATGATAGCCTCATTGCCATTGGCAATGTTTTCTACATAAGCACCCAGTTGGGTAAGCAAATCATCCAATGCCGTTTCTTTTGTGTTCATGGCAAGGGTTTTGCTTTTCCCTCCATCAGCCGCAGCGGTAATGGCATTATCAAGGTTGTTAGCGCCTGTGGGTACCGCAGCAAGAGTAGGATTTGGCGTTGTAAAATTCGAGTTACCCGTCATAGTCAACACTATACCTCTGGCAAACTCTACTTTCTCTGCCGCTGTCCTTTCACTCAATTTTAAGCTCACTGTTGCTTTCATTTTAAACACCTCCTTTCCGCCTTACCCTTAGGGGCTGTAAGACATATAAACACTCATAAAAATCGTACCAATGCCTAAAAACACCTGCAAAATG
>PLYA01000084.1 GCA_003153315.1 Bacteroidota bacterium
CACACGTATCCCTAAGATTATTTTATTCATTTTGTAATGATTTGATATTGTGCGTTTAAGGTTCGTATTTGCTGGTAGTTATTGATTGAATCAATATTTGCTCAGTTATATTTATTTTGCTGGGTGTTTGAAGCATAAAAAATAATCTTAGGGATAAGTGCGGAGAAAACAGTATAACTGATTATTGAATAATTAGTTAGGAAAGATGTACATGTATATTATCCTTGAGTATTTATAATTCTGCATGGAGAGAATAAATATGATACCGATTACACAAAGAACAGTATAAATGGTTGGTAATTTCGGAAACAAGAAATAACATACCAGGAAGGTTAAAATGCCCTGAAACACTGCCAGTCCATAGCTTATATACATGGCTCCCAGAAAATAACCAGGCTCTCTCTAAAAACGATATCCGCATGCATCGCAGCCTTCTCTCATTTTAGGCAATTCAAGGAGGTTGCTTCTTTTATAGAATATATCGCCTTTACCGCAATGAGGGCATTTTTGGTTTACTATTCCTGAATAAGGATTGAATTTTATGGTTTCCATGATTACTTGTTTTTATTGAGACAAAGTTCCGTCATTATACCCGAAACCTAAATAAGCGTTTACGCCTAAAAAGGTATAATCAGGACATTTTGTATATCTTAGCCCTATTGAAAAAGAAGTTACCCATATATAGCATAAAACAATTCAAACACATTGATGAAGAAGCCGGTTTCTATGCCAATCTATTCATCCCCCATATAAAAGAACATCATTTTACGACTAAGCCCCATAAGCATGATTTTTATCTAATACTATTATTTACCAAAGGACATGGCATGCATTATGTTGATTTTACTAAATACCAAATAAAACCAGGCACAGTATTTATGATGAGTCCCGGCCAGGTTCACTCCTGGGAATTATCGGATGATATAGATGGTTATGTTTTTTTTCATTCAAAGTCATTTTATGATGAAGGCTATACCAATGAAAAGATAACCAATTATCCCTTCTTCAGTTCCATACATAATGAGCCACTTGTTGTAATTAAAAAATCAAACCTTGTACCGATTGAAGATTTGTTTAAGAAAATTTTAGAAGAATATAAACAAGATAATCTGTTTAGGTTTGGTAAACTTCATGCTCTTATAAATATACTATACATAGAACTTACCCGTACGTACAATGCAGGTACTAAAGTTGAAAAAGAAAAGTACCTGAGTGCAGTTAGAAAGTTTGAAACCTTGGTAGATAACAATTTTAAGGAAATAAAATTTCCTGCTGAATACGCTTCCCTGATGAATATGACTGAGAGGCACTTAAACAGAATAACCAAGGCCTGTTTAAATAAAACTCCTACAGAACTTATTTCAGACAGGGTAATTCTGGAAGCCAAGCGAATGCTTATCCACTCGAATCATAGTGTAGCAGAAGTAGCGGGAGAATTAGGATATTTTGATAGTTCTTATTTCTCAAAACTGTTTAAGAAGAAGACAAAACTAACTCCCAAGCAATTTATAGGAAGAAATCATTAGCTTGTTAAGCTGAAGAAGGGTATAAAGGGCGTGGTGTTATAGTTGTGTTATTTTATTACGCGTACCATGTAAATAGAAACCCCAAGTGCCACTACACTACTCATTAAAAAAATTGCAGAAGCACCAAAAGAATACCAAATCAACCCTGCCGCAGAGCTTGCAATTAAAGTTGCCATACTTTGAAAAGCGGTATATGTACCAATGGCCGTCGCTGTATTTTTCTTTGCACAAATATTCGTAATCCATGCCTTGGCAATTCCTTCGGTGGCTGCTGCATAAATCCCATATATAAAAAACAAGGCAATAAAAATTAACTTGCTTTCAGCGTAAGCCATCCCTAAATATACAACTGCAAATAAAACCAACCCTGAAATAAATATTTTTTTCATGCCTATTTTATCTGCCAGAATTCCTAAAGGATAAGAAAACAAAGCATAAACCAGATTATAAAAGATATAAATTCCGATAACAGTTGTATCATTAAATCCCGCTTCTTTAATTTTTAGTAATAAAAATACATCTGAGCTATTAAATAAAGTAAATAGTAATAATCCTGCAACTAGTTTGCGGTAAATGGCAGGGCTTGCTTTCCAGTATGTAATAAAATCCAATAAGCGTGTTTTAGGTTTTCTTTCAATGGTTTCGGACTTCTTTTCCTTAATTAAAAAAGTAAACCCAATGGCAATCATACCCGGAAAAAATGCAATGTAGAAAAGTGTTTTATAATCATTGGGATGATATATTAAATAGATTAATGCTAGGAGTGGCCCAAGCACAGCACCCAAAGTATCCATCGAACGATGAAACCCAAATATTCTTCCTTTTGTTTCAGGTGTTGCTTCATCAGACAATAATGCATCTCTTGCTCCTGTTCTCACACCTTTTCCTAATCGGTCTAAAGAGCGTGCTAAGAAGACCCATAAGGGATAAACGAAAAATATTATCAGCGGTTTGGAAACAGCGCTTAAAGCATAGCCTGTTTGAACAAAGGGCAAACGTTTCCCTGTATTATCGCTTAAATTACCGAAGTATCCTTTGCTTAAACCTGCAGTAGCTTCTGCAAAGCCTTCCAATACACCAATTAACAGGATAGAAAACCCAATTGTTTTTAAATAAATAGGCATTACAGGGTAGAGCATTTCGCTCGCTACATCTGTAAACAAACTCACAAAAGAGAGAATTAATACATTACGGGTTATTACTTTTACTTTATTCATTTATGGTACAAAAGAGCCATTATACTATAGAAGTCAGCTAAAAGCAGATTTTTTATTTTTATTAAGGTTGCTGCTGGCGTTAAGCGAAAAAGCGGGTTGCTTCACACACGTGTATTAATTTCCGATTATGAAAAACGAAAGACTAAGATGGGAGATAAAATATCTTTAGTTTATCATTATTTTCTTTTGGAATTGCTTACCGCCGGACATTACAGTAAATAAATAAATCCCGGTGCTTAAATTATTATCTGACAGATTTAAGGAAAAATTATTCCCTTCGAGATTTACTTTTTTATTTACTACTTCTCTTCCCAGCATATCAAAAATAGATACATTAATACTATTTTCCTCAACTTTAAGTATTCTGCCTTTTAAAACAGTGCCATCATTAGGGTTTGGATAGACTTCCAATTCTGTGTTTTCATTCCATGTCATTAAATCAGTGGTGGTTGATAGGCTAACGCTAAGGTTATCAATACCAACATCATGAGTACCTTTGTCTGTAGCAATAAATCTTAATACGGAAGTTGGCGAAGTAGCGGTTGTTATAAATGTTTGAGTAGTCCAGGTTGAAAACGAAGCGGTTGTAATAGTATATAAAGTAGTAGGAAAAGTAATACCTCCGTCCGTAGAAAGCAATACATTAAATGAAAACGGAGATGGGGAAGATTCGTTATGGATGTAATCAAAACTAATTGTTTTTGAGCCCGCAGGAGAGAGGTTAATATATAAATCCATAGCGCCTGTTGAAGCCGCGGGAGGCGGGTCGTTATGAAATCTGGCGCTATAACTGCCGGTAGAAGCAACGGGGGTGTATGTGCCATTTGTAGGAGTAGTCCAGTCAATACCTGTATAATCATTTCGGTGCCAATAATCATCACCCGTGGGGGTTGTACCGCCTATATTGCTTTTCCAATATTTATCGGGTGCTCTTTGAGCGCCATTATTACAGGTGTCCATAACCCAGGTATTATCAAAAGACGTAGTGTATGGGATACTGGCGTAGTTTTTATTGCAAACAAAACCTGTGGTATCTATATGTACATACCAACGGGGATCATAAGAAGTGAGTTGTGCTGCCGTATAGGAACGATAAGAAACCTTCCAGTCAACAGCCGAAGATTCCATCAAAAGAAAACTTCCGGTAGTATAATTTGTATCTACTAACCTTACATGAGAACCTGCCAAATTAAAAATATCACCTTGCTTAACCTGAGATGCGCTTGTATATCCTGTAGAAATACTAGGCAACGTATTGGTACTGTATTTAGTAGTTAATCCCCATGCATGCGAAACAAAACCCGAACAATCTACGCCCAATGCACAACTCTCACAGCAATCTCCATTGGTGGTACAATCATCATCTCCGGCAGATTTTCCGGCAACAAGCCCCGATGTAAAGGAAGCCTCTGATGAAAACCCTCCCCAACAATAAGGCATACCTACCGTATGGTTTCCTATGGTAACCCAAGAA
Source organism: Bacteroidota bacterium (assembly GCA_003153315.1). Classification (GTDB taxonomy): domain Bacteria; phylum Bacteroidota; class Bacteroidia; order B-17B0; family Aurantibacillaceae; genus PALSA-968. Next base: position 4,218 of record PLYA01000084.1, read on the forward strand.
GGAGTGGTTACACCACCACCTGCCGAAGGGCAACTGGTATTGTTTTGAATGTTGGAAGTGGAGGCTGTAAAAGTATAAGTAGTAAAAGGAATTGCATTGTAATGTATTTGCGTGCGGGTGATGGTAGATTGCGCAATGCCCACACAGGATAAAAACACAACAAATGCCAAAGTAAATAAGGGTTTAATGCCCTGGTTTTTAAATGTTAATTGAAATTGTTTCATGGAAATATTTTTTTGTAATTATTATTTTTGTTCGTTTATCTTTATAAGATGATCATTAAAATGATACTTTGTGGCAAGCAATGAAGCCGGATAGTTTTGAGCCTTCTGTGTTCCGGTTTCGGTAAGAGAATAAACCAAAACACCTTGTGGCGCGGTTACCATATTAAAAATGGTGCCGTCGCTTTGAAGTAAAAAATCTTTATTAGATAGCACGTAATAACAATCAGGAACTTTACTATCACTGATAATATCTCCTAATACGTTTGAATTTAATTCTATCGTTACCAAATGACGCTCTACCTGTATGGGGCTTTCGTTTATGTAAGTTTGTACATCCAGTACAAGCCTGTTCTTAGTAGCGCCTACCACATATACCCCTGCTGTTTTTAATGCAGTTGTAAAAACTTTTTGAGAAGTAATTCCGTTAGCTGCTCCCGTTTGTACTTTATAAGAATTAGCTCCATTTATACTGCCATAAACAAAAAGACCTGTGCTAGTAATCCATCCTTTATAGGCTTCATTCACCGTCTCGCTCGATGCAGATTCAATAACCACACTGTTACCGGAAGGAAGCAGTAGGTAAGTAGAATTATTATAACGTACAATTCCTACAACTCCTTTCAGAGAATTGGGATAAGGTATTGTTTTAAGCGTAGCGCCTTTTTCATCATACACAACCACCTTGTTTTCAAACAAAACATAAAAACTACCTTCATCATAAACAAAATTGCGGGGCGCAGAACCAACCATAAATCTGCTAAGAGTATTGCCGGTTGTTTTTTCGGTGATAATAATTTCATTGGATGCATCAGATAAAAAAGCCATACGGTTTTTATCCATTACTTCAAAAGAAGTAACGCCCAAATCAGCCCCTGCTACTTTCTTATAAGGGAAGCCTTTAGGACTATCCCATGGTGCTTTGCTAATTTCTTTCACGTCATAACTCTTCTTCAGGGCAGGCAAAGAAGTTTGTTGCGCATAAGCCTTATTTAAAAAAAATAAAGTTATGCTTACTAACAAAAGATGATTTTTCATGCGGGGAATCATTTAAAGTAAATGTTTTATAGTTTTTATTACTTGATACTCTTCTTATGTTAAGAAACCAATTATTACAAATGTATAAAATTTCATCAGTTTTCAAAAATTAGTTTGGAATGATATATAAATACATAAAAGCAGAAAGCATGGCCTAAAAAGGTTTATTTAATCCATATAGGCTCTTTCTCTATACAAGATCGCGTCCTTAGCAGGGGTGCCTTTGTTATTTATATACAGTTTAACTTTTTAGGCAAAAACTAATTGGTTTTTCTAATTCCAAAACACTTTTTTTAATTCCAATAGATTTTTTTTACAATTCCAATAGATTTATTTGCAACCCCATCTCCACAAACCTTATCTCGCGGAAAGTTGCTTTTATCTACCAAGGCAACCTTTAAACCTGTATTGCCCAAAGCAAGCGCACAGGTTGTACCGGCAGGACCTGCACCGCAAATTATAACATCAAACTGTTCTGTCATAGAAGTAAAGCAACGGTACTAATGTACAGTTTTTGGGTGTTATAGAGGATTACCGTTAAGTAAACCATAGTGATTATATGCTAAACTATCATGCTCTTATGCTAAACTATCATAACCTTATGCTAAACTATCATGCTCTTATGCTAAATAAGCATAATGGTTAACACAATAAGCACTATTTATGCCAAAAATATTAAAATGAGCTTTGAATTGACCATTCCTTTGTTAAAAACGACCTTTTAAAAAGTTATTTACCAAATAATGGCTTTGTTATTTACCTTTGTTATTAATAAAATGAAAATAAAATTTCTTATATTCTTTCTTGTCATTGCAAGCATAGCGAAGCAATCTCAAGCCCAAATTATTACCGCCGGAACGCCCAAAATAAATTGATTTATATTTGTGATAGCAAATAGCCCTAAAATGAAACAATTATTTTTTTTGATGCTGCTGCCTTTTATGCTAAAGGCGCAAACCCCTGCCGAAAGCAAAAGCAAGGAAACAGAAGAAACAGCTATTGAAAAAAGTGAATCGGGTGGCGGAGATATTAAAAAAGAAGCCAGAGAAAAATTAGAAGCTATTCGTCAGCGTGTATTAAACGGAGAAAGCATGAGTGTGCTGGCAACGCTTTATACCCAAGACCCCGGTTCCGTTAAAACAGGTGGTTTATACATGAATGTTGTACGCGGGCAATTTGTACCCGAATTTGAAGCAGCAGCTTTTAACTTAACACCCGGAGGGCTTTCGGAAATATTTGAAACCCAATTTGGGTTTCACTTTGTTCAAGTGGTTGCGCGCCGCGGTGATGTAATTGATGTAAGGCATATCCTTATAGTTCCTAAATAAGTGCAGCACGCATAAAGTCGTCCAGCTAATGCGGGGAAGCCCAAGTTTAAAATAAAAGAGCCCTCCATTGGAGGGCTCTTTGAGGTCCCGGGCGGATTCGAACCGCCGTAGCAGCTTTTGCAGAGCTGAGCCTAGCCGCTCGGCCACAGGACCCTTTAAAAATAGGGAGCAAAGATACTAATAAAAATAAAACGCAAAAAAGAATGTTTATTCAGCCATAAGCGATTGTTTTTCCACCTTCTGTTATCAGTTTAATCAACTGTAATATTGTACACATCATTTTGTGTGCGTTCTATGTTTCTCACCACAAAAGGGTCTGGCAGGGAGATGATTTCCATCAGATCAAACCGGGTGCACTCTTTGCTAAGGCCTTCAAAAATTAGGGTAAACTTATTTCCGTTGGTGGCAAAAGTCCACTCGGGTGCAAAAGAAATATTAAAGACGGTTAAAAGCTTTGCGCGCCTGCCGCTTTCTTTTTCTATTAAAAAGGTACTGGGCCAAATGCGTACCGCCATTTGCGGGTTATAAGTGCAATGCACAATGGTTTGCCGTTCCAGGCTCTCAAGCGTTTTTGTTTTCCTTTTGGTTTTTATCAGCTCTTCAACTTCTGTCATAATAAACAATATCAAATGGCAATTTTACAATATATTTTGTGCTTGTTATCCTCCCCCTTTAAGCCAACCCGTAATACTCATTCTGGTTTGGTGAGTTATTAATACTTCATGTTCCAGTTCGTTGCTTTTAAAGAAAATGGTTTTGCCTTGCATAGGAGAAATTTTCTGCTCTTTGTTTAATTGATATATCATTAACTCTCCGCCATCTTCTTTTTGCCAATTATTATTGAGATAACTTATTAAAGAATATTTCCTGTTCGGATTGTTCTGAAACTGATCAATATGTTTTTTGTAAAAACTACCTGTTTCGTATAAAGAATAATGAAACTCATAGCCTGTTATGCCGGCATAGCAACTTTTGTTTAAGTAGCTAATAAAATCATCTATCCGATCGAAAAATTCATTTTCGTATTTGTCTTCATGTTTTCTGTCCAGCCAATAAATAGCATCGCTTCTTACAGCAGAATTATATATCCGTTTATCTGTATTACCTGTTGCAGCAGCCAGCAAGAGTTTCTTTTTGTGTAGGGCCAGTAAATTTATCTTTAAATTATTGGCAAGACCTTCGTTTAAAAAATGTTCGGCTATGCCAATGTTGTTTTCTATAAAACTTGCAATCAATATTTCAAAGTCTTTTTCCATGGCTCATTAAGCCTGAATAGACAAGCAAGTATGAAAGGTACGTTAATAAAAGCACAATAGCACATAAATGATTTTATTATTGAAGCAGTCTGTATATTGGATTATTTAATACTCAGGTGGTTGGATAATAAAACGAAGAGGTTAACAATGGTATTCATCCGACTTAGCGGATTTATTTTATTACTCCATTTGTTGCGGGTATAATAAAGCTGTTTGGCTTTTTTAAGATCGCTTATTTTATCGCGTATTTTAAGTAGCACTTTTTCGGTATCAAAATCGGCATATTTATTGTATTGGTATTCTGATACGAAACAAGTCTTATCAATCTTACCCGTTTTTATGTTATTAAAATCAAGTTTTTTTCTTTTGCGGGCTTTTTCTGCACTCTCCAGTTTGTTTATTTTAAATACGGTAATAATTTTTTCTATGGGCACATTATTCTTCAGATAATCTTCGCTAATGGTTTTAAGATTGGTCTTTAACTCTTCCAGCACTTCTTCTAGCAGGGCTTTTTCTTCTATATGCCCCAAGCGTATATTGTTTAAGGCATTTAAGCCGCTTACCAGTGCTGATATGGGGTCTATGCCTATTATGCTCATAAAATTACGTAATGCAATTTACGAAATACGAATATACGGCAAATTTTTGGCCATTAAGTTGCTTTGCTCAAAATAAAGGGAGTAACATAAAATAGTGGGGGGTAGTCTTATTATATTTTATTTAGGTTCAATAGGTAAGAATTGCGGCTCAATACCCCATTTAAGCGCATTCTGACCGCTCATTGTTTTACTCTGCCTGAGCCTTAGGTTATAGCGCCAGAATGTTTGGGTATGGCTCTCGGGATATTCGGGTATGATGTCACTAAACCCGGGAATGATTAACCGAGAGGTAGGTACAGATATAAATAACTTTAGCATATATCCTGTGTTTATATTTATGTTATTAAAAAAATGTCCATTAAATAAAATTCACCATGTAGCATTTAAAATATAAATTTGTTCCATTAATAACACCCATGCCAAGATTAGAAGTTTTAAAAACCTATAAAATATACATAGGAGGTCAGTTTCCACGCACAGAGAGCGGAAGGTATTACCCCTTGTTGGATAAAAACAAAAATAACATTGCCAATATGTGTCTATCGTCTCGCAAAGATTACCGCAATGCCGTTGTTGCCGCACGTGGCGCTTTTGGCGGATGGAGCGGAAAAACAGCCTTCAACCGCTCTCAAATATTATATCGCCTTGCCGAAATGTTGGAAGGACGAAAAGATCAGTTTATGGATGAGCTTGCTAAACAAGGCTCTACCAAAGCACAAGCATTAAAAGAGGTAGAATTAAGTATTGATCGTATAGTATATTACGCGGGTTGGTGCGACAAATACCAGCAAATACTTAGCTCAGTAAACCCGGTAGCCTCCTCACATTTTAACTTCTCAATACCTGAACCCATGGGAGTTATAGCCGTTTTAGCTGATGAAGAAACATCCTTAGTTGGATTAATATCTGTGGTAATACCCGTTATTGCAGGCGGAAACACTTGTATTGTGTTGGCATCAGAAACCAAGCCTTTATGCGCCATTACTTTAGCAGAGTGCTTTGCCACCAGTGATTTACCGGGTGGTGTGGTTAATATTCTTACGGGAACAAGTGCGGAATTGCACACACATTTTTCGTCTCATATGGATGTAAATGCTATTGTTTATTGCAGAGATAACGTTGCTGAAAGAAAAACAATTGCAGAAAACTCTTCTTTAAATGTAAAACGTTCTTTCTTTTGGTTAAAAAAATGGATGAACGAAAAAGAGCAAAACCCTTACTACATAACCGATTTACAAGAAATTAAAACAACTTGGCACCCTGTGGAAAACATTGGTATTGGCGGCGCTAAGTATTAATTTACGTGGAAAATTGCCTAAAAACACATTTTTTGTCAGGGATTTAAAAAAATAACCTATCTTTGCCATCCTTAAAAAATAAGAGTCATGCCAAAAATGAAAACAAACTCCGGAGCAAAGAAGCGTTTTTCTTTAACCGGGACCGGAAAGATTAAGCGCAAGCATGCCTTTAAAAGACATATATTAACTAAAAAAGAAAAAGACCGTAAACGTGCATTGCGCAATAGTGGTTTGGTTCATAAAACTGACTTAGGAAACGTAAAGTTTCTTTTAGCCATAGGTAAATAGTTCTTTCAAAGGAAATTGCAGCTATCTTAAATCGGTAAAAACAATTGTTAAACCCGATTTTCAGTAAAAAAGCTTCGCTTTAAACCGAACACTGAAAGTCAAAAAAACAAAAAAAAGAAAATGCCACGTTCAGTCAATCATGTTGCCAGTAGGGCACGCAGAAAAAAAATCCTTAATTTAACCAAAGGTTATTGGGGTGCTCGCAAAAACATTTGGACAATAGCCAAAAACGTTTGGGAGAAAGGTTTAACCTATGCTTACCGCGACCGTAAAAATAAAAAACGCAGCATGCGTGCTTTATGGATACAACGTATTAACGCAGCTGCTCGCGAAAATGGGCTTAGCTATTCAGAGTTTATGGGTAAACTGCATCAAAAAAATGTTGCTTTAAATCGTAAAGCATTAGCAGATTTAGCACTTAATCATCCTGAAGCTTTTAAAGCGGTACTTAATTCCGTTAAATAAAAACTAAAATTTAATGTTAAGGATAAACCCCGAGTAAATTATTACTTCGGGGTTTGTTATATTTGAGCTTATCTTTTGCAATATTTAATACTATTTTGCGTTATTAGTCAATAATGAAAAAAAGGTTTCTACTACTTATTTGTTACTTTTGCATTTTCTCAGCCTCTATTGCTCAAAATAATAACAAGCAATATTTTTCTCATGATCTAGGTGTTCTATTAGGGGCATCTTATTACATAGGGGATTTAAACAATAAGAATTTCTATATGTCTCAGCCGGCATTTGGTGTTTTTTATCGCTTTAATTATAACTATCGTGTTGCCTTTAGAGGAGGGTTTAATTATGGAAATATTCAGGGAGATGATTCTCAAAGTAGTGACCCCTATCAGTTAGAGCGTAATCTTAATTTCAAGACCAGCCTTATGGAGTTTTCTACTCAGGCTGAATTTAACTTTTGGGAGTATAAAACCGGGCATAGAGATTTTATTTTTGCTCCTTATGTTTTTCTTGGAATAGGCATTTTTCATTTTAATCCGCAAGCACATTATGGATCTCAGTGGATTGATTTAAGGAATCTTTCTACCGAAGGACAGGGCACTCCCTTAAATCATTCTCAAAAACCCTATGCTTTAACACAACCTTGTATTCCTTTTGGAATTGGGTTTAAACTAACTTTATCTCAGCAAATTGGCCTCGGCTTTGAATGGGGTCCCCGTAAAACGTTTACGAATTATTTAGATGACATAGGTGGTAAATACGTTGACCCTACTAAGCTTGCGGAATATAAAGGCGGTACGGCTGCCTATCTGAGCAACCGAAGTACAGTAAAAGGAGCTACTACAGATGATATTGGTAAACTACGCGGAAATCCAGACCATACAGATTGGTATTTTTACTATGGACTTATTATTAGTTTTAAGCTAAAAGGGAAACCCAAAGAGTGTAAAGGTTCTTTTTAATTAAGAACATAGTTACACACCAATTTTTTCATTCACTACCTTTAGTATCTCAGACTCTAAAGCAATAGTTTTGTTTTCTATTTCTTTTCCTTTGGAAATGATGTCAGTTACAAAAGTTTTATCATCATAACCTGAAGCATTAATGCGCACATTCATAAAAGCACCCATTACAGCACTGCGCGCACAAAGCGCACCAACACCTGCATCAGATACCGAATTAGGATTGCCAACTTCTGCCATAGCCTTAATTACTTCCATACTTGCGTAAGAAGTTTGCATTACTTTAAATGGAATTTCAATGGCATATTTTGTAGCATCTTGTATGACTTTTGTGCGAATAGCTTTTTCTTCTTCAGTTACTTTTGGTAAGCCAAATGCCGTCATAATTTTATTAAAGGCTTTAGTGTCTGCATCAACTAATCTTACCAGTTCATTTTTGTAATGCTCGCCTTTCTCTGCCCAATAGCTAAACTCTTCCCATCTATCATCCCAGCCTTTTTTGTGCGAAGATAAATTAGCAACCATTGTTGCCAAAGCAGCACCCAAAGAGCCCACATAAGCCGAGATAGATCCACCACCTGGTGCAGGACTCTCGCTGGCAGTTTCATCAGAAAAATCCATAAGAGTCATGCTTATTAATTTACTGTCGGCTTTATCATGTAGCATGTATTCAATAATGCGTTCTTCGGGTTTAAACGGACTAAGCTCATCCAACCCCATTGATTTTACAGCTATTTTAATCAGTTCTTTTTCTGATACACCTATTGAACGTTGTTGCTTCTTCAGGAAATACTTTCCTGCATCAAGCATTGCCTTTAAAGGAATTAATCCTACCAACTCGCTACCCGTAACCCGTATACCACGCTCAGCAGCCTTCTTGCAAACTTCATCAAAAGCAATATGTACAGGTGTTACATTAATATTAGTAAGGTTCATAGATATTTGCGCCACACCATACTCCTCTATATACCAACCAATAGCCTTTACGCTTTTTAACGTTCCGGGAATCATAACAGGCTTGCCGTTTGCATCATTTACAATCTTTCCTGTAATGGGGTTCCCCTCGCGCTTCGCGCGCCCTGCTTCCCGCACATCAAAAGCAATGGAATTAGCACGTCGAGTAGAAGTAGTATTCAGGTTTACGTTATAAGCCACCAGAAAATCTCTTGCACCAATAACCGTTGCACCTCGTTTGGCATTAAACTCAGCCGGACCAAAATCGGGTTTCCATTCAGGCAGTTTAATCTTTTTAAAGAACCCTTCGTATTCGCCTGCACGTATTACCGATAGGTTGCTTCTTTTCTTATCTGTTTGTGCAGCTTCATATAAGTAAATGGGTAATTGCAATTCTTTCCCTACACGTTCGGCTAACTTCTGCGCCCACTTGGCGGTTTCTTCCATGCTGATGTTGGCGATGGGTATAAGCGGACAAACATCAGTAGCACCTATGCGCGGGTGCTCGCCTTTGTGTTTGCTCATATCAATTAACTCACCTGCTTTTTTAATTGCCAGAAACGCTGCTTCTATAACCACCTGCGGCGTGCCAATAAACGTAACCACCGTGCGATTAGTAGCCTTACCCGGGTCAACATTCAGTAAACGAACTCCTTCAACCGCTTCAATTACATTGGTAATTTGTTTTATCAAATTCATATCGCCCCCTTCACTAAAATTAGGAACACATTCTATCAGTTGTTGCATGGTTTTATATATATTATTTTTTTAATGAGATTCTATATCCTACACCAAACTCAATATAGTTGGCAACACCCCAATTTGTTTTTAAGGTGATGAGAGCTACCATATTATTTTTAAAATAATAGCGCAAGCCAATTCGGTTAAAAATATGACCATCGCTGGTATATTTGGTGTACACATAATATCCCAACTCTACCGGAAGACTTAACCTGCCAATATTATAAGCATAAGCAAGCTTAATACCAACTTGTATGTTTTGCAATTTAGTAGAAAGGGTATCTCCTTGCCCCTCTAATTGCACATAATTAGCGGCGTTATAATATACATCTATACCTGCACCAAATTTATGGGTATTGCGTTTATTAAAATAATAGGCAGCCGAGTAGCTTTGTGCCAAATAGCGCTTCCCGCCTGGTTCGCCAAATTGATTTACCCCTGCTGCTGCCCAAAACAAAAGCTCGTGCTTTGATTTTGCTTTGTGACTGGAATCTATCATCGTAAGAGGGGTTCTGTTTTTAGAATGAAACTTATAAATAAGACCTGTATTTACGCTTACTAAATTAACGCCTAGATTCGGTACTTCAAACCGTCCGTTAGAGGCATGCGAAAAATTAAAGCCTGCTTCCCAACGCAGCCATTGGGTTATATCCCAACGCCAATACCATTTAAAATTTATATACGCATTTACAGGACTGCTTAATAACTCATCTTTATGATTGGTAATAGGATTGAAATGTACAGGTGCATAAGCAAGCCCCTCGCAAATACGAAGATACAAACGGAAAGGCTTAGGGTTTTTATTTAAAGGGATATCATAAAAATAATAGAATGCATATAAATTTCCGAGTTGTTTGGGGTTATGTAAATCATAAAAAGTAAACCCTACTCCTTGTTCCGGAAAATTATTTTCATGATGCCATAATTTAGCCCCTGTGGCGCGTTTTACATAGTTAAGTTCAAACCCGCTAATATTACCATGAACTAAGTCTCCGATACTATTATGTTGTTGAAGAATGAAGCCATAGTTATAAGCACCGCGTATATAAAAATCGTTTTTATCTCCTTGTTGGGCAAGCAGCGAAATACTAAATAAAAGAAAAATAGATAGAAGATACTTTTTCAAAAACACGCGCAAATTTATCTTAAATTAATTCTTTACAAAACTTTTAACTTATTGCATTCTTGTTTTTAAAGATTAACCAAAGCACAAAAGGTGCGCCAAACAAAGAGGTTATTACATTTACGGGGAGGGTAATCTCAAATAGTGGGAGGTTGCTTATTATATCACATAACAATAAGAAACAAGCACCCATTAGGATATTGCCAAACAACTGATGGAGGTGATGCGTTGTTTTAAAAATGATGCGTACTAAATGAGGTAGAGCTAATCCTACAAAACCAATAGGACCACAATAAGCAGTTACTACCCCACTAAGTAAAGCGGTTAAAACAAGTACGCAATTCTTTAGTATTGAAATATTAATGCCAAGTAGAGATGCCTGCTCATCTCCCAGTAAAAGTGCATTTAGTGGTTTGATTAAAAACAGGCAAATAACAAAACAAATTATAATGACAAAAAATAGAATCATTAAATCAATATCCATTACATTGCTTAAAGAAGCCATGTTCCAAATGACAAAGTTTTTTAGATGTTGTGCGTTTGATAAATATTCTAAAACAGATTGCCAAGCACTGGCAATAAAACCAATCATCATACCGATTAATAAAATATGCATCTGGTTATGAATCTTTTTTGCAATAAACATAATAAGCAACAAACCTGCTAAGGCTCCCAAGGAGGAAGCTAGTGGAATACCTAAGGTATGAAAGAAAGAATTACTTACACCCCCTCCTAACATAAACAAAGCAACGGATAAAGATGAAACAGAGTTTACCCCCAATACATAAGGGCCTGCCAAAGGATTTTTAAAAAAGGTTTGCATCAGCATACCTGCAACAGCTAATGCAGAACCTGCACACATAGCCGCAATTGCCTTTGGTAAGCGGAACCCTAAAACAATAATAGTTTCTGAAACATTTCCATGATTGGTAAGACAGTTCCAAACTTTACTTAACGGAATAAAAACTGTACCCGAAGTTATATCTAACAGAAACAATAGTATTAATGAGAGAATTAGTACGCTGTATTTTTTGGTAAAGCTCATTTAAGTTGCTTGTAGTACTTAAGGGTATGATTAGGTAACAAAATAGGGTGAAATATTTTAATTAAATCTTTAAGCAATTCATCTGGATGATTCAAGCCATATTCCCAATAGGCATTTCCGCCAGCTTCGTTTACAAGTGCATTGTTGTTATATAGGTTTTGTTTTTTATAGGCGTTAAAAACTTCATAACGTTTATCTTGTTTAATAACATCTTCTAGGCTATTGCAATGATGGAGGTTAAGCCAGTAATCAGCGTTTATGGCTTTATTAATTACCTGTTCTAAGTTTAAAGAAAGACTGCCTGTTTTATCGTTGTCAGTAAAGATATACATAGCACCCGCATCTTTGAGCAAAGTAGCCATGTTGCTTTTACCTCCGGGAACAAACCAAACATCACCTATTTTGATTTCGCTGAAAACGGTTGGTTTGTATTTGCAAGTATCCGTGATGCTTTTTAGTTGCAAATAATCCTTTTCGATAGAAGAAAACAAAGAATCTGCTTTTTGTTCTGCATTAAAAAACAAAGCAAATGCTTTAGCCCATTCTGCACGTGCAAGGGGATAATTCTCATAATAATCTGAACACAATATAGGAGTGATGCCTGCTTTTAATAAACGTGCATCAAAATCTTTCTTAGGGTCTCCGTTTGGATTTGCCAATATAATGTCAGGCTTACAAACAAGTGTTTGCTCTATATTTAATACACCGTTCTTGCTTAGTTGTTGTATCGTGTTATTAGTATACTTCTCATTGATAAGCGGATTACAGATGTAATCTGCATTATCAACGGCAGTGATATAATTTAAGCATTGCAAATTATTTAATGCTCCCACAAAAACAGAAGCCAAGCATGCCACAGAGCTTACAGGTGTTTTTATATAATAAGCCTTTAAGTTTAATTCTGGTTTTACATTCTTATATAAAATATAGATAACTGAATCTGTTTTCTCAGTATTGATATACGTAATTAAAGCAGAGAAACTTTCTTCTTTATAAATCTTAAAATAAGATGCGTAGCTATTCTTTTGCAGATGAGTTAATGAAGAAGTTTTTTCTTTATTCTTTTGTTGTGTGTTGCAAGAGGAAAGAAGTAAGAGATAAAAAGTAAGTAGCGGTAAAAAAGTAGAATATCTTTGCTTCATACTAAGGAGTAACAATCAATTTGCGGTAAATATCATCATTACCCGCACGCAGGGTTATCCAGATATTAAGCTTGCTGTAAACCATATCTTCCATTTTGCAAAAGAATGCTTCGTGTTTGATAGGAGTAATTACTATATGTATACCATTCTTTTCTTTAACAGAATTCTTAAGAGATAGGAAAGAATTTGGGAGAAGAATAGTATACTGAGCTTTTAATGGGACATAATACCCCATTAAAAATAAAATAACAAGACTATATGTATAAACTAATTTAATGCAGTAAAGATAAAGCTTTGTACGGATATTATTTATCCTACTAATTCCACTTCAGTATCTTTTTCTATGCGCAGGTTATCAATGATAAACTCTTGACGTTCTTGGGTGTTTTTACCCATGTAGTAACTCAACATTTCTTGTATAGATGCGCGTTGGTCTATTAATACAGGCTCTAAGCGGATATCTTTTCCAATGAAATGTTTAAACTCATCGGGAGATATCTCACCCAACCCTTTAAATCGGGTTATCTCCGGTTTTGGTCCAAGTTTGGCAACAGCTGCTTTGCGCTCTTCATCGCTGTAACAATAAATGGTTTCTTTTTTATTGCGCACACGGAAGAGAGGTGTTTGCAAGATGAACACATGGTTGTTCTTTACCAAATCAGGGAAGAATTGGAGGAAGAAAGTAAGCAACAACAAACGTATATGCATACCATCCACATCGGCATCAGTTGCTATTACTACGTTGTTATAACGTAACTCATCAAGTCCGTCTTCAATGTTTAAAGCGGCTTGCAGTAGGTTAAACTCTTCATTCTCATACACCACTTTTTTACCTAAGCCAAAGCAATTAAGGGGCTTACCTTTTAAACTAAAAACCGCCTGTGTATTAACATCACGGGTTTTGGTAATGGAGCCGCTCGCCGAGTCTCCCTCACAGATAAATAAGGTGGTTTCTAATCTGCGATTATCTTTATTGTCATCTAAATGCGTGCGGCAATCGCGCAGTTTTTTGTTATGAAGAGATGATTTCTTTGCACGCTCTCTGGCTAATTTTTGAATGCCTGAAAGTTCTTTTCTTTCTCTTTCGTTGGCAATAATTTTAGCTTCAATAGCACGTGCTGTTTCCGGGTTTTTGTGCAGGTAGTTATCTAAGTTTTCTTTGATAAAATCTCCCACGAAAGAACGCATAGATTGTCCGCCCGGTGCAACTTCCTGGGAACCCAATTTTGTTTTTGTCTGGGATTCAAATACAGGCTCTTGCACTTTTACTGCAATGGCTGCAATAATAGATTTGCGCACATCCGTAGGATCAAAATCTTTTTTAAAGAACTCGCGGATGGTCTTAACAACTGCTTCTCTAAAAGCGCCCTGATGCGTACCGCCTTGTGTGGTGTATTGCCCATTTACGTAACTATAATATTCTTCCGAGAAATGCTCGTTGCTATGCGTCATAGCCAATTCAATATCCTCTCCTTTTAAATGAATGATTGGATACAGAATCTCTCCGGTGATGTTTTTTTCTAATAAATCTTTTAAACCATTTTCTGATTTATACTGATTGCCATTAAAGTGCAGAGTAAGTCCGGTATTTAAGAAAGCATAGTTCCACAACATGCGGTCAATATACTCATGCACAAAGTGGTATTTTTTAAAGATGCTATCATCGGGGCGAAACTCTACATAGGTTCCATTGGCTTCAGTAGATTTTTCAAGCTTAGATTCCTTAACCAAATTTCCACCACTAAACTCGGCTGTTTTACTTTGCCCGTCTCTATAAGAAGTAACAATAAAAGTACTCGACAAAGCATTAACCGCCTTGGTACCCACACCATTTAATCCGATGGACTTTTTAAACGCATCACTATCGTACTTACCGCCTGTGTTGATTTTAGAAACCACATCAATAACCTTTCCTAAGGGAATACCGCGACCAAAATCTCTGATAGACACTACGCCCTCTTTTACCTGCACGTTTACACGCTTGCCTGCACCCATCATAAACTCATCAATAGAGTTATCCAGCGTTTCTTTCATCAACACATAAATACCATCATCAAACGCAGAGCCATCGCCCAGCTTACCGATGTACATACCGGGGCGCATGCGGATATGCTCTTTCCAGTCGAGTGACTTTATACTATCTTCGTTATAATTGCCAACTTCTTTTGCCATTATCTTTTATACGTTAAATCTAAAATTCATAATATCTCCGTCTGCCACGGTGTATTCTTTACCTTCTATACGCAACTTACCAACTTCTTTGCAGGCAACTTCAGAACCAAGCGTGGTAAAATCATTATACGCCATTACCTCTGCTTTAATAAACCCTTTTTCAAAATCGGTATGTATAACGCCTGCTGCCTGTGGGGCTTTCCAGCCTTTATCAATAGTCCAGGCGCGCACTTCTTTTACGCCCACGGTAAAGTAGGTTTGCAGGTTCAGTAATTTATACGCTGCTTTTATCAATTTATTTACACCCGGTTCATCCAGACCCATCTCGGCAAGAAACATTTGCTTCTCTTCAAAGGTTTCTAAAGCGGCAATTTCACTTTCCATTTGTGCGGTAATAACCAGTATCTCGGCATTCTCTCCTTTCACAGCTTCTTTCACCTCCTCTACAAAATGATTGCCTGTTTTTGCCGAAGCTTCATCTACATTGCACACATACATCACAGGCTTAATGGTAAGCAAATGCAAATCGGCAATGTATTCCAGTTCTTTTTCATCTAAGTTAGCAGCACGGGCAGATTGCCCACTTTCTAAGGTTTCTTTTACTTTAGCAAGCACATTATAGGTTTTTACCGCTTCTTTATCGGTACCTGTTTTTGCCTGACGCTCAAACTTTTTTTGTTTAATTTCTACACTCTCCAAATCTTTCAGCTGAAGCTCGGTATCAATAATTTCTTTATCGCGCACGGGGTTTACAGAACCATCCACGTGCACCACGTTAGGGTCTTCAAAACAACGAAGCACATGCAGTATAGCATTACACTCGCGTATGTTGCCCAAAAACTTATTGCCCAAACCCTCGCCTTTGCTGGCACCTTTTACCAAACCAGCTATATCTACAATCTCTACCGTGGTGGGCACAATGTTTTGCGGGTTTACCATAGATGCCAGTTTGTTTAAACGCTCGTCGGGCACGGTAATGGTGCCCACGTTAGGGTCTATCGTACAAAACGGAAAGTTAGCTGCCTGTGCTTTGGCATTACTTAAACAATTAAAAAGAGTTGATTTGCCCACATTGGGTAATCCTACAATGCCACACTTTAAAGCCATACCGGTATCTTAAAATTTTGCGCAAATTTAAGCTAAAACTGCGGTTTTAGACGGGGATTTATTAACAGAGAGGCTGTATTTATTACGTCGTACTGAGCGAAGTCGAAGTAGGGGGCGTTCCGCTTGTTTACAAGCGGCGGGCTTTATGCGCTGCACGGCAGCTTGTTGCAATCAACAACTATTGATAATGCTTACAAACTAATTCGATTGAATAATAAAGGCGTGCTCTATTAAATGTAAACCATTCTTCAGTCAGAAATTGATTAAAGACAACTTTTACTTTTCCATTAATCGGTTTGCTAAATTTGATTAATTGTAACTCAGTCTCAGGATTTTGTGCCGATATTCGTCCATGAGCTAAAGCATCACGGATTTCAACTAAGCTATAATCTAACTCTTCTTGTTTTTTGGCTCTCATTATAGCATTAAATTTATTAATCAATTGCCCTAGAGAATCATAATTTGTTATTTCATTTTCTGGTAATTCAGTGTCAACTGGATATGTATAGAAACTTACGCCATATGGAGTACCGATAGATTTAGAAGAATTTTTTTGCAAATAATTCCT
Organism: Bacteroidota bacterium; assembly: GCA_003153315.1. GTDB lineage: Bacteria > Bacteroidota > Bacteroidia > B-17B0 > Aurantibacillaceae > PALSA-968. The sequence goes on from PLYA01000084.1 coordinate 20,522, forward strand.
TAGCATAAATTCTAGAGAATGAAAGTTAACTATTAACTTTCCTAGATTGTTGGTATGTTCCTCTAATGTCATAATTATCTTATTTGCCCTTTCATCCCCCTAAAACTACAAAATAAATCCATTGCAGCTTTCGACGAATTTCTATCAAACTTCAGAATCTGCTCTTCTGTTTTACCGTTTTTTTGTTAAAAACGACCGTTAAAAAAGTTTAGGCAAAATAATGCCCAAAAAATGACACCTTTTTCTGTTTTCTACGTATAAACTAGTAATAAGGGTTCTTTGAAATGACTTGGAGATTAAAACAACGGTTTTGTAAAGTCAACTGAACTCAGTGCAAGTTTATCTGAAGTCAAAACAAATCTATCTGACATCAAACTAAACTTAACTGATATCAAACTAAATTGATATGAAGTCAAACAAAACACAACTGAAGTCAAACTAAATTGATTTGAGCTCAAACTAAATCTATCTGAAGTCAAATTAAACAGCACTGAAGTCAGATGAAAGAGAAATGAAGGCAAACTAAACGAGATTATTAACCAATAAAAATAAATAAAATGAAAACAAAAAAGAAAAGACCGGATTGGATTCCGGCACAGTTACTAAGGTTCTTCCTATGGCAAGCAACCTTTTGACAGAGATACAAGACTCTGTAATAGGACCATTAATAGGTATACCTACGGGTACGGGTAGTAAAATGGCGGCATTGCTAAGCTTGCAATCGGTATACGTGGCGGCTTATAATAATGCGCCACCGCATACACACCCAGGCAAGGCGTTGATTACAGCGCGCAACAAAGCAACTAAGTTGTTTAAAAGCAGCATCCGTAGTATTACGGCGCAATACATCCGCCATAACGATGCGCTTACTGATTTGCAAAAAGAACAAATTGGCTTGCTTATTACCGTAACTACCGGCACCGGTGCACACACTACCCAAACATCTATAGTAGAGCGTACCGCCCCTGAGTATCCATCTATAGAAGCAAAATCAAACTCGGTAGGTACCGTTACGTTTACTTTTAAGGAGTTGGGCAATCCACAATCGCGCGGCATACCTGCGGGCATGCACCATATTTTAATACAATATATTATTACGGCTGCCAATGCCGCTACGCCTACCGGCGAGGATGTGTGCAACAAACACTTGGAAGCACAAAAATCACCCTTCACAAAAGATGTAAGCAGAGAAACATCGGGACAAAAACTATGGGGCTTTGCTGCCTGGGTAGATACCCGCGGGGTAATACACACCTGGAGCCCGGTGTTTAGTTATATTATAACCTGATTAGCGGTGCCTGTCCGCTGTTGTGGCAAAAGTCCCTCGCTTTTGGTTTATAGGCGGGGGATTTTTGTTTTATATTTGCCCACTCGAAAAAAAACATGGGTAAAATCATCAAGAAAACATTCAAAATCCTACTCATAACCATATTGGTTTTATTACTGGCAGCAGTTAGTGTTCCATTTTTGTTTAAGAGTAAAATAAAAGCATTGTTGCTTACCGAAATTGATAAAAACATAAATGCCAAAGTAGATTTCTCCGAACTTAGTTTTTCTTCCATCAAAAAATTTCCGCGTTTAACTATTTCTTTGCACGAGCCTACCATTACCGGTATTGGCGAGTTTGCCGGAGACACCCTGATTGATGCAAAAGAAATAAGCGTATCGCTAAACGTATATAAATTAATGCGCGGACAAGGCATAGAAATAAAGGGCATTGATTTGGAAGAACCTTTAATTTATGCGCGCGTGCTTAAAAACGGACATGCTAATTATAACATTGTAAAAACAGATACTACCACTGATACAACAGGCACTAAAAAACCTAATAAAAGTTTTGAAATAGCTATTGATAAATGGTCTATAAACAACGGACGTATTGTGTACGATGATAAGTTGCAAAAAACCTACATAGAAGTGGGGGGCTTATATCACAGTGGTTCCGGCGATTTTAAGCAAGAAATTTCTGATTTGGATATTACCACCAAGGTAAATGACTTAACCGTTGAGTATAATGGCGTTCGCTACTTTACCAAAAAACTTTTTGCCGCCGATTTGCAAATGGAAATGAATTTAAAAGACAAGAAATTTATTTTTAAAGACCACAACTTTCAGCTAGGTGAGTTTAAGTTTGGCTTTGCCGGTTTCTTTAAACTATTGGATAATGGCTACGACCTTGATATAAGATTTGTAGTGAAAGAAACTACGTTTAAGAATTTACTCTCTTTATTGCCCGGCATCTATCAAAAAGATTTGGCGGGTATTCAAACCAAAGGAGATTTCTCTTGCAATGGTTTTATAAAAGGTGTGTATGATGTAAAGGATAATAAAGTTCCTGCGTTTCATATAGATTTAAAAGTAAAAGATGCCCTGTTTAAATACAGTCATTTGCCCAAAGCCTTAGAAAGAATAAACTTTGATTTGGTTGCCGATAACCCCGATGGAAACCCAGAGCATAGCACGTATAACTTAAAAACCTTTCATATTGAAATTAATAAAGAACCCATACATGGCAGTCTTTGTATTAAAGGAAAGAAACACATGTATGTTACTGCCGACATTAAACTAAAAGCTGATTTAGCCGAAATAGAAAAAATATATCCTATAGATGGCTTGGTTTTAAAAGGTATATTAACTTCTGAAATTAAAGTAAATGGCAGGTATAGCGAATCGCTTAAATTGTTCCCAAAAGTGGATGCCTTTTTTACTTTAGAGAAAGGTTATGTAAAATCTAAACAATCTCCTCTTGATATGGATAGTATTCAACTGAATGCGGAAGTAACCAACACCACCGGACAAATTGCCGATACACGTGTGAGTTTAAACAACCTTACCTTTTTGCTGGATGATGAACCGTTTGTAATGAGCGGTACATTGGCTGATATGAAAGATTATAACTACAGCATTAAAGCAGACGGGTTAGTTGATTTTGCAAAGCTTACGCAGATATATCCTGTGGCTAATAGCACAGTAAGTGGCACCATGGATTTTGATTTAAACGCACAAGGCAACCTTACCGAAATAGAGGCCAAGCAATATACCAAGTTAAACACTACCGGTACATTGGAAGTTAAAAATGTCTCTTACAAAGAGAAAGATATAGCTTTCCCTATTCATATAGATGATGCGCTGTTTACATTCTCTCCCGATAAAATCGTGCTGAGCAGGTTTCAGGCAGAGTTTGGTAAAAGTAACGTAACCCTTAGCGGACATCTCTATAACTATATTCCTTATATCATCAGAAATGATGCGCCCATCAAAGGAGACCTTACTTTGAATTGTGATACCATGGATTTGAATGAGTGGTTCCCAAGTACAGCCTCCAACACTACCACTACTACGGCAAGTACAAGCACAGCGCAAGTGGTGGTTATACCCAGTAATATAGGTTTCACTTTCGATTCGGATATTAAAATGGTAAAATTCGGACAGATGGATATTGCCAATCTGGATGGAGAAATAAAAATACAAAATGGTATTTTAACCTTAAACGAAACCGGCTTTAATGCCCTCGATTCTAAAATGAGTATAGATGGTGATTACAGCACCAGAGATGCTAAGCACCCAACCTTTGATATGGATGTAAACATTCAGAAACTGGATTTTGTTAAAGCTTATAAAACCTTCGTTGACCCTAAAGGAACCTGTCCGGCAGAAGGTAATTTTTCTACCAAGTATAGTATTAAAGGAGAAGTAACTCCCTCCTTCTCTCCCATTTATTCTACGCTTAACGGAAACGGAAAAATTGTTATAGACAGCGTTTCCGTTAAAGGAATGAAGTTAATGAACCATATTAAAAATGTTTCTAAGAAAGAGGAATTTAAAGACCCCCAACTGGCAGATGTTACCATAACTACCGAAATTAAAAACGGAAGATTTCTTATTTACCCTTTTACTTTTAAAGTGAGTAAATTCTTAACGGAGGTAGAAGGCTCTCAGGGTCTAGAAGATGAAACGATAGATTATTTGATAAAACTATCAGTACTTCCGTTTAGCGGAATAAAAATTCCTATGACTATCAAAGGCACTTCTGATAAACCCATTATAAAAATGGGTAAAGGTTTTGATAATTCAGACTTTGATAAGCTTTAGATAATAATTGTCAGGTGTTCCGTCAAATTAGGGCTGTAGGTTTTATATGTTACATAACAACATCCTATAATCGATAACCCCCTATACTAATTATCTGTTTACAATTATTTATTTCCGGATTACCTTTTAAGACTTTGATGTTACGTTTCAAAATTTAATTGGAGTAATCTGCAACATTCTAATAAACTTAGTATCTTTGCCGCCCAAAAACAAGAAGATGGCGACAAATATAACCTTTACCATGATTAAGCCCGATGCGGTTGAAGCCAACAACATAGGGCCTATTTTGGCAATGATAAACAAAGCAGGCTTTAAAATTAAAGCTATGAAATATCTTAGTTTAAGTAAAGAGCAAGCTGGTAATTTTTACGCAGTGCATAAAGAACGCCCTTTTTATGGTGAGTTGGTAGATTACATGAGCAGCGGGCCGCTTGTAGCTGTTGTGTTAGAAAAAAACAATGCTGTTGCTGATTTCCGTACTTTAATTGGCGCTACAGACCCGTCTAAAGCGGCTGATGGAACCATACGAAAACTATTTGCTAAGAGTATTGCTGCAAATGCGGTACACGGTAGTGATAGCGATGAAAATGCTGCTATTGAAGCAAATTTTTTCTTTTCGGGCTTAGAGAGACCTTAAACTCTTTAATTAAGCCTAATTTATAAAATCCCTGCACCCACACCTGCAGGGATTTTTGTTACCAGCTATTTTAAACTCTTTGCTATTTTTGCATTCTTTCTAATATAGTATATGGCTAAATTTTATAAACTAAAAGTGAGTGATGTTCGCAGGGAAACTCCCGATGCTGTTTCGGTGGCGTTTGAAGTACCCATGCAATTGGCAATAGAATATCAATACAAACAGGGGCAATACCTTACCTTGAAACTTAACACCAATGGAGAAGAAATCCGTCGTTCGTATAGCGTATGCACCAGTCCTTTTGCCGAGAAGGAATTACGTATTGCTATCAAAGAAGTTAAAGACGGCAGGGCGTCGACCTTCATTAATCGCAAATTAAAGGCGGGAGATGAGTTAGAGGTAATGACCCCCATGGGAAATTTCCATACTCCATTGTCTGGTGCTAATAAAAAGAACTATGTGTTGTTTGCGGGTGGCAGCGGTATTACACCCATGATGAGCATTTTAAAAAGTGTGTTGTACATAGAAAAGCAAAGTACTATTACGCTTATATATGCTAATAGAAACGAAGAAAGTACCATCTTTAAAAGCGAGATTGAAAAAATAGCTGCTGAGAATAAAGACAAAGTAAAAGTAGTTTTTGTTTATGATGCTCCTAAACAACCAACCGCAGAATTATACACAGGCTTGTTAACGCCAGTAAAGATTAAAGCCATTATAGAGAATCACATAGGTTTAAATCTTAATAACGATTTCTTTGTCTGCGGACCGGGGCCTATGATGGAGAATGTGAAGCAAGTATTGGAAGAGCTTAAAGTAGCTAAAGATAAAATCCATATTGAATATTTTACGGCCGTTTTAGAAACATTAGCTAACGCCGAAAAGCCTACCTCAACAAGTGCGAAAGGAGTTTCTAAGGTTACTGTTTTGCAATATGGAATTGAAAACACTTTTGATTTAGCCACTAACGGAGATACCATTTTAGATGCTGCTATCGAATTTGGCATTGATGCACCCTACAGTTGCAAAGGCGCGGTTTGTTGCACCTGCAGAGCAAAAGTATTGGAAGGTAAAGTAAGTATGGATGCCAACTTTGCACTTACCGACCATGAAGTAGAGCAGGGCTACATTCTTACTTGTCAGGCGCACCCGCTTACCGAAAAAGTGGTGTTGGATTATGATGCTATTTAAATCGTTAAATAATATTCAATGAAATATTTACCTATCCATAAAGAGTTGTTTGTTACTAACCGTAAGCGTTTTGCAGCGTTATTAAAGCCTAACTCGCTGGCGGTGTTTAACGCCAACGATATACTTCCCACGAATGCCGATGGGAGTTTGCGCTTTAAACAAAATTCAGACCTGTTTTATTTAAGTGGGATTGATCAGGAAGAAAGCATCTTGGTTATTTATCCTGATGTTAAAGACGGAGTTCATAAAGAAGTATTATTCTTAAAAGAAACAAACGAACATATTGCTATTTGGGAAGGACATAAACTAACTAAAGCCGAAGCTACTGCTGCAAGTGGTATTGAGAAGGTTTATTGGCTGAGCGAATTCAAAACTATTTTCCGTTCGTTGGTTGCCGAGGCAGAACATATTTATTTAAATACGAACGAACATGTGCGTGCGGTGGTTGAAACCGAAACCCGCGAAGCTCGTTTTGTGAAATGGTGCATGAACGAATATCCTGTTCACAAATACGAACGCTCGGCACCGCTTATGCACAGTTTGCGAGCCATTAAACAACAAACCGAAATCGAACTCATACAACAAGCCTGCAACATTACCGAAAAGGGATTCCGCAGGTTGCTTGGTTTTGTGAAGCCCGGCGTGTGGGAATATGAAATTGAAGCCGAACTGATACACGAGTTTACGCGCAATCGCAGCAACGGGTTTGCTTATACCCCTATTATTGCGAGTGGAGCTAACTCATGCGTGTTACATTATATAGATAACAGTTTGCAATGCAAAGACGGTGATATATTATTACTTGATGTGGCTGCAGAGTATGCAAATTATAATTCTGATTTAACGCGCTGTATACCCGTAAACGGTAAATACACGCCCCGACAAAAAGAAGTGTACAACGCAGTGTTGCGTGTAATGAGGGCTGCCATTAAAATGCTGGTACCCGGCAATGTAATGGCCGACTACCAAAAAGAAGTAGGTAAATTAATGGAAGAGGAGTTGATAAAACTTAACTTACTGAGTGCTGATGATGTAAAGAAACAAAACCCCGATGCGCCTCTGTATAAAAAATACTTTATGCACGGCACCTCGCACTACCTAGGTATAGATGTGCACGATGTAGGCAACCGCTACCGCAAGTTTGAGGCGGGTATGGTGTTTACCTGCGAGCCCGGTATTTACATCCGAGAAGAAAGCATTGGCATACGTATAGAAGATAACATCCTGATTACCGAAAAAGGGCCCGTTAACCTGATGGCAAACATACCTATTGAAGCTAACGATATTGAGGCTTTGATGGCTAAAGGTAAATAATAGCGCAATAACTTTAAAAAGTGTGCCCAAATTGAAAGAAGAATTGCCTGTCTTCTTTTGAAACAGCATAATCAAGACGCAGTACCGTATTTACATTCCAGACTATACGAAGGCCTAAGCCCTCATCATAACGATAATTAGCGCTATAACCAAATAACCTTGAAGGGGTATTGCCTACACCACCAATGTCAAAAAACGGAACAACGCTTAAAGCAAGGTGTTGTTTTAGCAAGGTGAACTGTACAAAACGTGCACGCAATTCAATATTTACAAAATCTAAGAAATTAGCAACAAAGCGAGCCTGTTTATATCCGCGCAAAGTAAACCTTCCACCCACCACATCGTAAACCCCCCCTTCAGAACTCCACTCTTCCATATATTCATATACAGGGGCGTTTCCGTTAAGTGCAGCAATTCCACTACGCATGGCAAACACCAATTTTTTAAATACCGTAGGAAACAAACGCTGATAAACCTTAACCTGCGCAAAGGTTTTATTAAATGTATAATTAGAACCTAAAGCTTTTAACGATAACTCATTTGTTACCTCAGCAAAAATACCTTTACTAGGGTCTCCCTCTAAATCACGGGTATCATAAACCAAACCTGCCTGAATCATAGTTACAGTAGTTCTGCCAACACCCAAAGCGCTGCCGTTTATAAAATCATTTTGTAAAAGAGAATTACCTGCATAAGGAAAAATACCCATGCTAGCGTACCTCAATCCGAATAAACTCCGCATTTTACTTTTAAAAAAAGAACGCTCTGCACTTACGTCCATCATGGCATTATTCTTTTCCGTATAGCGATTATAGTTTTTATTATTATCCGATAATGAATTGGTATAATTGGCATAGGTATTATAACTAATACCTGTTTGAGGGTTGACCAATGAAGAAAGGCTTTTTTCTGTTATGCCAAAATAAACCATGTTTGGGTCGTTTTCATAAGTGCCTTCTATTCTTATACGCCACTTGCTTTTAAAAATATAAGGTACATCCAAACCAAGTACAATTTCGTTTTGAGATTTTGTTGTGTTAAAAGCTGAAAGAGATAATTTCGCTTTATAAGGAGTATAGCTAAACAAAGGATCGGTTCTCTTTCCGTTAAAGTATAGCATCCCCTCAGCCCCATATCCAAAACCATTTACGGGGTCTGAACTAAATTGTGGAATTGCTGTTAAATAAACCCCTTCTTTTTTATGCGCTAAGTCTTCCTCGGATATTTTTTTTTCATTTGCAATAGCGAAGGGTAATTTTATAGAATCTTGTTGGGCATAAATAATTGTTACAAAAGGAATCACAAGAAAAAGACACGCAATTCTTTTACTCATTATATTGCTACTACTGTATGCATGAGCAAATTAATTGTTTGGATAACCCGAATTTATCCAGCTTTGGATTTTAGATATTTGACAACCTGAAAGTTGATTTCCTCCTTGTGGCATGGCACTAAAACCTGTACTATGTTTAATTGTACCCATTAACCGGTTAGCTGTAACAGCTTTCACCACTCCGGTATAGCTCGATAAATCGTACCCTCCGCCTGCACTTGCAGTGCTGTGACAACCCACACACCAGGTATTCATAATAGGCTGTATATCTTCGGCAAATTTAAATGAAGTGGTATCGCAAACGGTAATACAGTTAGATGGATTTTGAGCCCCCATGCTAATCCATGCTTTAATTAAATATATTTCTTGCTCGGTTAGCTGGGTATAGTTTTTTGGAGGCATATTAGCACCAAGGCCTTCTATTTTTGTGTATATCTCACTACGCAAAGGATGTTTTGCTACCACTTTTGTCATAATGCCTTCATACGTTGTAAAATCCGACCTTCTTTTAGAACCTGATCCATGGCATCCGCTCATAGAACATTTTGAAACAAATATAGGAAGTATATTTTCACTAAAACAAACACTGGGGTCAGAGGCTTTCCATGTACATGTTGTAAGGGAAATAAGGATTCCTATAAATACTATAATCTTTATTGTTACTGACTTCAACATAATTTTTTATAACGGTAAACCCCTCGGTTTTAGTATATACTTACTATAACTTGCAAGTGTAAATTTAAAGCAACAAATATGAACTGTAAATGATAATAATCATTCCATATTCCGTATTAAAATCATGTTTTAACTGCTTATACCCTAAAATAAAAATAGGAAAAAAGTATAATAGAAACTTACCTTCTTTATATTTCACTCTTTTTAGAAAGAGCAAATATGCGGGTAATATTAAAGCCAATCATAATACTGGCAGGAGTCTTTCCTACTTTCGACCAACTGCCTGTAGTACCCATTATGTATTGATTTTCCATAATACCGGTTGAATTGGTTAAGAATAATTGAAATACGTGCCCCCCGGTCTCAACTTCCCAGCCTATGCCCATCGAGTTGTAATAATTAGTTCCAACTGCTGCATAGTTTGTATTGGTACGATACCCATATTCAAAAATAATCGCCTGTCTTTTATTATATTTTGCTCTAACCACGCCAAGCACAGCAATACAATCATTTTTTACCATACCTATAGTTGTACCAACTAAATTATAATGTACATAAGATGGAGCCACCTGCAAAGAAAGCCAGGGAGTAATTTTGCTGGCAATGATTAATTCATGCACATAAGACATCCTGTCACCTGCACCCTTAGGGTTATAAAAATCCGGTGAAGTTTGCCCCAAAGATGTATTGGTAGTAGCCGAATAATAAAGTCCGCCAAAATAAGTAACCGAAAAAGGAAACCCATGCTTAACCTGCCTTAATATTTTCCATTTAAAAAAGGCTTCCGACATTTTTTGAATATTACTTCTTGATATACCAACCATCCAACGTCCATTATGACTGTATTCCAAACTAAGCATTAAACTGGCAGGCCCATCAATACCCCAGGCATTATTAGCTCCGGTACTCAAAGGAGCAAAACGGTGTTGAATTCTAAAATCTAGACAACGCCTGCCTAAAATCTCAGAAGTATGAAAATTGATGTTTCTGGTTGATTTAAAAGTAGAAACTACATACTCTTTTTCTTTTTTGCCATCATCAACCATACTTAATAAATCAGGTTCTTGCGAATTACCGATGCTAGTATTTGCATCAGTTGTTGAAGTAGTTTGTTGTTGCTTAGTTTCTTCAGCCGGAGGCTTAACTTCCCCAACAGGCTTGGTTTGTTCTACCGGTTTAGTAGTGGTAGCAGTACCTGTAGAGTTAAATGGAATTTTTAATTCCTGCCCAACAATTATACCTTTAATGGCACCCGGGTTTGCATCTAAAATAGCTTTTGTATCTATATTATAAATTTTTGCAATGCCATATAAACTTTGTGCATGCGCTACTTTATGTAAATAATATTTCTTACCGTTAATGGTAGTAATATTGGTACTTTTTACCCCTGATACCTGAGCATAAGTATTATTAACAAACACTATACAAAGAACAAAAAATGACAGATACAATAAGCTCTTAGTACAATTAGATACAGCTACTTTCATATAATTTTAAAGGACGATTGTTATAATTTAATTGTTTTGAGCTCCCTGATGAATCCAGTTTCTTATCTTATTATGATCACAAGTACTAAGCTTAGCCCCCGTTTTAGGCATAGGGTCTGTAGCTCCCGGTGAGATATATGAAAAAAGCGTAGAGCCTGTAGTATCATGCCTAGAATCAGAATAAACCCCTGCATATGTTGAATAATCTTTTGCCAAACCACTTGCCCCCGCACCATGGCATGCAGTAGTTGTAGCACAATTTGTATTTATTATGTTAACGATATCAATGCTATAAGACATAATGGTTCCGGTATCTATATTGGTAACAGTTGGACGATATACCTTTAATAAGGTAGTTGTATTTAAAATAGAATCTGCCGGTACCGAACAAGTTGTTGGCGTTGATGATGAACCTCCTGACCCTGTATTATGAATAGTATCCCAATTCTTCCAGTAACAAGAGGTAAGTATAGTACCTAACACTACCATAATTGCCAAAATTGTTTTTTTTGTTTGCATGTCTTTTAGATTTTATTAGATAAGCTAAGGAGCTGCAAATTTAGTAAGAAATACTAAAGTAAAACTGAAGATTTTAATGATTCATATCATAAAAAAAACCCACATTTATGTGGGTTTTTAAAAACAATTTACGAAAAATTATTACTTAGAAACTATAATCATTTTAACCGCAACCACATTCTTATCATTCAATACTTTTACAAAGTAAGTTCCTTTAGAAACATCTGCTAAATTTAATTGCATAGCATCTCCTTCTGTATTTTTTTGAGCAACCAATCTGCCCGATACATCATATAATTCAACAGTTTTTGTACCCGATAATAACCCTAAATTAATATTTAATATATCACTGGCAGGGTTAGGGAAAATATTAATTTGATTAGCTATACTGTAATTAGCAATACCGGTACAGTTACTAACCACAACAGATACAGGCACCGCTGTACTTCTGCAACCGCTGGTAGTACCCCAAACGCTATAAGTAGTAGTGCTGGTAGGACTTACTACACAAGTAGCATTAGTACCACCTGTACTCCATGAATAGGTGCTTGCACCGCTGGCTGATAAAGTAATCGATGATTGTGAACTACACATAGTCATAGATGGTGCTGTTACAGTTGGTGGAGCATTTACAGTTATTACATGAGAAACCGGTGTACTGCTCCCACCGGAATTAGTAGCAACCAAAGTAACGGTATAAGTACCTGCACTGCTATAAGAAACACTAGGATTTTGAGAAGTTGAGGAGGAAGGAGTGCCATTTGCCATAGTCCAGGCCCATGAAGTAGGCGTGTTAGTAGAATTATCAGTAAGCGTAATACTTTGTCCGGTGCAAGAAGAAGAACTTGAAGATGTAAATGCAGCCACAGGTACCGGGTTCGAAGCAGCAGGTGTTAAAACATATGCTACATTAGTTACTTTATCCCCACTTGTACTTCCATTGGCATTCACACCAAGTACGGCAGCATATAAATAAGCTGTTCCGCTGGCAGGGGCAACCCATTTAATAGTAGCTGCTGTGCCGGTTGCAATACGGGCTTTATGGGTAACATTAGTTGGACCTGTACCATTGTTTTTACAATTCGTAGTAGATAAGGCGGTCATTGTTCCCGCATCTGTAGTAGCCGATGCACTGTTAGAGTTCATAATCTCTATATCAAACCCATAATCAGGATAACCTGTGGCAGTTTGTTTAACCGAAATGGTATACGTTGTACCCGGTACATATGTTAAGTTATTTCCACTTCCGCCAAAAGCAGGAGATGCGGTAATAGAACTTACTGGTGTTGTACTACCACCACTGTGGCAACCATTACAAGTACCTCCGTCAGATGGCGAACCTGTTGCATAAGCATATCCACTACTGCTGGCAACACCAAAACCAGATGCAATAACAATTCCTACACCTAGTATTCCCGATAAAATAAATGATTTTCTCATGTTGTTTAATTTAAATTTTAAATATCTTTTGTTTTAAAGCGCCACAAATTTACCAATGGATTCTATAGCAAAACTGAAGATTTTAGGAAAAATATCAAAAAAGATTGGGATGAACGGTTGTTTTTAACAATTATCAAAAAAACCTCCAATTTAAATTAATTCACTTTTAACACAGCAAGCCGCCTATATACTTTCTATCGGGGAGGGTGTTTTCATCAATCTCCTTTATTACAGCGCGCTGCCCGACCAAACGCGGAGCAGTTTAGCTTGTGTGTAGCAGATCGTTTGGTCTTGATTTTTTGTTTCTTTTTCATCAAGGAAAAAGAAAGTATTAAATAAAATAACGTCCCTATAAAATAGCAAAAAACACCTTTTTAATCCTTTTTCTGTTTTCAATTCCACCCGTTTTTACCGTTTTTTTTGTTAAAACTGACCACTTATCGAAAAAATGCTACCGTTTAAAAAGTTTTTTACTTTTTGGCTTTTGGATGGTGTACCTTTACATAAAGACATCAAAAAAACAGAAATCATGACCCGAGCTGCCAGGCGAACAGCAGGGCGCAAAAATATAAACCAACTAAAAACAAAAGCCATGGCACGCACCCGAGCCTTTTAGGCGAACACTATGATACCATGAAATAAACAATAAAAAAAAGAAATCATGAAACGCAAAACCCTAAAACAAAAAGCCGCTGCAAAAAAAGCCGCTAACCCAAACGCAAGAACAAGCTCTACCTCCGAAACTGGTCACGCCAAAAACGTAGCCCATTTCGCAACCCTTATAACCTACTCCACAAGTTATGGCACAACCTATAACCCAAGTGCAACAGCTATCAAACTCCCTGCACTAAACACCACCCTTACCAATTCACAAACCGCACTCACCAATGCCATTAATGATGCTACTTCAAATACCAACGCTATCAATGCCCGTGTAGCTGCATTCCTAAATATCAAAAAACTAGCCACCCGTATGTTAGCTGCACTAAACGGTGCAGGCGCAACTACCCTGCAAATAGCCAATGCCAAAACTATTAACCGCAAAATACAAGGCAGCCGCGCCAAATTAACTCCTGTTCCTACTACAACTTCCACCCCAACAACAGGTACTACCACAAATACAACAACTACTACCACACCTCCCCCTCCCGAAAGAACAACACCCACCACAACCCCTGTTACACCACATACTGTTTCTACCTCACAACAAAGTTTCGACCAATTAATCCAGCACATGCAGGCATTTATTGCCCTTTTGGCAAGCGTACCAACCTACAATCCCAACGAAGTCGATTTAAAAGTAGCCGCCCTGAATACTTATTTAGGTACTCTCAATACAACCAACAATGCAGCCATAACTGCCCATACCAAACTAGCCAACACCCTTATCGCTCGTAACAAAACACTTTACGCACCCATCACAGGTCTTTGTGCAATAGCTCAGGAAACCAAAAACTACATCAAATCCGTTTACGGAGCCACAGCGCCCGAATACAAACAGGTAAGTAAACTTAGTTTTAAAGTCCGTAAATCCTAAAAACTTCCTGTCATCCTGAGCGTAGCCGAAGAATAAAGTACAATACTAGCTACGGCAACTATAATACAACCTTTGTCCAACAACAAACTTCCTTTGGCAATCATATAAGTAGCTATGGCATTCACAAAACTTGCTTTGGCAACTATAATACAGCCTTTGGCATTCATAGTTTTAGCCTTGTCCACCATAATATAAGCAATGGCAACTATAATATAACCTGTGGCATTTATAGTTCTAGCCTTGTCAATCATAATACAAGCAATGGCAACTATAAAACAGGCACCGTCAGGTATAATACAAGCCTTGTCAAGCTCAGTCCCCCCCTCTACCAGTTCAACACTTCTATCAAAACCTTCTGAACTAATCCTGAAGTTCATCATATAAATCTTATCATTAAACAAAATAAATACCCCAACTCATAACCAACATCACCCAAAATGTTTTTACTTTGATGTCCATAATGAATACCACCATTTTAATCGTCGAAGACGAAAAACCCTTAAGCGAATCCATTGTCCAGTATCTTACCAATAGTGGCATTACCTGCACACAGGCTTATACCTACAACAGCGCAGTCAATAAATTAGGTTCCGCCGTATTCGATTGCCTGATTATTGATATTGGCCTGCCCGATGGCTCAGGCATTGATTTAATAAACTACGTAAAAAGAAAAAAATACGAATCCGGTTTAATCATTATCTCCGCACGCAACTCCTTAGAAGATAAGTTAGAAGGCTTTAACACAGGTGCCGATGATTTTCTCGTAAAACCCTTTCACCTTTCCGAACTCAATGCCAGAATTAATGCCCTGGTTAAAAGAAAAAAATTCAATGGCCAGGAAGTTTTAGACTACAACGAGATTAGCATACAAATGCAAAGCAAAACTGTTTTTATAAACAAAAAAAAAATCAGTCTCACCAAAAAAGAAATGGACCTGCTCATTTATTTTATATCCAACGCAAATAAATTAATTACCAAAGATGCCATTGCCTACAACCTTTGGAAAAACAATGCAGACCTCGCTATATCAAGCGAAATCATTTATACCCATATCAAAAACCTGCGCAAAAAATTAATCGAAAACGGCGCCAAAGATTATGTGCAGGCAGTATATGGTGTGGGCTATAAGTTTGGCGAATAAATGCGTTTACTCTATAAAAACATATTAATCAACGCCTTTGCATCCCTCCTCATTATATTGTTGGGCGGCATTATTACGTATTTCTTCATCATACACAAAATACAACAAGAGTCCGAAGAACACCTCTTCGTAGAAAAACAAGCCGTCGAAAAGCAATTAAAACAAGGCGTTTCACCCCAGTTTTTTAAAAACAACATCGGCGATGAAATCATCTTCAAAGAAATTACAGCACTCTCCGGCCGAAAACCATTCTTCAAAACCATCGAAGAAAAAGAAGAATACGAAGAAGTAAACCAAAAATTAGAAGAAACAAATAACGATATATTTAATACCCAGGCCATCGTATTTGAGTATGCCGCCATGGATAAAGATTATGAAATAACCATCATCAAATCCTCCGATAACGATGAAGAACTGGGAGACAATATATCACAAGCCGTAACCATCTCCGCCCTCTTAATGATTATTGCCATTGTGTTGGTAAACACTTTTATTTACAAAAGAATATGGGCGCCCTTTTATGTTACCTTAAAAGAACTCAAGAGCTTTAATATCTCTAAACGAGAAGTCATTAAATTCCCTAAAACACAAACCACCGAGTTTAATCAACTAAATAATGCCATAACACTAATGGCTGAAAAAATTTCACACGACTACCTTTCACTAAAAGAGTTTACCGAAAACGCTTCTCACGAAATTCAAACACCCTTAGCCGTTATCAATTCAAAAATTGAAATGTGTTTGCAGGATAAACAACTTAGTCCCGACCAAGCTAAAATGCTCATAGAAGCAAGCTATGCAGTAAATAGTTTAGTTAACCTCAACAAGAGTTTAATTACCCTTACCAAATTAGATAATAATCAAATAGATCCTCCAAGTGATGTTAATGTCAGCGACAAAATATATAAACGCCTTAACTTATTTGAAGAGTTCATTCAGGAAAAAGATATCGATTTAGATTTAAAAATAGATAATAGCGTTATTATTAAAATTGATGTTACCCTTGCCGGAATACTTTTTGATAACCTGATAAAAAATGCCATTAGGCACAACTTAGTTAGCGGAGGAAAGATCAAGATAGAAGTAACCAATCAAGTTATTAAAATAGCCAATACAGGAGCTGAACCAAAGGCTAGTACAGATAAATTTTTTGAACGTTTCTATAAAGATGGCAACCAGGAATCTTTAGGATTGGGATTAGCTATTGTAAAAAAAATATGTGATATATATGGATTTAAAATTTCATATCAGTATGCAGAAGGTTTGCATATTGTAACCGTAAACATTCAGTAAATATGAATGTTATAATATCCTAAAATCAGATTCTATTCAGAATGCTTCATTAATTTTGCTAATATAAATTATCCTTACTTTCCAAAAATGAAAACAATAACCCGAAAAGAATTTATCGAACAAGTTGGTGTAGGAGCAGCAGCTCTTATGTTTGCATCCTGCCTTGGAAGTTGTAAAAAAAAGAGTACAACTAATCCAAGCACAGCAACCGTTAATTTCACAGTAAGCATTGCTTCAGGCCCACTTGCTACAAACGGAGGCTTCCTTATACAAAATGGTGTAATTGTAGCCCGAACTACATCAGGTACTTTTGTTGCTGTATCATCAACCTGTACTCATCAGGGGGGGACATTAGGTTTCTCAAGTTCAAATACGTTTGTATGTCCTGTACATGGCGCAACATTTGATACAAGTGGTAATGTAATAAGTGGTCCGGCACCAACTGCCCTGCAAAAATACACCACAGTGCTTACTGGCAGTTCTTTGCAGGTACATTCCTAACAAATGTTTTAACAGAGTTTACTTTTATTGCTTAAAGCCAATTACATTTGTCTTTATAATTAATTTATAATAGATAATAAATGCAAACAAAGTTCAGTACATCTATTCTTCTTTATTTTGTATTACTTATAAACTTTAGTATAGCTCAAACAGGTTTTCAAAAAACTTATGGAGGGGCCTTTGATGAACGTGGGTTTTCAGTTAATCAAACTACCGATAAAGGTTTTATTATTGCCGGATATACCAATAGTTATGGCGCAGGAATGAATGATTTTTACCTTATCAAAAGTGACTCCCTTGGCAATCCTGTTTGGTCTAAAACGTATGGAGGCACAAAAGATGATGAAGCCTATTCCGTGAAACAAACAACCGACGGAGGATTTATTATAGCTGGATACTCAAATAGTTTTGGAGCTATCAATTACGATGCTTATTTGGTTAAAACAGATGCAATGGGAGACACTCTTTGGACGAAAACCTATGGTGGCATAAATAGCGACTTTGCAAACTCAGTTCAACAAACAACTGATGGAGGATTTATTCTGGCCGGTTATACAACCAGCTTTGTATCAAGTCCCGACTCAGGAAATATTTATTTGATTAAAACAGATGCTAATGGAAATCTCTCTTGGTCAAAATCCTTAGGTGGCGCCATTAATATCAGTGATGGGTATAGCGTTAAACAAACTACCGATAAGGGATATATTGTAACGGGTTATACCAATAGTTTTGGAGAGCCTAATGGTGATGTTATTTTGTTTAAAACCGATTCTATGGGAATAGTTTCCTGGACAAAAACGTATGGCAGCCTTGGTCTTGATTGGGGAAACTCTATTAAGCAAACTACGGATGGTGGTTATATCATTGCAGGCTCAGCAAGCTTTGACAGTACAAACTTAGTTGATGTTTATTTAATTAAAACTAATGCTATCGGTGATACTCTTTGGACTAAAACCTACGGCGGTATAGGCTATGACTTTGGGCAATCGGTTGAACAAACTACTGATGGTGGTTATATTATAACGGGTTATACCAATAGTTGCGATACTTGTAATTACAATGCTTATCTTATAAAAACAGATATTAATGGTAATCTTCTTTGGTCAAGCACAAATGGCGGAAAAGGTGATGATGAGGGAAATTATGTTCATCAAACTACAGATGGTGGTTATATAGTTGCAGGAGTAACTAATAGTTATGGCACCGGAGATTATGATTTTTATGTTATAAAAACGGATGCCAATGGGATTTCTTGTAATCAAGCAAATTTCACTAATGTTAAAAAATCTCCTCCTACTATGCAAAATAATCAAACAATGCAACTATATCCAGCTAACACGAGTTTACATTATATAAATACACTTTTAGATACAGGGAATATTACTACAGATATATGCTATCCGTTAGGTATAAAATCCCTCTCTGAAAATCAACCTTTAATTAAAGTCTTTCCTAATCCAACTAATGGAACATTCACTCTTCAGATAAATAACTTTAATGAAGAAAATGTTATTGTGTCGATAGAAAATAATCTTGGAGAAACTGTCTATAGTAATTTATCTAAAGAAATTAATTTACAAAACCTTACAAGTGGAACCTATTTTTTACACGTTAAATCTTTCGATAACATGTATTCCCAAAAAATTATTCTTATTAAATAAATTACATCATTGTAAAATCAGTTTTTATACAGAATTATAAATTAATTTTACACACCATTAAAAAATCAATATGAAAAAAGCAATCTTATTAGTAGCAAGTGTTGTAATTGCAAACATGACTCAAGCACAAATTTATGCAGCTAAAACCTGTGTAACGCATTTCTTTTCTAAAACAGCCATGAAGGATATTGAAGCCAAAAGCAATACAGCAAAACCTGTATTAGATGCAGCCTCAGGTAATTTTCAAATGCGTGTACAAAACACTTCTTTCAAATTTGAATCTTCTTTTATGGAAGAGCACTTCAATGAAAATTATATGGAGTCTGAGAAGTATCCTTACGCTACTTTTAAAGGAAAAATTAATGAGAAGGTAGATTATGCCAAAGATGGTGAATATAAAGTAACCTGCACAGGCACGATGGATATGCATGGCACTACTCAGCAAATTACTACTTCGGGTACATTAACAGTTAAAGGGAAAGAAGTTACTATAGTCTCTAAATTCAAAGTAAAACCAGCTGATTATAAAATCAAGGTGCCTTCTCTTTATGTAAAAGAAATTGCTGAAGAAATTGATGTGGACATTACGACGGTAATGGAACCCTACGTTAAAAAATAATCGTGTTGAGATAAAGTGTAAACTTTATCTTTGCACATGCAAGAAAGTATCCTAATTCTCGATTTTGGTTCTCAGTTCACGCAGCTTATAGCGCGTCGTGTCAGGGAATTGAATGTGTACTGTGAAATTCATCCCTACAATAAGATTCCTGAAATAACTTCCCATTTCAAAGGAGTTATTTTTTCAGGCAGCCCGCATAGTGTGCGCGAAGTTGATGCACCTAAGCCCGATATCACAAACATAAAAGGCAAACTCCCTTTATTGGGTATTTGTTATGGCGCACAATACTTAGCCCATTTTTTTGGCGGAGAAGTAACACAAAGCAATACGCGCGAATATGGCCGCGCGCATTTAGAATTTGTAAATACCACAAACCCATTATTTAAAGATATTAGTGAAGACACCCAAGTATGGATGTCGCATGGAGATAGCATTGCTAAAATACCAGATACCTACGAAATTATTGCCAGTACACATGATGTAAAAGTAGCCGGCTTTTTTGTAAAAAATGAGAAAACCTATGGCATTCAATTTCATCCCGAAGTATACCATACCACCGAAGGAACCAGATTGCTTAGGAATTTTGTAATAGATATCTGCGGCTGTGCAGGTAGCTGGACATCAGCCTCCTTTATTGAAACAACAGTTGCCGAATTGAAGAGCAAAATAGGAAACGACAAGGTCATACTTGGTTTGTCAGGCGGTGTAGATAGCAGTGTGGCAGCTGTATTGCTTCACAAAGCCATTGGTAAGAACCTGCATTGCATATTTGTAGATAACGGATTACTTCGTAAGAATGAATTTGAAACTGTATTAGAATCATACAAACACATGGGCTTAAACGTAAAAGGCGTAAATGCCTCCCAACGTTTCTATGATGAGCTAAAAGGAATCTCCGATCCCGAAAAAAAGCGCAAGGCCATCGGTAAAGCGTTTATAGATGTATTTGACGATGAATCTAAATTGGTAAAAGATGCCAAATGGCTGGCACAAGGCACCATATACCCCGATGTGATTGAAAGTATCTCCGTAAAAGGCCCTTCGGCTACCATTAAATCACATCACAACGTTGGCGGCTTGCCCGATTACATGAAACTTCAGGTAGTAGAACCCTTACGAAGTTTATTTAAAGACGAAGTACGCCGTGTAGGTAGAGCATTAGATATTGATGATGCCATTCTTAACCGCCACCCTTTCCCTGGCCCCGGTTTAGCTATCAGAATATTAGGGGACATTACAGAAGCAAAAGTAAGAACACTACAGGAAGTAGATGCCATTTTTATTGACGGGTTAAAATCTAACAATCTTTATAATCAGGTATGGCAGGCAGGCGCTATATTATTGCCTGTGCAATCGGTTGGAGTAATGGGCGATGAACGCACTTATGAAAATGTGGTGGCTTTACGTGCTGTTTCTTCAACAGATGGTATGACGGCAGATTGGTGTCATTTACCGTATGAGTTCCTTGCTAAAATATCCAACGAAATTATTAACAAAGTAAAAGGTGTTAACCGTGTGGTGTATGATATAAGCTCTAAACCACCTGCTACTATAGAATGGGAGTAGTTTTTATCCCAATTAATAAAGAGAAATGAGTTTCTATTAACCGAAAATGAGTTCCTTTCGAAAGGAAATGAGTGTTGTTCGAAAGAAAGTGATTTCCTTTTAAGAGAAAATGAGTTTCGTTGAAGGGGAAACGAGTTCCTTTAAAAAGGAACTGAATATTGTTCGAGCGAAAGTGAGTTTTCTTTAAGAGGAAATAAGTTTCGTTGAAAGGGAAATGAGTATTGTTCGATCAAAAGTGATTTTTGTTAACCTTTGAAGGG
>PLYA01000082.1 GCA_003153315.1 Bacteroidota bacterium
GCGCCTTTATAATCTTTTAAATTATTTTTGATTCCCCCTTTCTCCAAATATTCTTCAATCAGTTTTAGTTTCTCTTCAAATTCTTCTTTTAATTTTTTAAATTCATCCTTATAAGAACTTACTAAGTCTTGCTCAACATCCTTTTCTTTATAAATAGTAAGCAGCTTATTAGTAATAGAAATTTGATTACCTGCTTTCTGTAAAAAAGAAGAATCTCTTTTTATTAAATCTTTATTTTCTTCGGTACTCATCAAAATATTCTTCGGACAACCTTTTTGTTTCTTTTATGCCTTCTTCAATCTTTTTAAACTCTCTATAAAATACAGCTCTTTGAAATTAGCAGCGAACGTCTTGTCGTCTAAATGCCCGAGTTTTTTAAGTGTTTTATATAAAGGAGATTCTTTTATGCTATCTAATGCTTTCTTTTCCGCGTTTAAATCATCTCCCTCATTTTCAAAAAAAGTAATTAAGTCCACTATATTTTCAAATAACTCATCTATATGTTCTTTCATTATATCGTCCTCTAAAAAAGCCTCACTTTTTAATTGATTTTCATTAATTGAAGTAAGCACCTTATTAGTAATAGCAATTTGATTACCTGTTTTTTGTAAAAAAGAAGAATCTCTTTTTATTAAATCTTTATTTTCTACGGTACTCATTTTAGCCTTCTAATGTGTTAAGCTCTTTAGAAAGCCTTTGTTTTGTTTCTTTAAAGTATTCGTCCCAATCTATAATACTTGCAATGGTTTGGTAAGTTTCGCTTTCTCTTAGTTTAGTAAGTTCTGCGATAAGTTCAGCATATTTTTTTCTTAATTTAATTACTTCGGCTTTTAATCGTACCTTTTCATTTATCCCTTCCGATTTTGGTATAAACATATCGCCCTTCTCAAGCATTGCAAGTATTTCTCTTACTTTTTTTAAATCATTCTTTTCATAAGCTTCTTGTAATTCTCTAAACACAATCTCGGCATGTTCTTTTAACTCATCGGTTACCACATCGGGATGGCAAAGCTTGGTTGCTTTTCTATATTTTAGTTTTAGCTCTTGCTTTTCTTCTTCAGTTAATTCAAACTGGTTATTTAATTTACTTTCTTCGTATTGCTTGCTATAACTTTCATAATCGCTTTTTGCTTCTTCGTATTCTTTTTTCTTTTCCTTGCTTCCGTCTTGCTCATGCTCTAATTTAGTTTTACGCAAATTTAAAATCTTGCTTACAATCTCGCCCAACTCTCGGCTATGCCTTATACTAAAATCATGTATTAGCTTTTCTGTTTCAATAACTTCATCACTTGCAGAGCTAACTTCTATTTCAAGCTTTTTTATTTCAATCTTTAATGCTTCAACTTCGGCATCCTGATATAAAATAACTTTCTGATTTTGATTTATAAAGGTTTCTATTTTACGAACTACATCCGAATAGAACTTAGAATTAATGTCTTTTATAATTTCTTTAATAGCCGCATCATTCTCATCAACATCTAATTTTGCCAAGTGAGATGGCAACTCTTCAAACTCTTCTAAAAGAATAAGCTCTTTTATTAAATTCAATCTCTTAATTACCTTTCCTAAGTTTATTTCTGTTTGCATAAAACAAAGGTAAAATAAAATCCTCTGCCATTCAGCAACCTTTTTCTCCATCTGCCCACCAACAAGATAAATAAAAGCTTTCACGCAGCAAATGGGAGCCACAACATCGCAAGTTGAAGCTATGACATCGCAAATATGAGCTAATACGCGGCAAATATGAGCTAATACAAAGCAGATATTAGCTAATACAAAGCAGATATTAGCTAATACAAGGCAAATACGAGCTAATACACAGCAAGTATGAGCTAATACACAATAAGTTTGAGCTAATACAACACAAGTATGAGCTAATACACATCAAGTATGAGTTAATATACGGCAGATATGAGCTAATACACAGCAAATATGAAGTAATACACAACAGGTATGAGCTAATACACATCAAGTATGAGTTAATATACAGCAGATATGAGCTAATACACAACGGATATGAGCTAATATGTAGCAAGTATGAGTTAATACGCAACAGATATGAGCTAATACATAACACGTCATAATTTATACAATCTATAAAAAGTGTTAAAAAGCTGCCTTATTTAAGTGATTTTATAATACTTATATACTAAATCATTATTAGTTGCGTTTTACATTAAATAAACTAAAAACTAAAACCATGAAAGTACACGTAAAGCTAGCGTTGGGCAACAAAAGCGACGCACAAGTATTGGTAGATAGTGATAACTACACGGGCGATATGACTGCCAGCTCGTATTTTACGGCAGCACCTATTGTAGCGCAGGTAACCGCTACCAAAAATGCAGCTATTAATATGCGCGCAAAAATAATGGCTCCTATGTCTAACACCTACACGGGTGATGTAAAAACAGCCCGCGAGGCTTTAGAAAGGCAATTAATCCAACTAGCTCATTTGGTGGAAGGTGTTGCAAACGACCCTGCCGTGTTGGATGCTAATAGACTAAACATAATACATGCAGCGGGCATGCACGAAAAGAATACGCACCACCCGGGCAAACATAAATTTACGGTAACGGATGGCAGTATATTAGGCAGCACTGCACTTTTGAAGGCAGAGGGAGGAGCAAAATCTAACCTGTGGGCATACACTGCCGATGTAATAAACTTTACTAATCGTATTGATGTAGAACCTACCACACCTGCGCATACCGAGGTGCCCGGCTTGCTGCCTCATACCGAGTATGCGTTTTTTCATAAAGGCATACATGTGCATGGCAATACGGCTTGGGAAGGTCCTATACTTTTTACAACCAGCCGTGCCGGTGCTGCGCCTGCACCACACACAACACCCACAACAGGCACTACACCGCCTGTAACCGGATAAGAATAAGTAATTGGTTCATAGCAAAAGAGCCTTGCCCCGCCGTTGGCGGGGTGAGGCTTTTTTGTTTGTTGTTGTTTGCGCTATGGGATTGTAGTGGAAAGCCTTTTGTAATCAAAAGCTTGCAACGAAAAGCCCGACGGCAGTAATCTGCCGGAACGCCCAAATAATAATAAGTAAATTTGTGGCTATTGCCGTAGTTTAAAGAGTTATAAATGATGAATTATGAGTTATAAGTTGCTTTTAGTGTTCATTACTTATAACTTATCATTTATAACTCATAACTCCTTTGCGCAAAGCCCAA
Organism: Bacteroidota bacterium; assembly: GCA_003153315.1. Lineage (GTDB taxonomy): Bacteria > Bacteroidota > Bacteroidia > B-17B0 > Aurantibacillaceae > PALSA-968. The sequence goes on from PLYA01000082.1 coordinate 3,189, forward strand.
AGACTCGTTACCTGATTAATGAAACAAAGCCCTTAAAGAAAACCGATACCCTTGCGTTTATAGCTCCTTTTGTGTTTTCGGGGCTAACTAAAGACTACACCAACATAGATTCGACCCGAAAGATGTATGTTGATGAGAGCTTACCCGGCATGGATACCGCCAAGGATTTTAAAAACATAGAAACCTATTACCGCAACTGCTGTTATTTCTGGTACCGTATGCAGTTCGACCCATCTGCCAGGTTTTACGATTTGCAGTTATACAACTTTAAGCCCTATCCTGATAGTGAGCTGACTATAACCAAACGCAAAAACACATTTATAGCCGATGTTTCTTCTAACGACTATGCCATCATTCACACCGAGTTAAAGAAGGTAGAGAAAATACTAAACGATTCTTTGGTTTTTAATCTTCCCGTAAGTGATGTGTTATATCAGATACTTTCTAAGTACAGTTCTTCTTTATGTGTACTTACCGATGTGAAAGAATACGAATACATAGGGAATAAACTAGGTAGAAAGCATACCTCTGCTTGTTTGTACCGAATCATCATCATTGATATGAAAAGCAAAAGCCTTTACTTTTATAATAGCGAGATTACAGGGAATGATATGGGAACGGAATACGCTTATCGTTTGCCTGTTGCGCTAGAGAAACGCTCTCCGCGAGAGAACTACCGCCTGAAAGCTATATCAACTCTTATAGGCAGCAAGTTAAAAAGAGAATAAAGAGATGTGTAAAAGATAAAATCTGCTACCATTAATTTACTAATATTGTCTTAAATAAAACATCATTTTAAACATGAAGATTCATAAAAAAACAAATTGCATCCTAAGAATTGCTGCATTAGCTATATGTTTTCAACTCACTATTTCCTGTGGTAATTTAAAATCTATTAAAGGCAGCGGAAATGTTGTAAGTACCGACAGGCATCTTACAGGGTTTAATGCCATTACAACCTGCTGTGGCATAGATGTCATCATTACTCAGGGAGATACCGAAAGTGTAAAGGTGGAAGTTGATGATAACCTGCAACAGTATATCAAGACCGAATTACATAATCAAACGCTAAATATAGCTGTAGATAGTGCCAGTATACAATCTAAAAACATCAAGGTATATGTAAAGGTTAAAAAAATAATCATGATTGATGCTTCATCAGGTTCTGTTGTTGAAACTACAAATCCATTGTTATCAGACAGTATTAAAATAATTTCAAGCAGCGGGACTGAAATAAAAATGAATATGGTTGCCAAGTATGTATCCTGCGAAACATCATCGGGTTCTGATGCCATACTAAAAGGACAAACCGATAGATTAGTTTTAGATGTAAGTTCAGGTGCAGATATTAAGGCACAGGATTTAACGGCAGAAACCTGCAAAGCAACCGCCACCTCGGGTTCTACTATTAAAGTTAAGGTAACTAAAGAAATAAGCGCAGAAGCAAGCAGTGGTGCAGGCATTCATGTTTGGGGTAATCCTCAGGTAAGAAACGTTGATAAATCAAGCGGTGGTAGTATTAGTTTTGAATAAACACGCTATAGTTTAAGTAACCGAGAAAGAAAAACTTGTTTAGTAACTTTGCACAAATTTGAATGTAATGAACCGAGCCTTTTTAGGCGAACACCATGTTACCATAATTTAAAATAATAAAGAAACATGAAACCCGCCAGCATACAACACTACATAGCCAACACAAAAATAGATTCTGCTTTAAAGCAAATAGCCGATAAGGTAATTGCCAAGCAACGTATTAGTTTTGATGATGGCGTGTTGTTGTTTGAAAAAGGAGAGCTTGGCTTTGTAGGCGCTTTAGCTAACTATATAAAGCAGCAAAAAAGTGGTGATATGGTTTTCTTTAACCGTAATTTCCATGTAGAGCCTACCAATATTTGTGTGTATACCTGTTCTTTCTGTTCCTATTCGCGTTTAATAAAACATAAAGAAGAAGGTTGGGAATTATCTGTTGAACAAATTTTAGATACCATTAAAAAGTGGGATGGTAAACCCGTAACCGAGGTGCATATTACAGGTGGAGTAATACCTAAACAGGATTTAGCCTTTTATACCGACTTGTTCAGGAAGATAAAACAGCACCGCCCGGCTTTGCACATTAAAGCACTTACACCCGTTGAGTATCATTACATCTTTAAAAAAGCAAAACTTACCTACGAGGAAGGAATGAAACTGATGAAAGAAGCCGGATTGGATTCTATGCCCGGTGGTGGCGCAGAAATTTTTCATCCTGAGATACGCGATGAAATTGCAGGCGGTAAATGCAGCGCAGAAGAGTGGCTGGCTATACACGAAGTATGGCACAACCTGGGCCTGAAGAGTAATGCCACCATGCTATACGGACATGTAGAAAAATACTGGCACCGTATTGATCACTTAGAGCGTTTAAGAACACTGCAAGATAAAACAGGTGGTTTTAATGCTTTCATTCCATTAAAGTTCAGGAATAAAGATAACCAGATGAGTCATGTGCCGGAGGTTTCTGTTATAGAAGACCTGCGCAATTATGCCATCAGTCGCATTTACTTAGATAACTTTGACCACATAAAAGCCTATTGGGCCATGATTGGCAGAAGCACCGCACAACTTGCCCTTAACTTTGGTGCAGATGATATAGACGGCACCATTGATGATACCACCAAAATATACTCCATGGCAGGCTCCGAAGAATTAACCCCCATACTTACCACACAACAGTTAGTTGATTTAATCAAACAAGTTGATTTACGCCCGGTTGAAAGAGACACTCTGTATAACGTAGTACACGATTATAGTAAGGAACTGGTAGAAGCTTAAAAACAAAAAATCCCGCCTTTCGGCAGGATTCTTGTTCAAAAAGCAGAATTAAAGTTTAACCCTATTAAAAATAAAACCACTTTTAGTTTAGAGAAAGCGGTGGGATTTTCCCTTCGCTTAAAAGCTCTTTACATTTCTTTTTATGTTCAGCAAAATTGCCGAAAGCAAGTGCATCCAGCATATCAGTACGGCTCATATCAGGCTGCTTAAATTTCTTACGGATTTCATCCGAGCAACGATCTACAAACTTCTCAAAACGCTGTGGAGCCCAAATATATTCTTTTCTTGCATCAATATTAAACTCTTCAGGAAGCCCGCCTTCAATCTTGGCTTTTATAGCAAGCCCATCATAAGACTTAGGTAATTTTCGGTTGTCAAACACAAAAGGTTTAGAAATCATGATAACATGTTTCTTACGCTTTACGTCAATTAACGAAAGACCATCAAAACGTAAACCTTCTTTAGCAAGTGGTTGATACTTTTTTTTGAAATGATTTAAGATTTCGAACATGAGTTTGGTTTGGTGGACTGCAAAGGTAAGGACAAATTGTTAAGAAGTATTAATATTGGGCTACGCAAAAGCCTTGTTGGTCTAATTTAATATTAGTAAAGGAACTTGTTTAAAACAGGTTGATATCCTGTTAGGAATAAGTTTATTCAGATTAACAGTTACTTTATATAGATTATAATAAATAACTATAAAACAAATACTTAACTATCTAATAACAGCGCTTAATTTCTCTTCAAAAACCTTTATAAGTTTATTGGTAGTGTTAGTAATCTGGTTGTCGGTTAGGGTAGCTTCGTCGTTTTGCAGGGTAAAACTAAGGGCGTAAGATTTTTTCCCCGAAGGGATTTTATCCCCTTCATACACATCAAAAAGAGATACTTCTTTTAAGAAATTTCTTTCGGTTTCATAAGCTAATNNTCGTTTGTCTATTAACAGGGCCAAGTCCCTTTTAACTGCCGGAAACTTAGAAGGCTCTACATAAGTTACAGGCTTAAAGGCAAGTTTATAAATAGCATCCAAATATAACTCAGCATAAAATACGGGTTGGCTCACATCAAAACTCTTTAAAAGAGGGTTATTTACAGTACCTAACACCGCCAATACTTTGTTTTTAACCTGATATTGGTATGCGCCCGACAGGTAGGTATGTTCTGCATTCTGCGCTTTGTAAGCAATACCAAGTTTATGAAAAACCGCTTCTATATAAGATTTCAGGGTATAAAAAGTTACCTCACCCGGTTTTGGCTGATGATGGTTTGCATCTTGCTTTTTACCACTGATAACAAGAGCTATTTGCTTGTGTTCTGTATAAGGGAATTCGCCGGTAGGTTTTTTATGATAAGCCTTTCCGCTTTCAAAAAGCTTTAGGTCTAGGTTGCGGCGGTTGATGTTATAAGCAACTGTCTCTAACAAACCATAAAGCAGGGTAGGGCGGAGGACAGATAAATCGCTGCTTAGGGGGTTAAGCATAGCCACCACATCTTCATCTTTTTGAGTATAAGCGCTTTTGGTAAGCGAGGTATTCATGGCTTCATAAAAGCCCTGATTGGCAAGCAGGGAGGAAATCTCTGTATCAACTTTGTGGGTAATATCGGTTTGGTTGTTGGATAAAGAGAAACTAATCTTTCCGCTTAAACCCACATTGTTCATACCATATATACGAAGCACTTCTTCAATTACATCAGCCTCACGCGTAACATCGTATTTATAACGCGGTACATGCAGCAATAAACCATCTGCACCTTCCTGAATGATTTCTATACCTACTGATTTTAATATATTCTTAATGGTGTTTCTGTCAATGGCTTTGCCAATTAAATCATCGCAATTAGAGAAGGAAAAGGCAATCTTATAAGGCTCTATCTTCTCAGGATAAATATCGGTAATGGCAGAGGATATTTGTCCACCGGCAATTTCTAAAATAAGATTAGCGGCACGATTCATAGCTGTAAGCGTCATTTCGGGGTCGGTACCACGTTCAAAGCGGAAAGAAGAATCTGTCTTTAAACCCAAATGCTTGGCAGTTCTTCTAACGGAAGTGGCATCAAAATAAGCTGACTCTAAAAAGATAGCCGTTGTTTTATCACTCACACCGCTATGCAAACCACCAAACACACCGGCAATGCACATGGCATCTTTGGCATTGGCAATAACCAAATCGCCTGTCTTTAAAGTGCGTTCTACACTATCAAGTGTAACAAATTTTTCTCCTTCTTTGGCACTGCGCACGATAATCTGGTTTCCTTCAATAGCATTGGCATCAAAGGCGTGTAGGGGTTGTCCGGTTTCGTGAAGTACAAAATTGGTAATATCTACAATGTTGTTGATGGAGCGCAAACCAATGGCAGTGATATAATTCTTTAGCCATTGCGGAGAGGGCGCTACGGTAACACCACTGATAACAACCCCGCTATAACGTTTGCAGGCCGTATCTTCTACCTTAACATCTATGCTTAATATACCCGATGCTTTGGGCAGTTCTTTAATACCGTTAAGATGGATTTGATTTTCGGTGGTGTTCTCTCTGCAATTAAGCACGGCAACCAAATCGCGGGCAACGCCCAGGTGAGAAGCCGCATCACCACGGTTGGGGGTTAAACCAATTTCAAAAACAGTGTCGGTATAGAGGTTCAAATATTCTGCTGCGGGCATGCCAACTGGGGTATCATTTGGCAACACCATAATACCGGCATGACTTTGTCCTAAGCCCAGTTCATCTTCGGCACAAATCATTCCTTCGCTGGCTTCGCCGCGTATTTTAGATTTTTTAATCTCGATAGTTTCTCCTCCAAAAGTGTGCAACACAGCACCAACCGTTGATACCAGCACTTTTTGGTTTGCCTCTACATTAGGTGCACCGCAAACAATGCTTAAAATGGTGTTATTGCCCACATCTACTTTGGTAAGGCTTAGTTTATCGGCATTTGGGTGTTTTTGTTTCTCGATAACATGCCCGGTAACCACGCCTTTAAGCATACCTTTTACGCTTTCAAAGCTCTCCATGCTTTCAACTTCCAGTCCGCAATCGGTAAGTGCCTCGGAAACCTGCTGAGGGGTAATATCCTGTTTATTGATAAGTGTTTTGAGCCAGTTATATGAAATCTTCATCTGATGGAATGCTTTAAAAGGGCGAATTTAGCATTTTCCGAGGGAATTGATTGATTTTTGCCTATTAGTCAATGAAAGCCGGATATTATGGAATGAAATTTGGATGCCCCTACATGTTCCAGAAATCCCCCTGAATGATGTAGGGGGATTATTTTATGTTCCAGGGGCTTCCCTGAATGATCTAGGGGCGTCGCTACATGTTCCAATAACATCAATATATATTGTAGGGAGATTACTACATGTTCCAAGGGCTTCCCTGAATCATGTAGGGAGTTGCCTACGACATGTAGGGGCATCCGGCTGTCATTTTTTATTTAACATTTAAGCCCCAAAGAACAACTAATTTGTATTTTCGCGGGGAATTAAACATTTATGAAACCCTCTATACCTAAAGGCACGCGCGATTTTAACTCGGTGGAAATGGCTCGCCGCAATTATATTTTTGATACCATAAAGAAGTATTTCAGGCTGTATGGTTTTGAGCAGATTGAAACCCCCGCCATGGAAAACCTGAGTACGCTTACCGGTAAATATGGAGATGAAGGGGATAAGCTGATTTTTAAGATTCTAAATAGTGGGAATTATCTGCAAGAATTTCATTTAAGCACCAAAGAACTTGAAGAAATTGAAAGGTTTAAACAAAAGCCTGAAGCTGTGATAAAAGACACCTTAATGTTTAGTCCTTTTAGTATAGATGATGCTGCAAAGCATGTAAATCAAATAAGCGAAAAAGCTTTACGTTATGACCTTACCGTGCCTTTTGCACGTTATGTGGTGATGCACCAGCATGAAATTACCTTTCCTTTCAGGAGGTTTCAAATGCAACCTGTTTGGAGGGCCGATAAACCGCAGAAAGGAAGATACCGTGAGTTTTACCAGTGCGATGCCGATATTATAGGCAGTAACTCATTGGTGAATGAGGTGGAGCTTATACAACTGATGTTTGATGTTTATAATGAATTGAACATACCTGTAACCATTAAGATTAATAACCGAAAGATTTTGGCGGGGATTGCTGAAGTGATTGGTGCACCTGAAAGAATTATTGATATTACAGTTGCCATAGATAAGTTAGATAAAATTGGTTGGGACAAAGTAAAAGAAGAATTAGTTAGCAAAGGAATATCAGAAGAGAGTATTGATAGTTTAAATGAGCTATTGATTGAAGGTAGTGATTCGTCTTTTCCAAGTTCACAAAGATTAAATCAGTTAAGTATCTTTTTAGCAAACAGCCCTATTGGATTGAAGGGTATAGAAGAATTAGATTTTATTTTAAGTAAGGTTAAAAAGAATGTTGAATTTGATTCATGGCTTGCTCGCGGTCTTAGTTATTACACAGGAGCCATAATAGAAGTTAAAGCCAATGCAGGTACTTTTACACCAAGCATTACCGGTGGGGGCAGGTACGATGATTTAACGGGTATATTTGGTTTGCCTAATATGAGCGGGGTGGGTATTTCTTTTGGTATAGACAGGATATATGATGTGATGGAGGAGTTGAACCTGTTTAATGCCGACAAACTGAATAAAGAACATACCCAGGTTTTACTAATGCACATGGGCGAGGAAGAGCAGCAACATGGTTGTCAACTGCTGTTCAAACTAAGAAAGATGGGAGTAAGAGCAGAGATTTACCCCGATGTAACCAAAAAGATAAACAAGCAGTTTGATTACGCTACTAAAAAGAATATTCCCTATTCTATTGTTATAGGGTCTAATGAAATGAAGACAGAGAAATATACCCTTAAAACAAAAGATGACAGATACGCTGATTTATCTTTTGAGCAAATTGTTACTAAAATAATAAACAACAAATAACATAATCCTCTTCTTATGAAAAAGACATTGATTTTAATGATTACTATTCTTAGTCTTGCTTGCTTTGCACAAAACAAAGAAGAGAAAGCTAAAGAACATCCCAAGACAAAGGCTGCTTATTTAGTAAATGTGAACATTGATTTTGCTTTTAAAGATAAAGAGGGCAATGATTTGCTGGATTCTGCCAACGATAAACATTACGCTTACAAAGACATTGCCCTTTGTTATGAAGTAAAAGGAAAGAAGATTAAAATAGATAAACCGCGTATGGATCATCCCAACGATCAGTTTATGTATAAGGATGAGGAAACAAAGACCTACCACCTGCGTGTGTTTTTGGAAAGAGAGGTTCTTTTTTTGCAACTGAATGCTACCACCACTGATACGATTAAGTGCATCATTAAGAAAGAGAAGGGCAGCACCAAAATTGAAAAGGTTTGGTATAACGGCAAATTGGAATGGGAATTGGGTAAGAGCAAATCTCAGGTGATTACTATTACGAAGTAGTTAATAGTTTTAATACTTTCTTTTTCCTTGACGAAAAAGAAACAAAAAGTCAAGACAAAACGATCTGCCACACACAAGCCACTCTGCTCCGCGTTTTGTCGGAGCTTACGCACGGTTTTCATATTACGATGGTTACCCTGAAAAGGAGTGGGAGTGTGGAAGTTTGTCTAGGAATTATGTAGTCGTGTTTCTCTAAGATATAGCTTGCCTTTGATACCAATTATTTTCCGCTTATAATTGCAAACAGAAACTCTGTCCTTTTTAAAGAACAAAAGGGGTATTGAGGATATATATTGTCAGACTATTTAAGTACGAATAACAAGCCATTTAACCATGAAGAAAGTATTAGTAGCAGCCTTTGTATTTGTAATCGGAATACAAATCAGTAAAGCAAAGCCCGTTAGCCCGCAAACAGCACAGCAAGTAGCGGAAGCTTTTTATAAAAGAACAGCTAAGACGCATGCTGTAAACCTAACACTTGCTTATACCGAGAAATCGGCCAACGGACTGCCTGTTTACTATGTGTTTAATGCCAATGAAGGTTTTGTGATTGTTACGGCCGATGATGCGGCGCATCCTATAATCGGTTATTCAACTAAAGAGAAGTTTGTAGTCCCTCAGGCTAAATCAAATATTGCAAACTTTCTAAATACCCGCAAAAAGGAGGTGGAAGATATTCGTGCAAGAAACATGGCAGCTGATGCTACAATTACAAAAGAATGGGCAGGTAGCGGCGTTACTTCTTTAAACAGATTAAGTTCTGCGGCTTCAACAGCTGCTATAAGTATTCCTGCACTTTGCCAGTCAACTTGGGATCAGAGTGGGGGAGGTAGTCCGGGATACAATAACTTATGTCCGGGTGGTTCGGTTACCGGTTGTGTGGCAACGGCTATGGCTCAGATAATGAGGTACTGGAGTTACCCTACAAAAGGAACAGGTTCCAGTTCTTATTGCGATTGTACCACAAGTTCATTGGGCGGAACTCCGTTTACAAATAATTACGGAACACAATCTGCCAATTATGGTACCACTACATATAGCTGGAGTGCCATGCCTTTAACTTCATCAAACGCTAATGTGGCGCAACTGATGTATGATTGTGGTGTAAGTGTAGAAATGGATTATGACCCAAGCGGAAGTGGTGCCTGGGTTATTACGGCAGATGATTCTATTTGTGCACAACGTTCTTATGTAAAATATTTTGGTTACGACCCTTATACAATACAAGGTTTATATAGGGCCAATTATGTAGATACCGTTTGGATACAAATGATGAAGAATGAGTTGATTAACGGAAGGATTGTACAGTATGTAGGTGCAAATACTGCCGGAGAAGGACATACCTGGGTTTTAGATGGGGTAGATACTAATAATTTCTTCCACATGAATTGGGGTTGGGGTGGTTCAAGCAATGGGTTTTATTCTATTAATAATTTGAATACGGGGGGATATAACCCTTCTATAGACCATGAAGCGGTTATTGGTATAGAGCCTATGCCGCCTCATGCAGTTGATGCAGGTGTTTTGTCTGTTACAGCTCCTAATAGCGTGATATGTTCGGGCACGTTTACACCTAATATTACGTTACAAAACTTCGGTTCAAGTACACTTACTTCCTGCACACTTAATTTTCAGTTAGATAATGGTACTGTTCAAACACAAAGCTGGACAGGTTCTCTTGCCGGAGGGCAATCTACTAATGTATTGTTGCCATCAATGGTTTCTACTATTGGTACGCATTCTCTTACCTGCTATACAAGTAACCCTAATGGGGTAGCAGATAGCAATGCTTTCAATAATCAGTCTATTAGTTATTTCTCTTATGCCACAACAGTAAATCTTACATCAACCTTTAGTAACGGAGGCCAGTCATCTTTGTGTTATGTTCCTGCTCCCATACAGTTTACAAATACGTCTTTAAACGCGGCTACTTATAAATGGGTTTTTGGTGATGGAACAACCAATACCACCACTCTTAATCCTATGCATACCTATACAGCTTCGGGTACTTATAGTGTTCAGTTAGTTACAACAGCTTGTGCAGGTACTTTAAAAGATACAGCAAAAACTACTATTACCATTACTACTCCGGCTACTCCAACAGCAAGTGGAACAGCAACAGCTTGCAGTGCAGGTACAGCTACTTTATCTGCTAGTGGTAGTGGAACTATTGTTTGGCAGGATTCTTTGGGTAATCAAGTGGGAACTGGTACTACATTTGTAACCCCAACGCTTACTAATAACACCACATTTTATGCGGTAAATACCAATCCATTTACCTCTGTTTATGGTGGACCTGCTACCTATACGGCTGTGGGTTCAGGCGCTTATTTAAATGCAGCACATGGACTTACTTTTAATACGCATGAGGCAGTAATTATTGAAACAGTAGATATATATGCACAAAGCGCATCTGACCAACCACAAATACAATTATTAGATAATATGGGAAATATCATGAAAAGCTATACGCCTGTTATAACTACTTCGGGTAAAAACACCATTACTCTTAACTGGACTGTGCCTCAGGGAAATGGTTATTCTTTGGCAGCTGCGGGAAACAATGTTAATTTATACCGTAACTCGCTTGCTTCCGGGGCTATTCCTTATCCGTTTAATATAGGTTCTTTGCTTAGCATTACCGGAAATGATGTTGACTCTCTTCATTACTATTATTTCTATAACTGGCAGGTAGCACAAGAGGCTTGTACAAGTCCGGCTGTGCCTGTTACCGTAACACTACAGAACTGTGCTGGTATTGAGCAAGGAAATGGCGCTAACAATGGTATACTTGTTTATCCTAACCCTACTAACGGAAGCATAACTATCCATTCATCCGCTTCTGTAGGAACGGTAAGTGTTTATAATAGTTTAGGAGAACTTGTTTATCAGCAAAAGTCAAACGAAACGGATATACAGATAGATTTAAGCCAGCAAGCTTCCGGTATTTATATGATACAGGCGCAGAACAGTTTAAGCAGAATCATAAAGCAATAAGAATTCCTCCCAATAAGAAAGGCTACCCATGGTAGCCTTTCTTATTTTCCTTTATATAGAAACTATTTTGTAATAACCATTCGCTTATTCACTATTCCTTCACTGCTTATAAGACTTACATTATAAACACCCTCGTTTAATGAGTTTGCATCTATATCAGCTTTTCCATTAATAATGGTTTTGCTAAGTACCTGTTTACCCGTTACATCATATATAGTGCATTGTACACNNTACAATACTAAACATACCATTGTTGGGATTTGGATATATTTCTATCTGATTATTACCCTCAGCTATTTTATCTATACCGGCAAAGGCTATTGTATGACAATAGCTGGTATCCTTACAATTATTTTTAGTTATTGCTACAGCATAAATACCCCCCGTAGGAACCACATAGCTTTGGTTAGTAGCGCCACTAATAGCTGTATGATTCGCACAATTTATCCATTGATAAGTTGCAGGAGAAGTAGCATTTGCTGTTAAAGTATAATTTCCGGCTATGGAAATGCTTGAATCAGGTAATGCATTTACCGTTATTGTTTGTGTAACTTTATTTTTGCAAGCATTAGTACCGGTTCCTGTTACGGTATAAATAGTAGTTATCGAAGGCGTTGGGCTAATGGTAGTAGTAATTGCATTGGTACTCCAGGTATAGGTTGTTGCAGTTCCGCTAACGGATAAAGTTACCGCAGTACCCGCACAAATAGTGTAATTAGTAGCTGTTACACTAAGGGTTGGTAATGAGTTTATATTAAGGGTTAAAATAACCAAACTATCCTGAAGATGATTGGTTTGTATGGTATCGGAAAATACACCAGCTGCAATATGGTAATGAGTGCCCACTCTAAATGTATCTCCTGCACAAATAGCGGCAGTAATAATATTGGTAGGTAGCACGCGTACCATAGTAGAATCTACATAGTAGTTGTTATTTATACTGGTGGTATCTGACGGAATGATGGTTACAGCCCTAACACTATCCATGCCATAGTTGGGTATATCTACATAAATTTTATAACTACCGGTATCAACGTGCATAAAACTATAGTTTCCTGTACTATCACTTGTGGTACGTGCCGCACAACCTCCCCCGGGGTTTTTCCCCAACTTCACATCAATCCCTTTTAAAGGAGCTCCATACGGTTGATTATGTCCGTTGTTTACCAAACGCATCCCATAACCTGAACCCTGACTGATATTACCTGTTATAATACCATGCCCCGTAGGAGGAGTTACTTGAATTACTTTAATATTAAATCCGGAATCATTTCCGCCAACACAAGTGTGGTGGGGTATAATTAAAGCAGAGTCCCATTGATACGCATTAACTTTATTACTATAATAAGTGCCAACTGAAGTATGATAAACTGACGTATCGGCAATGGCTTTTATATAATAATTGCCATAATATAAAGAAGGAAATGAGTATTTTCCATTTGTAGCAGAAAGCGTGTAAACAGAGGTTGTATCAAGCTGACCTACATTGCTTGTTTTTTGTTTAAACAAATAGACTTTTCCGGCAGTTACAGGAGCATTAATTGGAGGTGTACTTATAATACCACTTAAACTATCAGCAGGATTAACATAAATATTTAAATTGCTGCTGCCAGAACCCACACAATTATTCGAATCTGTAATGTTTGCATAAAAGTATAAGTAAGGGGGACCGCCAGAAGATAAAGTATCCATAGCTATTGCGGCATTAGCATTATTACCTGTATAATAAGTTGAGTTAGGATGAGGGCCATATTGTGCAATCCATGAATAGGTATAAGGAGCTGTTCCGCCACTAACTACTGCTTTTAAAGTATCTATTTGCCCTTGGCAAACCGTATAAGATGAAGCAGATATAGAAGTTATAGTAGGATTTGGATATATATGTATTATTTTAGAAACAGAATCTTTAAACTGGCATTGGGAGCTGTTACCATTATAGGTAATCATTTTTAGAGTATCAATACCAGGATGGGAAGGATAGAAATAAGCAGGATACCCTCCACCATTACTAGCAATTATAGTATCATGCAAATACCATTCTGCATAAACTCCATTTGTAGATTTATTAACTAAATAAATAGTGCTATTTACGCAAGTACCTGTACCTGCAGCTAAACTATCTATAAAGTTTACCGGTGTTGGGTTAACCGGATCAAACCTCCAGGTAACTCCCCATGGGCCTTGCCCCTGAGAAACAACCGTAACTGGATGGTTATTACTTAATCTTGAAGCGCCACCTAAGTTAATACCAGATGCATAAATATTGTTTTTAAAGTATTCTAATTCAAAAGAGTTATTGCTTCCTACTTCAATACCTGTATTGGCTGAAGATTGATAAATGGCTGTATCGCCCGGTTGAGAATAGTAATCAAATACCTGTGGGTTGTTATTAAAGTTTTTAACCATTACCCATAACTTGCCTGCGGCTGCTTGCAAATCACTAATAATATTCCACGAACTGGTAATGAGTGAATCTGAATGAGAGCTTAAAAAACTCCATGTTTGAGCCGGAGTAGTTGCCGCACTATCTGTGGTGTACCAAAGTGAATAACCCCCGCTTGTATAATTATTATAATTATTAACAGACAGCCCCGCAACTAACTTACCCTTATAAATTTCTAAGGCAGAAAAATACGCGCTGGCAGAATAGGCTGCACCTATTTGAGCTTGTGTTGCAGAAGTTTTTAAAACGGTATCCCATGCAGTTCCGTTTCCGGTACGTAAAATCATCCCTCCGTTTGTGCCGTTAACCGCAACATATAATTTTTTATTCCAAACTTTAGCATCATAGGTAGTTGTAATGCCCGACCCTACAGAAAAAGTAGTTGTAAGAACCCATGTTGGAGTAGCTGTTCCGGTTAAAGTAGCAGGCGCTTTCCAAACAGATACGTTATTACCTCCGCTGCCATTAGTGCCGGGAGCTAGAAAAGCATAAATACTATCATTGCTTCCTGTAGGAGAGTATAAAGCCATGTTTGAAATAGAAGGGTAGGTATTATAATAACCATAAGAGGGTGTGTCAATAGCATTGTTGGCGGTTAATGTGGCAGAGTTAATCGTTCCATACTTTACATAGTTTACCGAATCATATCTATATACCTGAGGGGTAATATCACCTGTAGTATAAGTACTTATAGATGAACCAAGAAACAGATAATTACTGTTTGCTACCATGCTTGAAATTTTCGCTTCATTGCCGCCCTGCAAAACCGTATTTAAACCGGCTTCTTGCACAGCATTGGTATCTCCGGTTGCTGTAGAGTATAGGAATATTTTATAAGGTGTTCCAAAATAACTACTATCTCCTGCAATGTATAATTTGTTTTTAAAGGTTTTTACACCGTCAAATTCAACAGTAGAAGAATTAAGTCCCCTAGGGATGGTGTTAATCCAGTTATCCTGAGCGTTTACAAATGTGCTTGCCAGTAAAGCAGCAATAAGTACTAATTTTTTCATGAGTTTTTAATTTTAGGCGAAGATATAACAAATACTCATTTTGGCAAATAGAATTCCATTCACAATTTATGATTTAACAGTAAGAATTGGAATATATTACCAGTCGTCTTTTTTAGGGGCATCGCCGCTAAACTTAGCCATGGTGGCTTTTAAATCGTCGGCAACTATTTTCGCATCGGCAAATGCAGCCGATTTAATGTGCTTCCAGCTTAAATCAGTCAGTTTCATAGAACCGCATTCAGGTACAACACCGTAAACATCGCCACCGCTAGATTCTGCAACCGTTGCTTTATGTTTAATATTATTAATGGTATAACGGTACTTGCCTTCTTTAGCTTCAATGGTTACTGCCATCGTAATCTCTCCTTCTACTTTATCGGTAGGATTGAGTTCTTTTATTTTATATGGAAAGGAAACCTGACAAGTAACTCCTTTGCCATTATTAGCGCAATTGCTTTTGGTATATTTAGTAGGTTTTTCTCCCATCCATATTTGAGCACGTTTAGCCAGTTCAGCAGCAGGGCAGGGCATGGTAGTTACAGCACCGGTATCTGCAGGCGTATCAGTTGGAGGAGGGGTATCTGCTGCTTTCTTTCCTTTTTTATCGGTAGTAGCAGGTGTAGGGGCTGGGGTAGGAGCAGTAGTTTTAAATAAAGATTTATCTACATCCACATTTATTACCTCGCGCACCATTTTGCTAACATCTTCGGTTTTATCCTGAGAAAATGCCAAACTTACCGATAGGCTTAGGGCAGAGGCTAAAAATAATTTCTTAATCATAATGATAGCTTATAAAGTGAATTCAAAAATAAACAAAATTATCAATAAGCAATCAGGCAGTTTAATTATGCCTTACCTCTCAATAACAATACGCTTATTAGCAACACCCTCTTTGGTTGAAATGCTTAGGTTATAAATTCCTTCACTTAGGTCTGCTACGTTAATTATAGATGTAAGATTATAAATTATAGATTGCTTTACAACATTGCCAAGCACATCAGTTATAGTTACATTAGTTCCCTGAGCATTGAGCTTGTCGAAATGTGTTAGGGAAACATTTATAACTCCATTTGTTGGATTAGGATAAACCTTTACCTCATTATTTATATTGTATTGCTCTATGCCCGCCACCGCACAACCATTAGTATTACCCGCTAAGCAAAGGGGTACAGAATTAGAAGAGTTGTAACCTGCAACATAATTTGGTAAGCAGTTATATGGGTTTCCGCTTATAACCAAAGAGGTAATAGAATTAGGGAAAGTTGGAAAACAAGTAATTTGATTATCATTACAAAATAAAGTTTGAAGTGAATTGGGTAAAACAGGGAGATTAGTCAAAGAGTTAATACTACAATATAAATAAACAAGTGAATTGGGTAAAGCTGGAAGGTTTGATAGCCCAATGCCATTACATGCTAAAGTATCAAGTGAGTTTGGTAAAACAGAAGGGAAATTACTTGCCAAAGGATTACTTCCACAGCTTAAATAAGTAAGTGTATTAGGCAAAGTGGGTAGACTTGATATAGAATTAACTTGGCATTCCAAATGAAGAAGTGAGTTTGGTAAAGTTGGAAGAGTAGTTAAAGAATTAGAATAACAAGATAAATAAGTAAGTGAAGTAAAATATTGAATGCCGTTTAAATTTGCAATAGACGCGCCACCAACATTAATTGAATGAGTAGTTGTTGTAACCAACGTACTGGTTATGTTTAAAGAATCTCCTTTAAAAGCAGTTGGTACAATAGTTTTTAAGTAATGCACAAAGTTAGAATCGGGTATAGCAACATAAGGGGTTTGGGCAGTTAATTTAGAAGTTATAAGCACTAAGTTTAGTATAATTAATAGCTTCTTCATTACTGTTGTGTTAAAATAGTTGACAGTAAAGATAATAAAAGGGTAATTATTAGCTTAATTAATGCGTTATATGTTAAAAAGTAGGTTTCTAATCACTCAATTAACTAATCATATCACTTAATCAATGTGTCGTATCACATAATCAATGTATCAAATCACTTAATCAGCTAATCAAATCACTTAATCAGCTAATCGTATCACTTAATCAACTAATCGTATCACTTAATCAGCTAATCATATCACTTAATCAACTAATCATATCACTTAATCAACTAG
>PLYA01000077.1 GCA_003153315.1 Bacteroidota bacterium
AAAATTACGGTAGTAAAAGAAGTAGTTGCAGCCCTGGGTTTACAAAATATAAGCGCACAACAAATACGTGCCGAAGAACTAACCAATACCTTTGATTTTGTGGTGAGCCGTGCCGTAACCGAACTTACGCCTTTTGTTGGATGGGTGCGTAAATCATTCTCGCCTAAAAGTTTTAATACCATACAAAACGGTATATTTTATTTAAAAGGCGGAGACTTAACTCAAGAGCTGAAACCCTTTGGCAACAAGGTTAGAATAAACGAGTTGAAAGATTATTTTACCGAAGAATTTTTTGAAACAAAAAAAGTAGTTTACCTCTCTGCCAAAAAAATTAAGTAAATATTTTTCATTTTTTTGCTTCTATTCTTAAGCACGCGTGCGCAAGTTTTTCGAATAAACTTTTAGTTCCTATAAAATAATAAAGCAAGGCAATTGGCAAGCATGCAAAACATGTTTTTAACTTTATTTAATAACCTCATTCTTAAATAGTTGGCACAGTTTTTGTAAACACTAATTTAATTAAAACTAACACTAACTAAAAAAAACAAAGTCATGAAAAAAAAGAAACATGTAAACGCTATCTTCTATTATAGTGATAACGTTTCTCAATTATTAACCGATGCGTTGGCGTTTTATACCGCCATAAGTACCCCGCCCGGAAACGGAGTAGTAACAATACCTTCGGCTACTATTACAGCAGCCCAAGGTAGAGTGGCCACTGCCCGCACAGCCGAGGGTAATGTAAACACACGTACTATTGGTGCGGCAGGCGCAAGGGATATTGCCGTGCAAGCCGTAATAACCGATATACAAAACTTTGTAGCCATTGTGCAAACAGCGGCCAACAATGCTCCTAACGAAACTGCAGCTACTACTATTGTAACGGAGTGTAGTTTGCATACCAAAAAACAACCTTCTAAAACTAAACCAGGTTTTGCCGTAAAAAATGATGCTACTACTGCGGGGTTGGTTGATTTTATTTTTAAAGCAGCTGCCAAAGGACTAAAGGCTTGCTACGAAACACAAGAGAGTACAGATAATGTGAATTGGGTAACTGTAAAAACATCACCCGATGCACGCTATACGTATGCACATGGTAAAACATCAGGTACTAAACTATACTTTAGAGGCAGGGTAATACTTAGCGAGCTAAAAGGGGGCGCCCAAGCATGGCAGGTTCCATCCACCGCTTATATTTTTGTGCTTTAAACAACTATGAGGACATTCTTCGTAACTAAGAAGACTGTCTTCTAAAGTGCGAAGATTGTCTGTTTAACAAAAAGGATAGTCCAAACAACTAAAAGGATTGTCCGTTTAATCAAAAAGATAGTCCTCACAACTGATAGGATAGTCTTCTTAACTAAATGGATTGTCCGTTTACTTAAAAGGACAATCTTAGTAAGTGCGAAGACAGTCTTCTAAAGTGCGAGGATAGTCTTCGTAACTAAGAAGACAGTCCATTTGGTTAATTGGATAGGAATTGTAACTAATTGGATAGTCCGATTAATCAAAAGGATAGTCCGATTAACTAAAAGAACAGGAATTTTAATTAGTAAATCCTTCTTATTAAGTTAGGGGGGATTTTTTATTTAGATTTGGGGTAAAGTTTCTATTTACTAAACTATACATGATAAAGAGTTAATCGAACTTATTAAAATGATATTTAAAATATTAAAATACTTAACAATTGGATTATTACTTCTTTTAGTGGTTTTAGCTGTTACTATTTGTATAGACTCTATTTGTAATAATGACCTTCAGTTAAAAGAGTTTGGTATAGTCTTTTCAATAATATCTTCTTCAATTGGGATTCTCTTTGTATCGTTAACATATTTTTTTAACCGTGAATCAAATGAAAGAACGCAAATCGAAAAATATTTCACTTATTTAAACAATGATATTAATGACGCTTCTTTTATGGGCAAAAAAGGAGTTGATGCTTATCTTAATTTTGATCTAGATAGCAAGGAAAAAAATGTTATCCTCGATAACCTTAACCTTGTTTTATCTTCATTTGAAACATACTTAAATTTAATTGATGATAATAAATTAGTTTCTCAATCCTTTAAAACTTTTAGTAAGACAAGACTTCATCTTGTTTTTTACTCTAAAGTATTATGGCCTTTACATTCAACTATTGTAAAACACGGCAAGGATTTCATAAGAGAAAAACATGATGATTCTAAAATTACACTTCCAAAATTTGCTGAATTGGGATTAAATTGCATTCAATATCTTAAAGCCAATGGCTTGGCTCAAGATTCTACGTTTAAAGAAGAAAATATGCAATTACTAAGGGAACTAATAAATTATAAAACCTGAAGTTATTTAAATGAAAGCATAAACATTAAAAAAACCTACTTCCCGCTTTTTTTCTGTTCCCACATGTTTAGCAGTTCTACTACTAATGAGAAGCCAAGGGCTGCATACACATAACTCTTTTCTATTTCAAAGCCGGTAAAGGTTTTTATAGAATCGAAAATAAGCAGCAGGGCTATAACCAATAAAAAAGTAAGTGCCAGCANNTTTTTTTTCTCTTCCCACATGTTTAGTAGTTCAACTACTAACGAGAAACCTAAAGCAGCATACACATAACTTTTTTCAATTTCAAAACCTGTAAAAGTTTTTACAGAGTCAGCTAATAATAATAAAGCAATTACCAATAAAAAAGTAAGTGCCAGCATTTTTATGCGGGGGTTGCGGTTTATAAACTCCGATACCGCACCTGAAAAGAGTATCATTACCGCCATAGCTGCAATCACTGCAGTAGCCATAATGATTAAATTTTTTGATACCACAATGGCGGTTAAAATAGAATCGAAAGAGAATACAATATCTATCAGAATAATTTGGATGATGATATTGGTAACACTTATTTTTTTAATGTTTGATTTGTGTTCGGCATCTTCTCCGTTAATTTTTTCCAGTATCTCTCCACCTGTTTTATACAGCAGGAATATACCACCCGCCATAAAAATTAAATCGCGCAGGGTAATACCATGCCCTGCAATGCTAAACAAAGCTGTATCCTGATTGGAGAGGTAACTAAGTGTAAACAAAAGTGCAATGCGTATAATAACAGCTAAGAGCAAACCGGTGGTACGTGCCTGACCTCTTTGGTTGGCAGGCAGTTTATCGGCAATGATGGCAATAAAAATAATATTATCTACCCCCAGTATAATTTCTAAGAACGAGAGGGTTAAAAGGCTAATCAAACCCTGAGCGGTAAAAAGATTAGCAAACATATCGGCAAAATTCATCAGGCAAATGTAATTGTTTTATATTTAATTGGGCGCTGTGTTAGTAGCTTCAAGGTAAAGTTACCTTGCTCTTAAATTATTTTTAATACTTTCTTTTGTCTTGAAATAAAAGAAACAAAAATTCAAGACTGATTAAGATTAAAATGAAATTCTACGCATCGCTGCGCAGATTTCAAGAACTCGCTGCGCTCAGACAGCTTGAAATCTTTTGCTTCGCTTGCTTGAATTTCTATTTTAATCTTAATAGGTCTTTAAAAAGAAGTGTGGAATCCTGCCCCTGATAAAGGCAACCAACATTATCTGGAAACTGAGCGCAAGCCTGACAAAACGCGGAGCAGAGTGGCTTTGTGCCGAGCAGATTGTTTTGTCTTGACTTTTTGATTCTTTTTTGTCAAGGAAAAAGAATATAGTAAATGCTTTATAAAATAAAATTTAAATAGCAATTTAATCCCAGCTAAAAACCTCTTTGGCATTGGTGGTTGTTATAGAAGCTACTTCCAACACCGAACATTTTTTGATTTCTGCCAACTTTGCGGCAATTAACGGAATGTAAGAAGATTCATTTCTTTTACCACGGTAGGGGATAGGTGCTAAGTAGGGTGCATCGGTTTCTAAAACTAAATGCCTTAAATCTATGTTGGCAATAGCTTTATCCAGCCCACTGTTTTTAAAGGTAAGCACACCGCCTATGCCCAATTTAAAATTGGTGGCTTCAATTATTTTTTTGGCTTGTTCTTCGTTTCCGCTAAAACAATGAAAGATACCTTTAGGTAATTTCTTAAAGCTGCTTAGTATTTCATATATCTCATCAAACGAATTGCGGCAATGGATTACTATAGGCAAATCAAACTCAAGCGCCCAGTTTATTTGTTGGGTAAATGCATCTACCTGTTGTGTGTAGAAAGTTTTATCCCAATACAAATCAATGCCAATTTCGCCCACGGCAACATATTTTTTTGTCTTTAATAAGTTGTAGGCAATAGCAAGCTCTTCTAAATAGTTTTCTTTAACCGAGCAGGGATGCAAACCCATCATAGGGAAACAATGTGCAGGATATTTGTTGCACAAAGCATGCATCACATCAATAGAAGAGGAATCTATATTGGGAAGAAAGAATTTATCTACACCCGCGGCTATCGCTTTTTTAATTACCTCGTCAATATCACTTGTAAACTCTTCAGCATATAGATGGGTGTGGGTATCAACAAACATTTAGTAAATTACTTAAACGAATTTCTCGCCTTTTTGCACTTTTACATCATTCACAAAGTTACGAATCTGTTGTTCGTCCTGCTTTTTGCAAATCAATAATATTCCGTCCGACTCAACTACAATATAATCTTCCAACCCTTGTATAAGCACCAATTTATCTTTGGGTACATTTATAATACAGTTTTTGGTATCATATAACATGGTGTTTTTACCCACCAAAGCGTTTTGGTTTTTATCGTGTTTTATGTGCTCATACAAACTACCCCAGGTACCTAAATCGCTCCAGCCAATTATAGAAGCACGTACATATACATTCTTGGCCTTTTCCATCACCGCATAATCTATAGAAATGTTTTTGCAGGAGATATAAGCGTTCTTTATAAAATCAATTTCTTTGGCCGTGCCGTATACATTGTTCTCATCTTTAAACAAAGCAGCAAGTTCAGGCTCATGCTTTTCTATGGCGCTAATAATACTTTTTGTACTCCACACAAAAATGCCTGCATTCCATAAAAAGTCACCGCTCTTCATAAAGAATTTTGCCATCTCAGTATCAGGCTTTTCGGTAAAGGTTTTTACTTTCTTAATGCGATTATCTTTTTCTGTCTCGTTCGATTCTACAAATTGTATATACCCATAACCCGTATCAGGTCTGGTTGGTTTGATGCCTATAGTAAGCAGGCAATCTTCTGCTTTTACTTTGCTGTAGCAAGATTTTACCGCTTTAATAAAAACATCTTCTTTGGTAATTAAATGATCGCTGGGTGCAACTACGGTTACAGCATTCGGGTTTTTCTTATGAATTTTATACGAGGCGTAGGCCACACAGGGCGCGGTATTTTTTCGCGAAGGTTCTAATAAAATATTTTCTTTAGGAATCTTAGGGAGTTGCTTATAGACCAAATCTTTGTAAAGCTCGGATGTTACTACGTAAATGTTTTCGGGTTTACATAGTTTAGAAAATCGGCTGGCAGTATTTTGTAGTAGCGTTTCGCCTGTTCCTAAAACATCCAAAAATTGTTTAGGTTTCTCTGTTTTACTCATAGGCCAAAACCTGCTACCTACCCCACCCGCCATGATTATGCAATAAAGATTTTTCATCTCAGCTCTATGATAATTTTTTTAATGCTTTTCTTAAATTGGTGATTACACCTTCTATATCTTCTGTTTTGCAGGTACCCACACTCAAGCGATACCAGCTGGAATTTTCATCTGCACCAAAAGCATAAAAGGGAA
The DNA here is from genome assembly GCA_003153315.1 of Bacteroidota bacterium. Taxonomy (GTDB): domain Bacteria; phylum Bacteroidota; class Bacteroidia; order B-17B0; family Aurantibacillaceae; genus PALSA-968. Next base: position 5,709 of record PLYA01000077.1, read on the forward strand.
CAATGGCCACAGAGGCTTCATCTAAAATATATTTGGTAATATCTTTGGTAGTTGCCAATACCTGACCATTCTCGGTTTTCATACCGTGCAAGGCAAACTGAATAGTTAAATAGATAGCAGCTTGCGGGGTAATAACATCTACTTTAAATCCTTCAGATTTTAGTTGGGTGAAGCCTTTATAAAAACCATCCAAACGCCGATGCAGTTTTTGCTTTTGTTCGGCTAAGAATAAGTCATAGCGTTTTAGGTCAGATAAATATTTAGCTGTAGCAAGTTGCTCAGCTTTAGGAGCCCATGCACCCACATGGTTCAGTAATGATTTCATTTTATCTATTACGAATCTAGGACCCATACTCCAACCTACACGAACACCTGTTGCAGCCAATGATTTAGAAATACCATCTACAAAAACGGTATAAGGTCTCATTTTAGGACGAAGTGAAACAGGATTGTAATGTTTTGTATCTCCGTATGTAAGTGCCCAATATATCTGATCATACATCAAGTAAAGCGGCTTAGCATCTTCTCCTCTGCGTTTGTTCTCTTCTAAAATAAGGTCGCAAATTTCTTCCAGCCCTTGTTTAGTAAATATGGTGCCAGTAGGGTTCTGCGGAGAGCAAAGTGCAATAAGACTTGCTTCTTGTATATAAGGTTTGATATGTTTTGCAGTGGGCATAAAATTGCTTTCCGGACCTGCATTTATTTTGACTTGCTTGGCATGATTTAAATAACTGTAATGATTATTGTTCCAGGATGGTACCGGGAAAATAACGGTATCACCTTCATCTACCAATGTTTTAAATATAGAATAGATAACAGGTCTGGCACCACCGGCAATTAATATCTCATCAACAGCATAATCTAAATTCCCTCTTTCTTTTAGTAATTTAGAAACAGCTTCGCGCAAAACCAACATCCCATCAGCAGCTGGGTAATTGGTTTCATCCGCCAGATACTCATCAATAATAGCTTGCTTTAATTCAGATGGAATGGGAAATAGTTTGGGATTAAAATCTCCAATGGTAAAATTATAAACGTGCTGACCGTTTTTTATTTTTTCATTTACTTCTGCAGCCAGTTTAATAATTTCTGAGCCTATAATATGCTCAGCCAATTTAGAAACCTTGCTTACCGCACCCCTTGTTTTTGCTTCCATCTTTATGTATTGTTCAAACCATACAAACATACTAAAATTGCAAACCGCAGCCTTGTTTTTGTAAAAAAATATTCAGTAAGGAATTTATTTATTTTTTGCTTGTAAAAGTTTTTTGTATCATAGCTCCAAAATTCACGCTATGAAAAAGCCAAACAACTCAGCCAACAAAACTTATGTTGCTTTTAGTGCCATTTGTTTTTTATTTTATCAAAACATTTTTGCACGTGCCGGCGGTGGCGGTGGTGGGCATAGTGGCGGTGGTGGCGGACACAGCAGTGGTGGCGGTGGTTTTTATAGCGGTGGTGGAGGCGGTGGTTCACTAAACGGTGGTACTATAGCCTTAATTGTTATAGGTATTATTTTATACTTGATAATAACCTATTACATGAAAAAGAATAAAAAGGGCGCTGCTATCTTATCTGCTTTTGGCGAGGGAGATGATAGCGATTCAGCTGCACCTGTGGTTTCTAATATGCCTTTTCCGGAAGGTTTGGATAAAGAAAAAGTATCTTCTTCTTTTTTAAGCATACAGGATGCCTGGCAGGCTAAAGACTTGAAGAAAGTGCGCAAATGGATTTCAGACGGTGTGTACCAACGTTTTAATGCCCAGTTTGCCATGATGAATAAATTGGGTCAGGTAAACAAACTAACCAACATACGGATAGATAGCGTGGCGCTTGCCAATGCAGGTGCTGATGGGCCTTATCAAACAGCTGATGTTGCGGTGAGTTTTACCATGGATGATGAATTTATTAGCGATAAGTATCCTTCCTTCAATCAAAAATTCAGAGGAGAAAGTGCTATGGAGTACTGGACGTTTATTAAACGAAACGATGCACAGGCTAATAAGAACTTATACAACAATAATAATTGTCCTAATTGCGGTTCGCCTTTTGATACCACCATGGGCGAGATTAGTCGTTGCGGCGCCTGCGGAACGCTTACCAACAATGCTTCTTTTGATTGGGTGCTGAGCGAAATTACCCAGCAGGATGATTATGACGGAGGTGCTAATTTTAGTAAACGAGCCGAGTTGCACGAGCTTACCAAAAACGATTCCTTGTTTTCTATACAGCGTATTGAGGATGTTGCCTCTAATGTGTTTATGCAAATTATGGAAGTAATGAGCGGAGAGCCTGAGAAAAAACTGGCGCGTTTTGCCGATGAAGAAACCAAGCAGGAAATATTAAAGACTAAAAAAGAACAGGGCAATTTTATCTTCGACCGCCTTTATCTGAATGATGTTGATTTGATAGACTTTAATACCGCCAACGAAAGACTGAATTTAATCTTCTCTATGAAAGCCACCTACCAGCGCGTGCAAGCGGGTGAGAAATTGAAGCTGATAGATAGCGATATGATTACCAGAAACTACACCATGGTATTATCTAAAAACCTGAAAGCCCTGCAAACAGCCGAGAAGGAAACCGTGTTTAGTTACGAGTGTGCTACCTGTGCCGGACCTTTTACCGATACTACCAACGATGTTTGCCCTTATTGCGGTGCAGCCGTGGTAGATTTTAATAAAAACTGGGTGCTTACTTCTTTTAAATAGGAGTTAATACCCGTATTTATTTTTCCAAAGGTTTTTTAAGAAAGCCCTCAACTCATTCTCTCTTGGGTTATTGCCGGGGCTGTATAAAGTAGTGTTACTTATTTCATCGGGCAAAAATTCCTGATCAGTAAAGTTTTGTTCATAGGCATGTGCATACTTATATTCTTTGCCATAATTTAAATCTTTCATCAGTTTGGTGGGTGCATTACGCAAATGCAGGGGTACGGGCAGGTTTGGTTTTTCTTTTACTAACTGCATAGCCTTATTTATTGCCTCGTAACTGGCATTACTTTTAGGAGAAGTAGCTAAGTAGGTAGCGCATTGCGACAGAATAATCCTTCCTTCGGGATAACCGATTATATTAACCGCCTGAAAACAATTATTGGCAATAACTAATGCAGTCGGGTTTGCATTGCCTATATCTTCGCTGGCGAGTATCAGTAAACGACGTGCTATAAACAAAATATCTTCTCCGCCTTCTATCATGCGGGCAAGCCAATATACAGCTGCATTTGGGTCGCTGCCACGAATAGATTTTATAAATGCAGAGATAATATCGTAATGCAACTCCCCGCCTTTATCATACAAGGCAATATTGTTGGTAAGGCTTTCCTTGGCAAGTTCATCGGTAATTATAATGTTATCAGATTCGTTTGCATTCACAACAATCTCCAAGGCATTTAAAAGTTTGCGGGCATCACCACCCGAAACACGCAATAAGAATTCGGTTTCTTTCAGTTCAATTTTTTTATGTTTTAACAGCTCATCTTTTGTAATGGCTTGTATAAGCAGTTGTTCTAAATCGGTTTTAGTAAGGTGTTCTAAAACAAAAACCTGACAACGTGAAAGCAAAGCCGGAATTACCTCGAAAGAAGGATTTTCGGTAGTAGCTCCAATTAACGTGACGGTACCCTTTTCAACTGCGCCTAATAAAGAATCTTGCTGAGATTTACTGAAACGGTGTATCTCATCAATAAACAAAACCGGCTTATTTTGACCAAAAAAGTGCTGACTCTGCGCTTTTTCAATTACCTCACGCACATCTTTTACACCGGAATTTACCGCACTAAGTGTATAAAAGGGGCGTTTTAGCATGTTAGAAATAATATTTGCAAGGGTGGTTTTGCCCACACCGGGTGGCCCCCAGAATATCATAGAAGGCAACAAACCCTGTTCTATAGCACGGCGCAATGGTTTGCCGGGAGCAATTAATTGTTTTTGTCCGGCATATTCATCCAGTGTTTTAGGACGCATACGTTCTGCCAAAGGGGTGTTCATCTTACAAAGATTGTTAAAAAGAAAATTCTGTTGAAAACTATACAAAAAAACAACTCACTAATCAATTATTTTTGGCGCAAATATAAAAATGATGTTAAAAACAAAATCAATAATAGCGGCAACGGCTTGTGTGCTGACTTTCGGTTTATTTTCTTTTAAAGGGGATAAGGATTCGTTAAACAAAAAAATATACATCCTTCAGGTAAATGAAATAAAGGATGGGCAGGCAAAGAGCAAGAAACCAATAGAGGATGAACTTGAGTTTAAAGACGGAAAGGCTTTTAGCAATATTCTTTATGACAAGCATCAGTTTAAATGGATAAAGTACACCATTTCAAAAGATAGTACATATGAAGAAGAAGGCGAACAAAAACACTTGATTGAAGCAACCGCTTCATCAACCAATGATGCCAATGAAACCATTGATATAACTGTGAAAATAGATGGCTTTGATATTGAGGGTAGTTATAAGCTTAGCAAAAAAGCTGTTCAGAAAAAACTATATGAGTTTACCGGAAAAGAAAAAACAAAGAAGAAATAATCTGTAAGGTTTTTAGTTTAAAAATGACTATATAATATAAACTAAGAATCATGCATAAATTAAACATACAAGCAACCATTTTATTAGTGGTTGCTTTTTTTATGAATGCCTGCGCAAATCAAGTTAAACCTAAGGAACGAACTAAAATGACTGAATCAATAAATAATAGCATAACAGATACCGCCACTTTTGGCGCCGGATGTTTTTGGTGTGTAGAAGCTGTTTTTCAGGAAATGAAAGGTGTTATAAAAGTTACTTCGGGCTACAGTGGGGGAGAGGTGAAAAAACCGAGTTATAAGGAAGTTTGTACGGGCTTAACCGGTCATGCTGAAGTGTGCCAGATTATTTATAATCCCAAAGAAGTTTCTTTTAAAGAATTGTTAGAGGCTTTTTGGCAAACACATGATCCTACTACTATTAATCGTCAGGGGAATGATATGGGTACGCAATATCGTTCGGTTATTTTTTATCATAATGAAATGCAAAAGCAATTGGCGGAAATTTATAAAGCTGAGTTAAACAAATCAGGTGCTTTTGATAAACCTATTGTTACAGCTATAGAACCGATTACTAATTTTTATCCTGCCGAAGATTATCATCAAAACTATTATGACCAGAATGGTGATGCCCCTTATTGTCAGTATGTTATTAAACCTAAGGTGGATAAATTCCGTAAGGTATTTCACGATAAACTGAAGTAAGAAAACTAAGCCTGTACAACATCAAAAAACCTTTTATTTAATCAACAATTGATTAAATAAAAGGTTTAGTTTTAAGCTAACTTATATAATTCTTAGTAACCATAATATTAACAGAATTAATGCAATTACCAACAAGAGATAAATAAAACCACCCAACCCCCATCCACCAGTAAGAAGCGCAACAAGCCATATAATTACTAAGATTAAAATAACTATCCAGAATAAACTAAGCACATCACCTGCGACCGTTTCGTCAACCACTTTTTTAGTATGAGCTAGTTTGGTATTTGTATTAATTGGAGCAACACTTGCTATATAGTTTATATGGTGTTTTGCATTTTGAATCACATTTGATTTGCTTATTGCCTGTTTATTATTTGCAGTTATTGCACCATTTTCTGCTATAGGGTTTTGTTTGCTGGTATAATCTAAATTAGCTGCTTCATTTCTATTTTGTATGATAGATAAGGATGGCTTTGTTTTCTTTTGAGCAGTTTGCTCTTGCGCCTTAGCTTCAACTTGTTTACCCGAAGTATGGCTTACATAATAACCATTTGTATAATGACGTTTGGTTAGAGAACAAGAAGATAATAAAATGCTTGCAATAATACATGTACCAGCAAACGCAAATAGATTTTTTTTCATATAGTTAACTTTTAAATAATAAATTATGAATGAATTTTCATAAAGCAAAAGTGGGCTTTTTTGTTATGCTAAGCATTACAAGATTTTAGAAATAAGTTACATTATCCACAGATTAAAAAAACAGGAACATTCAGGTGCTTTTGTAGCCTATTTAATCTCTTCTTAATTTACTTCCTCTTTTTTATATCTTCTATGTCAGCTTGTTTGCCTGCCATGCAGGTTGAGGGTAGTTGCTTCTTTGCCAGGGTATACTTTATCCAGACTTTCTCTTTGTCTTTCTTAAACTCATCAGGCAATTTATAAGGAGCTATTTTTGTCTTTTCCCTATTATCCAGTTCGATTAAATAACCACAACTCTCTACCTCATATTTAATAACCAATGCTTTTACATACCCCTCTTTTTCATAATTAATTTTATGTTTCTTTTCCTGCGCAATCGTTTCAAGAGAAAATAACACAAACACAAGCGTAAACAATTTTATAAGGCGAAGCATAATTTGATATATTTGTTTTTCTTCAAAAGTATAAAAATTGAGTTCGTATCCTACTTCCAAAATAATAGCCTTACTTGCCGGCCCGCTTACCTGTATTTTGTTTGTATTCTTTATTACGCTTGATGATAAAAACCCGCACATATCCTACATGGCAGGTATTACACTATGGGTAGCTATTTGGTGGTTTACCGAGGCGGTGCATTTGGCAGTTACCGCTTTAATCCCTTTTTTATTTATTCCGTTATTAAATATTGGCGAAGCAAGAGTTGTTGCGCAACAATATTCTGATAGTATTATCTTTTTATTTCTAGGTGGGTTTATGATTGCCTTTGCTATAGAGAAATACGAACTTCACCGGCGTATTGCCTTAAAAGTATTATCCATCGTTGGGCATAACCCCAAGAGTGTGTTGTTTGGTGTAATGCTATCAACCTATTTAATTTCTAACTGGATATCTAATACTGCCACTACCATGATGTTGTTTGGGGCCGTGCTGGCTCTTATCAGTGAGATGGAAAAGCACATTTCTAAAAACCAGCAAAAGTTTGCCGCTGCCATGTTGCTTGCTTTGGCTTATAGTGCTACTATTGGCGGAATGGCAACTCCGGTGGGTACTCCACCCAATATGTTTTTCTTTAAGGAGTATTTAAAAAACTTTCCTGATATGCACGATTTAAATTTCTTAAAATGGGCTGCTATTGGTTTTCCTTTATCATTTGCATTTTTAATAGGTACTTATTTTGTACTGAGCAAATACTTTTTAAAAGAAGTAAATGCGCAACCCTTAGAGAAAAACTTTTTTAAAACATCGTATTTATCTTTAGGAAAAGTAAGCTACGAACAAAAGGTAATCTTTATAGTATTTGGCGCCTGCGTATTGCTTTGGTTTAGCAGAGAGGATTTAATCTTTGATTCCTTTACCATAAAAGGCTGGAAAAACATTTTTCCGAATATAAAAGCTATAGACGATGGTAGCGTGGCTATTGCAGCAGCCTTGTGTTTGTTTTTAATACCCTCTAAACTAAATAAAGGAGAAGCCCTGTTGGTTTGGGAAGATGCCAAGAAAATACGTTACGATATTATATTGCTGTTTGGAAGCGGCTTTGCTTTGGCTTATGGTTTTGAGCAATCGGGTTTGAGCGACTGGCTGGCATTTAGGTTGGTGTTTATGAAACACGTGCCCACTGTGTTGCTAATTGCAGGTATATGCGTTATAGTAACCATCATAAGTGAGTTTGCCAGCAACATAGCCAGCATACAGCTTTGCATACCCATTATGATTTCTTTGCAAAAAGAAATACACGTGCACCCACTTCTTTTAATGATGCCAGCTACCTTTGCCGCCTCTTTGGGTTTTATGTTGCCTGTTGCTACCGCAGCCAACACCATCGTATTTGGCACACAACGTATTTTTATAAAAGATATGCTTAAGGTAGGTTTGGTTTTAGATGCTATGGGCATACTTATTATTACTCTGTTTACTTATTTTTATTTGAGGTAATAGCGGGTTTACTTTACTATCACCAGCCGCTTATTTACCACGCCCTCATTACTGATAATGCTGATATTATAAACACCTTCGTTTAAAGGGCTTGCATCTATGGTGGTTTTGCCATTTATGGTTTGGCTTAAAACAAGTTTGCCGTTTACATCGTACACGGTACAAAGTACATTGTACAATGTATTTTGCGGCTCTATAACAAAGCTGCCGTTGTTGGGATTGGGGTAAATCTTTACTTGCTCGCTACTTACTGCCAACTGCTCTATACCCATTGCCTGTCCAACGCTGGTTACTTTACGTATACAGTTGTTACCGTAATCAGAAAAATATAAATTACCCACACTATCAAAAGCTATACCCTGAGGACCGTGTAGTTCTGCAGCAGTAGCTGCCCCCCCATCTCCGCTGTAGCCTGCTGTGCCATTGCCCGCAATGGCACTTATAATACCTGCTGAATTTACCATGCGAATGCTATTATTATCCATATCACTAATATATAAATTCCCTGCGGCATCAAAGGTTAGCCACGCAGGGTTATATAATTCTGCAGCCGTTGCCTGCCCACCATCTCCGCTATAACCTTGTGTGCCATTTCCGGCTATTGTATTTATTATACCTAAAGTATTTATTTTACGAACGCGGTTATTTGCAAGGTCTGCTATATAAATATTATTTTCTGCATCAATGGTTAACCCACATGGGTAATTTAACTCCGCAGCAGTGGCTGCACCACCATCTCCACTATAACCCATAGTTCCATTCCCTGCAACGGTGTTAATAATACCTGATGTATTTACCATGCGTACGCGGTAATTATGATAATCTCCAATATAAAAATTTCCCGCTATATCAAAGGCTACCCCTTCAGGGGCATTTATTTCTGCAGCAGTAGCTTGCCCTCCATCCCCACTAAAACCTGCTGTGCCATTTCCGGCAACTGTAGTTATAATACCTGCTGTATTTACTTTGCGTATGCGGTGATTACTTTCATCAGCTATATACAAATTGCTTGCTGCATCAAGTGTTATACAGATAGGGTAGGATAATTCTGATGCCGTTGCTTGCCCTCCATCACCACTAAAACCTGATGTGCCGTTTCCGGTTATGGTGCTTATAATACCTGTAGTAGTTATTTTGCGTATAAGACTATTACTTTCATCAGCTATATATAAATTACCTATAGCATCAATGGCTAATCCTGCTGGGTTGCTAATCTCGGCAGATGTCGCCTGCCCTCCATCACCGCTATAACCGTGGATACCGTTACCAGCAATAGTGGTAATAATTCCACTTTGGGCAGATGCAACCCATCCCCAACCCTTCCCAAAGGGAAGGGAGAATATAATAATAAAAATAAATGAAATCTTTTTCATGGTATAAAAACAAAGTTAAGTTAAAATTAAAAAGCAACATCAACCTTTTGTTGATGTTGCTTTAAAAGGTTACTGCGTTTTTACCATTTTTTGGGTAGCAAATATTTGTCCGTCTATAACAAGCGTATAACTATATGTGCCGTTGCTCAGGTCATTAGCATAAACATTTAGTTGTCCTTGTCCTTTAGTAGTAATGTTTACACTTTTTATTTGCTTTCCTAAAGCGTCATAAAACAAAATTTGTGCGCTGTTAGCGTTTTGCGGTATGCTGTAGGTAATAGCGGGTTTACTTTACTATAACCAGCCTTTTACTTAACCACTACCATCTTTTTAGTAGCACTGGCATCGCCGTTTAGCTGTAAATTGTAGTAGTAAGTACCTGCGGGTATATCGCTGGTGCTAATTAGCAAACTATTAAAGGTATTATCTACCGTAAAGCGTTTTACCTCGCTGCCCTGTGTGTTATAAAATACAAGCTCACCTTTTGTAGTGCCTTGCGGCAAAGTATAAGGTATGGTAGTAGTATTTGCCGTAGGGTTTGGGTAAGCATTGCCAAGGCCTGTGTTTGTTGGGTGGTTTGCTCTATCTACAGCAGTAGTTAGCGTGCCCGCCAAACCCCAAACCTTTGCATCACCATTAGCATAACTAAGTATCATTTTTGTACCCGCAGTAGTATTATATATACTGTATTGCTGCATAGGATTAGTTTGATAACCAGCTGCTATACCAGTATCAGAAAACAACAAAATGCCGTCTTCATTATAAATACCTGTATAAAAAGAAGTAGTAGTTGGTTGCAAAGCAAACATAAATTCTATTTTAGGGTCTGTATTAAATAATGATTGGGAAAAATAAAGAAAGGCTGGAGCATCAGGTCCTAAACCAGGAGGAAAACTCGCAAAAGAAATTGTTTTTACCAAAGCGTGACTCATATCATAAATACTTATACTTTTCCCATGTCTGTTTATTCTTACATATTCATCCCCTAATAATTCAAAATTTACTATCATTAATTCATCCTCAGTACTCGTAACAGTAGAAGCACTATCATATTTGTGTTCAAAAACAAATGGTTGTGCTTTAGATTGTTGCATTATAAACAAAACAAAAAGCAGTATTAATATTGATTTCATTGTAATATAATTTAAGTGAAATTAATTTAGACAAAGATAATTAAAACCTCATCAGCATTTTCCTGATGAGGCTCTAAATGATTATTGTTGTTTAATCATTTTTTGGGTGGCAAATATTTGCCCATCTATAACCAAAGTATAGCTGTATGTTCCATTGCTTAAATCATTAGCATAAACATTTAATTGCCCTTGTCCTTTAGTAGTAATGTTTACAGTTTTTATTTGCTTTCCTAAAGCGTCATAAAACAAAATTTGTGCGCTGTTAGCGTTTTGCGGTATGCTGTAGGTAATAGCGGGTTTACTTTACTATAACCAGCCTTTTACTTAACCACTACCATCTTTTTAGTAGCACTGGCATCGCCGTTTAGCTGTAAATTGTAGTAGTAAGTGCCTGCGGGTATATCACTTGTACTAATAAGCAAACTATTAAACGTATTATCTACCGTAAAACGTTTTACCTCGCTGCCCTGTGTGTTATAAAATACAAGCTCGCCTTGGTTCGTACTTGGCGGTAAGCTATACGCTATAGTAGTTGTGTTAGCAGTTGGGTTGGGGCGCGGGTTGCCAATAGCAGCACCATTGTTTACCAAAGTGGTGTTTGCCCTATCTATAGCAGTAGTTAGTATGCCTGCCAAGCTATACACATTTGCGTGTCCATCTGGGTAGCTAAGTATCATTTTAGTGCCAACAGGCGTATTATATATCGGGTATTGCTGTTCAGGTACATTAACCTGTATTAGTGGATATGCTGAATCGGCATAAAAAAGCAAAGTACCATCCTCTTTATAAATACTGGTAGTGCCAATATCTGATACATCAGCACCCAAATACATAAACTCTATGGCAGAGTCTGTATTAAACAAATGCTCCGACAAATAAAGAATTACAGGTGCGCTTGGAGGTTGAGGAAGACCCGCGTAAGAAATATTTTTAACAAACGAATGGTTCATATTATAAATACTAATTAGTTTACCCCATTTATTTATTTTCACATATTGATAACCCGATACTTCAAAGTTTATTATCATCAACTGCCCTCCCGCACCATTTCCGCCTATATCGCCGCCCGTAGCCGCACTATCATATCTATGTTCAAATGTTATCTGAGCATGTGCGCTTATTGTTGCTAAAACAATAATAAGGGTTATATATATTATTCTTTTCATTGTAATATAATTTAAAGTAAAGGTAAATATAGAAAATAAAACCACATCAACAAAATGTTGATGCGGTTTTAACTGAAAAGGAATATTATTGCTTAATCATTTTCTTGGTATCAATCACCTTGCCATCCACAATTAGAGTATAACTATACATACCACTGGTTAAATCATTAGCATAAACATTTAATTGCCCGGCTCCAAAAGTTGTAATAGTTACGCTTTGTATTTGTTTGCCGTTTATATCGTAAAACAGTATTTGTGCAGCGTTTGCAGTTGAAGGAATATTGTAGGTAATAACCGTTTGTTCTGCAAACGGATTCGGCTGATTTTGGTTAAGTACTACCACATTGGCATTGCTTAGCTGTACATTAATATTATTTATGCTTGTGGCATTTGCAGGTGTGCTATTAGTGCCACCTGTATTAATACCATTGTTTTGCATTTGGCGTTGTCCTGCACCTTGGGTAACACCCATTAAACTATCTACTTTATGGCTAAGCTCTTGTACAGCTTTTACCAAAGGCACAACAAATTCAGCATAATTTATTGCATAACTGCTTACATTAGAATCAGCAGGAATACTTACAATTGTTGAGCCAAATCCATTTTGCGATTTTAAGATATTTGCAACTTCTTGTGCAATAAAACCGGATTGTTTTATGTTTGCATTAGAAGTAAAATCTATTCCTGCTTTGTGTTTTGTTTTAACACTATCAGGCATACCCTGAATAAGAAAATCATCAAACTTTTCGGCATCTACATTATATGTAACAGGCCGTAATTTATTTATGAATGCTAAACCCTTTACGTTTTCGGTTATATTAGTTTTAAAACGTCCGTCGCTTCCTACATTATAAGAACCAAGAGGTGCAACATAAACTTTATTAGCTGTAGTATTTCCAATCTGGGTTGTGCTTGCAGCCTGATTATTAATAGCTCCGCTACCAATGGCAGTTTGGTTGTTTAGAGTGGTACCAGATGAAACATCAGCCTGATTACCTATAAGAGTGTTATTACTACCTGTGGTAAGATTTGTGCCCCCTGCGTAATACCCCATTGCCACATTAGATGCGCCTGTGGTAATAGTTGCACCTGCGTAATACCCAATCGCCACGTTACTGGTAGCTGATGTATTTGATATATTTGATAAGGCATAGAAGCCCATAGCAGTATTACTAGAGCCTGAACCATTTACCAAAGCCCCATGCCCTACAGCGGTATTATAGCTGCCCCCGTTGTTATAAAACATAGTAGCATAACCAACTGCTGTATTAGAAACGCCATGAACATTGGTATAAAGCGTTTGGCTACCTAACCCCGTATTGTATGAACCATCGACATTACTAAGCATTGCATTCCATCCCATAGCGGTGCTATAATTGGCTGTGTTGGCATTAAGAGACATATAACCAAACCCTGCACAACCTACGCCTATTGTATTTGAATAACCTGCCTCAAAACCAAAAGCACAGTTTTCAGAGCCAGTGGTGTTGCTATAAAGTGCTGAATAGCCAAAAGCGTCATTATTACCACCAGAACCACCAGGATAGCCACCAAGTGAGAGATTACCAAAAGAATTATTAAAAGAACTTAAGCTATAAAATTGTGATTGCACCCCAAAAGCATTATTTTCACTACCACCTACATTTGAGGCTAATGCATTCGTCCCATAAGCATTATTACCACCAAAAACATCGTCATTCCAAAGATTGAGCGCATTAGTCCCCACCACAGTATTATTACTTCCTTTTTGGTTAGTAGTAAGTGCACCAACGCCAATAGCAATATTGCCAGAACCATAACCACTTACGGTAGATGCACCTGCTCCACAGCCAATATATACAACACCATTACCTAATCCTGCTGGTGTACTACAGGAAGTTGCATCACCACAACTAAAGTTGCTGGAATGAAATATGCCATTAACATCCAGTTTATAGTTTGGTGCCATTCCAATACCCACATTAGTTCCATTGTCTCGAATGGTGGAGTTCCCCACTATACTTGCGGCTGTAAATTTTGTTACAAAACCGCTTGTCCCGCTACCTGTGACAATTTGCGCAAAGCTGTTAAAAGTGCTTAGTGTTCCTGCAATCATAAGTACAAGATACACTGTTTTTGTAATTTTCTTCATGTTTTTTTTGTTTTTATTTCCTTGCCTACTCACTTAACGGCTTTTCGGCTTACTCCGTTTATTTATTTAAGCCAAATTAATGGTTATGCAATTGCACCATGGGCCCGATTTTTCGGGGTGCACCACATCATACCAACGGAAGAAGATATACATAATTTTACCTGCGTTTGCCAGCTTAAAATCGTAAGGAAACAACGCATGGGTATCTATGCCCTGAAACGGACAATCTTCAGGCCCTTTAGGCGGTGCGGGTTGCACCTGCCCTGCGGCAACTCTGTCAACAATATCCCAGCTAAACTGTGGTATTTGCCCATCGGGGCTGCTGTGTTTGGTAGCATCGTGGCTGGTTTTGCAGCCTATCAGGTAGGTGCAAGAGCCTTTTGGGGTAAGAGATACTATTATTTGTTCTAAGATATGGTTGCCTGCGGTGCGCGCAGTGGCTACGGGCAATAAACCCAAGGTGCCGTGGTTAGTAACCGTAAATGCTGAATTGTACAGCACGTTTTCCTTATTCCAGGGGCGCAGTGTGTTTTTTAAAAATAGTTTTTTGGCATTGGTAAAAGCCGTTGTTTGCACGCTGGTATGTGTGCCCTTTACCGATACGGGCGCCCATTTGGCTTGCAAATCGGTAATGCCGGGCACTACTTTGTTTGCCCAGCTATTAAGCGCTCTTGCCGAAAAGTACGGAAACCCATCCGGCGCGTTTCCGGTAGTTATAAAGGCATTTATTTGTGCTAAAAAATTGGCAAGCCACGTCATAAACGGGTGGTTAGACGTAGGGATACTGCTTTTGGTTTTTTTCTTTATTAGTCCCATGGTTTTTGTTTTTTTGAGGTTTATATGAAGTTATAAGTTGCCTTTTTAACATTTTTAGGGAAGGATAAACTAACTTGAGTGAAGGATAAACTATTTTTAGGTGAGGATAAACTAACCTGAGTGAGGGGTAAAGTTTCTCCGGTGAAGGGTAGAAAGTTTTTAGCGTAGCGTAGAAGTCTTAAAAGGTGGGGTGCAGAAACTAAACCGGTGTGTTTAGTAGTTAAAAAGTTGCGGGGGAGGATAGCAGAGCCAGCAATAAGGCTTGCAGCCAATGCCATGATATTAGTTTCCGATGAATTGCTTAATATTAAAGATAAATACATCATTATACTCGGCAAACGTAAACCATTTTGTAATGCAAGTCAAGCCAACAATTTCGATATTCTTACATATGTAAGAATAGATAGTTTTTTGTAAGCTTTTTTTACCTTGGTTGATGGGCTTTTTAACCTCAATGTTAAATAATTGTTAAGTAAAAAACAGGGCATTTTTTATGCTGTTTTGCGTTAGGGGATTAGCTCAACGTTTTAGTTTTTTTTGTTTCGCAGAATGCCGAAAAGGCATTTGAAACGGAAATCCTTTTGCTGCGTGAGATTGCCGCGCTTCGCTCGCAATGACGGGAAGTAGCAAAAGATTGAAGTGGAAAGCCCGACGGTGGTAACCCACCGGAACGCCCAAAGACTAAACAGCAGGCAGTGCTTTTGCTTTGCACTCGCCAAAGCCAACACGCACGTTCCCTTTTTTGCAATGCCCTTTTATAATTACGGTATCGTTATCGTTAATAAACTTGCGTTCGCTGCCGTCTTTTAGTTTTATGGGGGTGGTACCTCTCCAGGTAAGCTCCAGCATAGAACCAAACTGGTGTTTATCGGGCCCGCTAATAGTACCGGATGCCATCATATCGCCCACATTTACGTTACAACCGTTTACGGTGTGATGCGCCAGTTGCTGCTCTGCCGTCCAGTACATGTATTTGTAATTGCTTTCGGAAACCATAGTGGCTTCTCCATTTTCAGGTTGTATTAACACCTCCAGATTAATATCAATGTTTTTGTTTCCGGTATATTCTAAGTACGGGAGCACTTTAGGGTCTTGCTTATAACCTTCTACTCTAAAAGGCTCTAAAGCATCAAGGGTAACAATCCATGGCGACATGGTAGAGGCAAAGTTCTTAGCTAGAAAAGGTCCGAGTGGAACATACTCCCAGGTTTGTATATCGCGTGCGCTCCAATCATTAAACAACACCATGCCGAAGATATAATCATCAGCTTTTTCGGTTGAGATGCTTTCTCCCATTTTTGTTGACTTTCCAATAATAAAAGCAGTCTCCAATTCAAAATCAAGCAACTTGCAAGGACCAAACACAGGAGGTGCATCCGTAGGTTTGGTTTGCCCTTTCGGACGATGGAATCTATGCCCCGATACACGAATGGAAGAAGCCCTGCCGTGATAACCCACCGGCAAATGCTTCCAGTTAGGCAATAAAGCATTTTCAGGGTCACGGAACATTTTACCCACATTGGTGGCATGGTCTATGCTCGAATAAAAATCGGTGTAATCGCCAATATGAACAGGCAATAACATTTGTACATCGCTCTGATGCCTGAATATTTGCTTACGATGCGCTTCATTATTTTGAAGTTCTTTATTTTCAACAGTAAGCAAATCAGAAATGCGGTCTCTTACCGCACGGGTAGTTTGTTTGCCCAGTGCAATAAAATCATTTAAATGCTTTGCTGAGAAGATATGTGCGGGTAAATTAACTCCGTTAAAATAATGCAGATGCTGAAGCGCATTCAAATCCATCACATACTCGCCAATAGCTATACAGGCATGGTGTTCAATTTGACTATCCTTATAAACCCCGAAAGGAATGTTTTGAATAGAGAAATCAGTATCAGGTTTTATTTCTATCCACGATTTTAACGCAGGGTTGTTAGCTTTTATTTCCATATAAATTATTGCAGTAATATTACGTGGTAAATTTAATGACTTATTAAGACCGTGAAAAAAATAAAAATTGTATCATGTATCATGTCTTTTGTATCAAGAGTTGGTACAATGTACAAAATACAATATACAATGCTGCTCCTTGTTTACTGCTTACTGTTTACTGCTAACTGTTATTCTCAGCAAACCATAACTGATTTTATTACTGATTTAAAGAAAGAGAATGAATTACAAAACGCATCTGTCAGCCTTTGTGCTATGGATGCGCAAACAGGCACTGTAGTTTGCGAATATAATTCCAAGCTTAGTTTAACCCCTGCCAGTACGATGAAAATTATTACCACCGCAAGCGCTTTGCAATTGCTGGGTAAAGATTTCAGGTATGAAACTCTTTTGCAATACTCTGGTACGTTTGATAAAGAAAGTGGGGTGATTAATGGCGACTTATATATTAAGGGCAGTGGTGACCCATCGCTTAATTCAGAGTATTTCCGCAAAGAAGAAGATACCTTTTATGTAGCCAATAAATGGGCAAAGGCTTTAAAAGATAAAGGTGTAAAGAAAATAACAGGTCAGTTGGTGGTGGATATCAGTTGCTTTGAAGAAGATATACCTGCCAATTGGGTATGGGGCGATATGGGTAATTACTTTGGTGCTGCTCCTTCGGGTTTATCTTATACAGATAATAAGTTTTATATCGTATATAAACCTGCCGCTAAGAATGGAGATAGTATGTCCATCAGTAAACTGGTTCCACAAATAGATAATGTAAACATCAGCAGTTATGTAAAAGCAGGCGGAGTGGAAGATAATGCCATGGTGTATCGCGCACCTTATGATATGGATATAAAGATTAGCGGCACATTACCTGTAAGCACCAAGGCTCTTTCTATTGAGGGTTCTCTGCCGTTTCCTGAACAACTATTAGCCAAACATTTCCAACAAGCTTTGGCAACGCAAGGTATTGAGCTAACTAATAAAACTGTTTTAAAAATAACCGCTTATACTAAAAAGCAATACACACAGAAACTGACTACTATATACACAAACAAATCTGCAACCTTAGAGAAGATAATCTTCTTTACCAACTTGCACAGCAACAACCAATACGCAGAAAGTATTTTCAGAACCATAGCACTAAAGAAAGCAGGCTTTGGCAGCAACTGGCAGGGTATACAAACCATTACCAATCATTTAAAAACAAATGGCTTTGATGCAAATGGTTTATTTATTAGCGATGGTAGTGGATTATCTCGAAGCAACGGTGTTACATCAGAACACCTGACAAAAATACTTTATATGATGTGCAGTGATACACTTACTAAATTACCTTTTGCCAATTCTTTGCCGGTAGCAGGGGTTAGCGGTTCTTTACGCAACTTAGGAAAAGGCACTGCTTTAGAGAACAATTTTAAAGCTAAAAGCGGATACATTACCCGCGTACGCTCTTATGCCGGTTATATGAAAACAAAAAGCGGAAAAGATATTTGTGTTAGTCTTATTATAAATAACTTTAATGGTAGTCCAAGCGATACAAAAAAACGAATGGAGCAGATATTCCTAAAGATTTATGAAAGCTTCTAAATAAATACAATCTAAAACCTCTCATCCTTATTAAATACCGCTTTTAAATCTAACCTGATTGGGTATTCCAAAAAAATTATCTTTGTCGAAAATCATTATACAATGAACATTACAAAAATTTTAACTTTAACACTTGTTGCATCTGCAATGATATTTAATGCGCAAAACAATAAAGCGCAAACGTCTAAAAGAACAAATATCCTGGACGCTAAAAATCCTAACAATACTATTAAACTGCTTGAAACGGTTACGAAGAAAAGTGATAATGAAATTGTTATTCCGTATAAGAAATATGTAATGCCCAATGGCATGAACATAGTAATACACGAAGACCATAGCGACCCTATTGTTTATGTAGATGTTACTTACCATGTAGGCTCTGCAAGAGAGCAGGAAGGAAGAAGCGGTTTTGCACATTTTTTTGAACACATGATGTTTCAGGGTTCCAAGCACGTTGCCGATGAACAACATATTAAAACTGTATCTGAGGCAGGTGGAATTATGAATGGTAGTACCAATACAGATCGTACCAACTATTGGGAAGTAATGCCAATAAACCAATTAGAGGCTGCCTTGTGGTTGGAAAGCGACCGTATGGGCTTCTTGTTGGATAGCGTTACACAAACCAAGTTCGAGGTACAGCGTTCTACTGTTAAAAACGAACGCGGACAAAACTACGATAACCGTCCGTATGGATTGGTGCAGGAAAAAATCGGAGAAGCTTTATATCCCGAAGGGCATCCATACTCTTGGAGCACTATAGGTTATTTAGTTGATTTAGACAGGGTAGATGTAAATGATTTAAAGCGTTTTTATCTGCGTTGGTATGGTGCTAATAATGCTACGCTTACTATTTCGGGAGATGTAACCGCTGAAAAAATTCTTCCTTTAATTGAAAAATACTTCGGTGATATTCCTGCGGGGCCTGCCGTAAAACCTATGCCTAAAATGCCTGCTGTATTAACTGATACTAGATATATTTCTTACGAGGATAATATAAAATTCCCCATGATTGTGATGACCTGGCCCAGCGTTAATGTCTATAATCCAGAAAGTGCTGCTATGGACGCATTGGGTCGTATGCTGGCAGGTTCTAAATCTACTCCGTTTGAGTTGGGTTTAATTAAAACTAAAAAAGCAGTAGCTGTTCAATGCTTTAATTATGATAGAGAACTGTCCGGACAACTTATGTTGCAAGTGCGTGCAAATCAGGGAAGCAATTTAGCTGATATGCAAAAAGAAATTAATACCATATTTGAGAATTGGGAAAAACAAGGCGGTGTAACAGATGCGGAATTGGCACGCTATAAAGTATCTACTAAATCGGAGTATATAAATAGACTTAACACAGTACGTGAAAAAGGTGCTGCCTTGGCACAATATCAAACCATTACAGGTAACCCCGATTATATTAAAAAAGAATTAGAAGCGGTTGAAAAACTTACCAAGCAGGATATTATGAATGCCTATGCTAAATACATCAAAGGAAAACCAAGTGTAATATTAAGCGTGGTGCCTAAAGGCAAACCCGAATTAAAAGCGCATGAAGATTCTTGGAAAATGTACGAAAGAAATATTCAACAGGAATCTGCTGAGTATAAAGGATTAACCTATAACCCGATTAAAGAAACATTTGATAGAGGAATGAAACCTGCCGGTGCTGAAAACCCTATAGTTAAAGTACCTGTTTACTGGCAGGATAAATTCCCTAATGGAATTAAGTTTATAGGTACTTATTCTAACGAAGTTCCTAAGGTTTCTATGCAAATTGCTATACTTGCCGGGCATCGATTTGAAACTACCGATAAAGCCGGACTTGCCTACCTCACTGCAAATCTTTTAAACGAATCTACCGAAAAGCATACCGCCGAAGAAATCAGTGATATGTTGGAAGCCCTTGGTTCTGATATTGATATATCCTGCAACGGAACAGAGATTGCTATGAATATCACCTCGCTTACCGAAAACATAGATAAAACCCTTGCCATTGCCGAAGAGATTTTATATCATCCTAAGTTTAGTCAGGATGATTTTGACCGTTCCAAAAAGCAACAATTGGATGCCATACAACAACAGCAAACAAGTGCCAGTGCTATTGCCGATCAGCAATTTGCCCGAATCTTATACGGAAGTACTCACATTATGGGTTTACCAACCACAGGTACTACCGAAACGGTAAATACACTTACGTTAGATGATGTAAAGGGGTATTACAAATCGCATTTATCTCCATCGCAAAGCGAAGTAATGTTGGTAGGTAATTTAACCCAGCAACAACTAATGCCTAAGCTTGCTTTCTTAAAGAATTGGGTAGATGTAAAAGTTACCAAAGCTGCCGAGCCAACCCTACCCACCATTGCCAAAACAAGTGTTTATTTTGTAGATAAGAAAGCTGCACCTCAGTCAGAGATACGCATTGGCTGTATGTCCTTACCTTATGATGCCACAGGCGATTATTACAAATCAACCATTATGAGCTTTCCTTTTGGAGGAGCCTTTAATAGTCGTTTAAATCTTTTACTAAGAGAAAAACGTGGCTTTACCTACGGTGCCCGTGGAGGATTTAACGGCGGGCGTTACGATGGTAATTTTGTAATGAGTGCCGGCGTGCGTGCTAATAGTACTGATAGCTCGGTAGTTGATTTTATGACCGAAATGAAAACCTATGCCGATAAAGGCATCAGTGCCGATGAACTTGGCTTTACCAAAAGCAGTATGGGCCAGAGCGATGCACTTAAATACGAAGCGCCTTTTCAAAAAGCTATGTTCTTAAAGCGCTTACTGGATTATAACTTAGACGGAACCTATGTAAAAAAACAAAGCGATATCCTTTCTGCTATCACACAAAGTGAGGTTAGCGCACTTGCTAAAAAGTACCTGCCTTACAATAACGTAAACATTATTATAGTAGGTGATAAACAAAATAACTTAGATAAGATTAAGAAACTTGGCTACGATGTGAAACTGCTTGATGTTACTGGCAAAGAGATTGCGGAGTAGGCATTTAGATAGAATCTTTAATTAACGGATAGATTAATTTGAAGGCTGGGATTCCAAATCTATGCTTTAAAAATTAAACTTTTTTCGATGATAGTCATGACTATTGTAGCAATAGTCATCAGTCTCATTACAATAGTCAACACTATCACTATGAAATTTTTACTTATTAGGGTAAAAAATGAAGTTTTTGGAACTAATTACTTATTCTCATCGCCCAAAGCATCTACTTTGCTTTTGTCGGCGGTAATATACATGTCTATTTTTGCCCCTGTGCTCACTTCGCGGTCATTTCCGGGCGCAGGAGTTTGTCGGTACACAAGCGCTTCGCAGGTGTCTTTCACGGTTTTATCGGCTATAATAGTGCCCACCTGTAAGGCAGAAGACTGTATTTTACTTCTTGCATCGCAAAAACTCATTCCAATCAGGTTGGGCAGGGCCATGGTTTCATTATCTCCGTTTCCTTTACCTACCTGCAATTCAATTAAAGAGCCTTTTTTAATGCGGGTTCCCGGCGCAATTTCTTTGCCTTTATAAAATTGTTTAACCACACAGTTTTTGCAACCATCGGCAATATATTTCACGTTGGCTTTCAATCCATAACTCTCTATCATGGCTATTGCCTGCCTTACCGACCTGTCTACCAATTTAGGCATTTCAATTTGCGGAGGCAGCATAGAGGTAACGTATAGATAAATAACACGGTTTTCTTTTACTTCGCTTTCCTTCTCGGGATCTTGCCTTATAATGGTTCCCGGTGTTTGCTGCGGACTGTAAATAGAATCTATAATCTGGTAACGAAGCTGTTTGTCTTTAATAAAATCGTCTAAAGCTGCAATGGGTTTTCCTGTAAAATCAGGTACTTTAATGGTTATATTGTGCTTAGTAAAAGAAGAAACCCATCTAAGCCCTCCCCACATCACTAAAAAAGCAGTAAGCAAAGTCAGGCCTAAGTGAAGAAAAAACTTTTTGGTCTTTATAAATTTAAAGAAACTCATAATTAAGCTAACTTAGGTAAGCAACTCTTTTAGTTTTACAATTTGTTCGGCATTGCCCAGCACAAATATCTTGGCATCGGGTATAATTTTAGTGTCGGCATCGGGGTTAATAATATATTCTCCGGCAGCTGTTTTAAACCCAATGATATTAGCTCCTGATTTGTTACGAATCTCTAAATCTTTTAATGTTTTATGACGCAGGCGCTCAGGTATGTTTTCAAAACTAATCTCCTCCATATTAACCGAATCACCTTCTTGGCCAACCAAATGGTCAATAAACTCAACCACATCGGGTTTCATTACTAAGGATGCCATGTGCGCGCCTCCAACCCTGTCGGGCATTATTACATTATTGGCTCCGGCAATTTTTAGTTTGGTATCTGAGTTGTCCTCGCTGGCACGACTGATTATAGTAAGATTAGGGTTCAGGTTGCGGGCGGTTAGCACTATAAAAAGATTATCGGCATCAATGGGCAAAGTAGTTATCAAAGCTCTGGCACGCAGTATGCCTGCCTTGAGTAATACTTCGTCAAGGGTGGCATCGGCACTAATAACTAAATCGGTATACTTATGTTGCATAGCACCGGTAAGTTCTTTATTCTTTTCAATTACTATAAAACGTTGTTTGTGTTTTTTTAGCACCTGTGCGGCTTGCCTGCCATTACGCCCATAGCCGCAAATAATAACATGGTTGTTTAGCTTTTGTATGGTTTCGTTCAATTTCCTGTTTTTAAATAGTTTGTTAAACTCTCCGTCAAACACAAAGCGTGTAACCGAAGTAACTGCGTAAGCAAATATACCAAAACTTATCATCACCAAAAGCGCGGTAAATATTTTACCGTACACATCAAGCGGATGCACTTCTTCAAAGCCAACCGTGGCAATGGTTATAATGGTCATATAAAAAGCATCGATATAGGAGTAGTTGCAAATTAAATGGTATCCAACAATTCCTGTAATGGTAATGCCTATAAGCAAATACAAGGGAAGTAAAAAACGGGTGTATGATTTAAAATCGTTGAACATAGTTTTAAAAAAGTCCTACTGAATAATCAGCTTTTGAACCTGAGCAGAAGCACCACTTTGTATTTTTAGTATATACATGCCTTTTTGTGCATCAGAAAGATTAATGTTCATACTTTGATTAGCGATATTTTCCTTTAAAGTTGTTTTATAAACTTCATTGCCCAGCATATCATGGATAGCAATATCAGTATAACTGGCAATATTAGTTAAGCTAAATGTAAAATACCCATTGCTTGGGTTTGGATAAACTGTTACGCGATTGTTGTTACCTCTTATCTGCTGAATACCAGCCAGATTATTTCCGATATATTTATTCATTCCATTTGTACTGCCTGTGGTAGGAGTACCTGCCCATCCATGGAGTGTATCTATCATTCGAACAACTGATATTTTTTCGGTGTTTGAGGTGTTGGACTCTAAGATAGTCCAATTTGCTCCGTTATCATAGGTTACAGCTGTTGCGTATGCCGAAGCCGCCTGGTTAAGGCCAACTGACATAAATCCATTCGTTCCGGGAATAGCACAAAAACTATTTTTTCCTATATATATATTTGCCGGTATCAAATTCCATGTATGCCCTCCATTGGTTGTATTAAGCACAGTAGTTGTTTGAGTAGTTGAGTTTAGAAACCCCCATACAAGACCATTTAAAGAATCTCTGAAGGCAAGTCCGTTAGCACCCCCATATAAGCCTGTAGGATAAACAACCCACTTACCACTATCTGATGATGAGTAAACACGCCCGGTGCTGGTACCAAACCAAACCTTTTGTCCGTAAACTGCATAAGAGTTTGATAAACCGTATTCATTAGCTTGTGGTGTTGGATTAAGTGTATCCAATACACGTCCCCAGTTGGCTCCGCCATTATTTGTTTGCCATATTTCAAACTTTTGAATACTATATCCTGTTGTATTACCATTAGGGTCGCCAACAGCTATGCCATTATTTGCATCCCAAAAATGAACAAAGTCAGGAAAGTTGTTTGTGCCGGTAAACATACCCGAACCCGCAATATTATTCCATGTTCCGCCTCCATTGGTTGTTTGCAATATTTGCCCGCTAGTGCCACTTCCTGCTTTATCAAAAACCGAAATAAAAGCTATATTGGCATCTACTGCGCTAATAGAAGAAGCACTGAACGTATTTGTGTCAGGCAAAAAAGTGCCTACTGTAAAAGTTGACCCATCTATAGTTCTGGTAAACCTATTTGTGGCAGCGTTTGTAGTTCCATAAAATCCTATAGCCCAAACGGTATTGGTATCTATAACACTTAGGTAGCGTATGCCTCCGTTTGTATTTAATCCGGAGCCATAAGGTGTCCAGATGGTTGATGCCTGGCTATAAGCACCCAAGCTGATGATACCCAATAAAAGTGTTGCTAATTGCTTTTTCATGCGATTAAAAAATCAAGATACAAATGTAGTAAAACGAAAAGCAAATAGATTTAGTATAAATTCAAGATATTAAATGAAGTTATTTACTCTCATTCCAGGTTTTATAAACCGCTTGTTGTTGCGGCCGATTAGGTTCTATTTCGGTTAAAGGTTCACAAGGCTTCAGGGTGGCATGCAATTGCGCAGGTAGTTGTTGATATAATTCGGTGCCTTTTGTTTTCCAGGCAATCATTTCATCAGTAACATCTTTTATAACCTTAGCAGGGTTGCCTACTACTACTTTACGTTCGGGTATTATTGTATCTGCAGGCACAAAGGTAAGTGCACCAATAATGCAGTTATCTCCAATGTCAACTCTATCCATTACCACAGCATTCATGCCTACTAAAACATTCTTACCGATAGTTCCTCCATGTATAATAGCTCCATGACCTATATGGGCAGCTTCTTTAAGTAAAGTAGTTATCCCAGGAAACATGTGTATGGTACAATTCTCCTGCACATTACAACCATCTTCAATTAGTATTTGCCCCCAATCGCCTCGTATAGCCGCACCCGGACCCACATACACATTTTTGCCAATTATAACATTACCGGTTACACAAGCCTGCGGGTGTATAAAAGAACTGGGGTGTATTACAGGTTTGTATCCATTAAATTCATATATCATGTAACAAAGGTAGAAATAGCTGTTAGTTAATACCACAAATGGGCTATCTTTTTAGCTTAAATTAACCGTATATTTGTGGGCTACAATTAGAGTAAATAAAATGGCAGAAATATTAAAAACGCGTTTTGGTCAACAACAACGTCTTTTCTTTAACACCCTTCGTCAGCGTGTAGATACGTATTTTAAAACCAACGAAATATCAAAGCAGGGCAATGCGGCAATGGTTTTTAAGACCTTTGCTATGTTTGCTATATACTTAGTACCTTATTTCTTAATTCTTTTCGGAGGATTTCAATCAAACTTATTGCTTTTAGCACTTAGCATAGTTATGGGTGTGGGTATGGCAGGTATTGGTTTATCAGTAATGCACGATGCCAATCATGGCAGTTATTCAAAGCACCCAAACGTAAACAAATTTTTGTCTTTCAGTATTTGTTTGATAGGTGGTTTACCTATCAACTGGCAATTGCAACATAATGTATTACATCATACTTACACCAATGTGCATGAACACGATGGAGATTTAGAAGGGCCTTCTTTTTTACGATTCTCTCCTAATATGCCTCGCAAAAAAGTACATAAGTTTCAATTTTTATATGCTTGGTTTTTTTATGGTTTTATAACCGTGGCATGGTCAACCGTTAAAGACTTTAAGCAATTGGCTCGTTTTAGAAAAATGGAATTATTGCAGACACAAAACAAGAAATTTAACTCTCAACTAACCCTTCTGATTTTTGCCAAAGCTCTTTACTATGTTTATGTAGTTTTAATACCTATGTTGGTATTGGATGTTGCCTGGTGGAAAATACTAATTGGTGTATTTGCCATGCACTACACTGCCGGCATGATATTATCTATGATATTCCAATCGGCACATGTTGTAGAAGAAGCTAGCTTCCCTGTGGTTAATGAAAGCGGAAACTTGGAAAATGATTGGGCGGTACATCAATTATATACCACAGCTAACTTTGCTCAAAGAAGCAGGTTATTCTCTTGGTATGTAGGTGGTTTGAACTTTCAGGTAGAACATCATTTATTTCCTAATATATGCCATGTACATTACAAAAAAATAGCCAAAATAGTAGAAGAAACGGCTCGTGAATTTAACTTCCCATACTATACACAACCTACTTTTGTAGGTGCTTTGTGGTCTCATTCTAAAATGCTTTGGCGTTTAGGCAGAGCTTAAGTTTTTTATCAGGCTTTAAATTATTAGTAGATTTGCTTCTTAAATTTAAGAAACAAGATATTATAATTTATGAAGTTAACCGATAAAATCTCTCAAAGTAAGAGTACTTTATTTTCTATTGAAATACTTCCTCCCTTAAAAGGAAAAAGTATTCA
The DNA here is from genome assembly GCA_003153315.1 of Bacteroidota bacterium. Taxonomy (GTDB): domain Bacteria; phylum Bacteroidota; class Bacteroidia; order B-17B0; family Aurantibacillaceae; genus PALSA-968. The sequence continues at coordinate 32,163 of PLYA01000077.1, forward strand.
ATCTATTTATGATTCTATAGACCCTTTGATGGAGTTTAAACCTGCTTTTGTAGATGTTACCTATCATCGTGAGGAATATATTTATAAGAAACGCGATGGCGGTTATTTAGAGAAAGTATCTATTCGCAAACGCCCCGGAACGGTTGGTATTTGTGCAGCCATTATGAACAAATATCATGTAGATGCTGTACCTCATATTATTTGCGGAGGTTTTACAAAAGAAGAAACCGAAAACGCATTAATTGATTTACACTTTTTAGGAATTGATAATGTGCTTGCGTTGCGCGGAGATAGCATTAAAACCGAATCTCATTTTGTGCCTGAACCGGGTGGGCATAACTATGCACTTGATTTGGTAAAACAAATTGGTGAAATGAACAGTGGCATTTATTTGCAGGAAGATATGAAGGATGTTAGTCCAACAGGGTTTTGTATAGGCATTGCAGGTTATCCTGAAAAGCATTTTGAAGCTCCTAACTTTTACAGCGATTTAAAATGGCTGAAAGCTAAGGTAGATGCAGGTGCGGAGTATATTGTTACACAAATGTTCTTAGATAATACAAAGTTTTTTGAGTTTGTAAAAACATGCAGAGATAGTGGTATTTCTATCCCTATTATTCCGGGGATAAAAGTGCTAACGCAAAAAAGACAATTAACTTCTCTTCCAAAAGTATTTCATATTGATATACCGGTTGATTTATACAAGGAAGCTGAACATTGTAAAGATGATGCACAGGTAAAAGAAGTAGGTGTTAAATGGGCTATACAACAATGCAAAGAATTGGTAAAACAAAAAGCGCCTTGCGTACATTTTTATACCATGGGCACGTCAGAAACTACTCGTAGGGTTGCTTCAGAAGTATTTTAGTGTATGGCTAAACAAGACGGAGATAAAACCAATGAGAAAGCCGGTCTTGGTTTTGGTACTAAGAACTACCATAAAAATACACGCTTTTTAAATAGAGACGGTACTATAAATATCAGGAGGCTTGACGGTGATTTTTTAGGGCGTATTGATATTTATCACTCGCTGATTACCATGTCATGGAAACGTTTTATTTTAATGGTTCTTAGCGGATACTTTTCAGCCAACATACTTTTTGCAAGTTTATATTATTGGGCAGGCCCGCATAACTTTGGTAACCTAAGTCATAAAGATTCGCTGCACGAATTCTTAGACCTCTTTTTCTTCAGTGCACAAACCCTTACTACGGTGGGTTATGGATACATCTATCCGCAAGGTACTTTAGTGAGTTCTATTGCTGCTATAGAATCTATGACTGGCTTGCTAACATTTGCTTTGGCAACAGGTGTGTTGTACGGAAGGTTTTCTCGTCCGCAAGCGCATATAAGGTATAGTAAGCATTGTGTTATAGCGCCTTACGAGGGTATTACCGCCTTTATGTTCAGGATGGCAAATACTACGCAAAACGAACTTATAGAAACACAAGTAAAAGTTATACTTGCCTACAATGATTTAAAAACCAATCAAAGAGAGTTTGAAATTCTTCCCCTTGAAATAGATAAAATTAGCTTCATGGCGCTTAGCTGGACTATTGTTCATCCTATAGATGAGAAAAGCCCTATATATAATTATACTAAAGAAGACCTTATAAAAGCAGATGCAGAGTTTTTAATTTTGTTTAATGCGGTTAATGATACCTATTCAGATATTGTTTATTCGCGCACTTCCTATAAAGGACACGAATTGATAATGAATGCCAAGTTTAAACCCTTGCCACGTAACCAACGAGGCAATAAAGTTACAGTTGATTTGCGTAAATTGGATGAAATAGAACTCTTGGGTTAAGAGAAAATGAAAAAACTAAATCTTCACTAAAAAACTGTTCTTCTTCATGGCTTCTTCAGCATAAGAAAAGGTAGAAAGTATATCGGCTTTACCATTAACTACTGCTACATCATGTTCAAAATGCGCAGATGGTTTTTTATCTTTGGTAATAATAGTCCAGCCATCATTTAATTGTTTAATATCTTTTGTACCCATATTAATCATGGGTTCAATGGCAATGGTTAATCCGTTTTGTATTTTAGCACCACTACCACGTTTGCCATAATTGGGTACTTCGGGTTTTTCGTGCAGATTCTTTCCCAATCCATGCCCTACTAACTCGCGTACAACACCATAGCCATGTTTTTCGGCATATTGTTGTATGGCATAACTTACATCGCCAATACGATTGCCGCTTTTTACTTGTTCAATACCTACGTATAAACTCTCTTTGGTAACACGTACCAAGTCCTGCACTTCTTTTTTTATTTCTCCGGCACAAAAGGTATAAGCATGGTCGCCAACAAAACCTTGTTTTTTAATTCCGCAATCAACAGATAAAATATCCCCGCTTGTAATAATTCTGTCGGAAGGAATGCCGTGTACAACTTCCTCGTTCATAGAAAGGCACAAGCTTGCAGGAAAACCATTATATCCTTTAAATACAGGCACACCGCCATTATCTCTGATGAACTCTTCGGCTATTTTATCTAAGTGTTTTAAGCTAACCCCTTCTTTAATTTCAGAAGCTATTAATCCTAATGTTTTAGAAACAATTTGCGCAGCGTGGCGCATCAATTCAATTTCTTCGGCAGTTTTTAAATAGATCATTTTCCTAAAAGTCGTTTAAAGAAAGAAGCCTTATTTGCACGATAATTTCTGTGTGCTTCTTCATTTTCATAAATGTGATTATATTCTCCGCCTTCAGGATGCAGTGTTTGCCATATTTTACTCCAACCGGGGAAACCACCCACATTGCGGTCATCAATAAATATATCCGCATTTATTTTACGGCTAATGGTATGTGTGTATTGCTCTTCAGGGAAACTTTTATTTACCGCATAAAACTCAATACCATTTTGTTTGCAAAATTCAACAGCTTCTTCCAGCATATCCCCCTCTCTAAAAGTCCATAAGATTAGTTTGTGTCCTTTGTCTTGCAATGCTTTCAGCGTAGCAAAAGCAAATAGCATTTCCTTTCCTATGGCGGGATAAACATGCTCCACAATGGTTCCATCAAAATCAACGGCTATTATTTTACCCTCATTTCTAACCATCTTTTATAAATTATAGGCTTTCTTTATGCTTAAATCAGCGTTCAATTCATACATACGCGGTTGCCCTGTTCCTATTTCAAATTCAAGAATCTGTGCGGGAGTCATTTTTTCCAAATGCATAATTAAAGCACGCAGACTATTGCCATGTGCAGCAATTACAATATTTTTTCCGGCAGCTAATTTGGGTGCAATTTCTTTTTCAAAATAAGGTATTACGCGTGCTGCCGTATCTTTTAAACTCTCTCCATTAGGCGGAGCAATATCATAACTTCTGCGCCATATTTTTACCTGTGCTTCACCAAATTTGGCAGCAGTTTCTGCTTTATCCAATCCCTGCAAATCGCCATACATGCGTTCATTAAGGGCTTTGTTATAGGTAATCGGAATGTTGCTTTGCCCGCAAACTTCCAAAGCAATGGTTAACGTATCTTGTGCACGCTTTAAATCAGAAGAATACCCTTCATTAAATACTATCCCTTTCAGTTTTTGGCCGGCAGCTTTAGCCTCTTCAATACCTTTTTCGGTAAGAGCTACATCTACCCATCCTGTAAACTTATTTTCTAAATTCCAGACTGATTGTCCATGTCTGAAAATTACCAATTGCGACATACTAAATTCTTTTTGCAAAAATACTATTTTAAAGTAAGATATGAGTATTGCGGCATGTAGTTATTTCTTAGGTGCAGCTTCTGTTTTGCTTAAGGCAAGCGCTATTCTTCGGGTAATTTCTGCGGCTATTTTACTAACGTATCCCGAGGTTATTTTAGCGGGCGCATTTATATCTGATGGAAACTTTACGCTGCAAATACCCGAGTTTATCTCTTTAGCATCAACCGTAAAAACGGTATAATGCAGGGTTATAATACGCTCTGTAGAAGTACCAATATTACTTGCTGCAGCCTGACCTGAAAATACATCTAACTGGTTAACAAACAAAAATAAATCGGTTTTGTATTTTGCATAAAGAGAGGGGATAAGTGCAGCACCCGTTACCTTAGCATTCATAAAACGAGCCTCTGTATTTGTCTCAACCAGTATTTGTCCGTTTTTAATGGTTGGGTCTTTCTTTCCTTTTTCTTCTATAGGGGCTTTGTAATTAGCCTGGTCGGGCACTTTCTCATAACTAAATGTTATATTTTTATAAATGTTTAAAATATCCTTTTTGTATTTTACGGTGTCCTTTAGCAAATCCAATACTTCATACTTTTGTTTTAAAGCCCTTGCCAGTTCGGCATTGATGCTTTTTCTAAAAGCTTCTTTTATTTCTTTTTGGTTAAGTTTTGTTTCAGTGTTTATCTTATGGTCAATCTCGCTCATATAAAGCTTGGGTTCAAACGGAATAACCAGTACCTTATGTTTAACCTGCGCTTTAGAAGCAAGAAACAAGAGACAGGAAATAAGAATGAGGATTGCTTTTTTCACTTTAGGAGGCAAAGTAACAACAAATTATAAAGCAAAGAAAACTTACTCTTGCTTAACTACTTTGCTTTGGTAAACAAATGTGCCGTCTTTTAATACTCTTACCTGATAGATAGCATTGGCAAAACCGGCAAGGTTTAATGGAGTTATATTGCTTTGCAAAGTTTGCACTAAAACCCTTTGCCCTATGGTATTATAAACTTCTACACTTGTATTTTCATACTCATTTACCTGAATATTAAAACTACCATTGTTGGGGTTAGGGTAAATATTTATACCCTTGCTGTTTGCAAACTGCTCTATACCCATAGTACCACTTGGAATTGTAACTGTACCCGTCATTGTACCGCAACAACCTGAACCCCCGCCATCTATTATGGTAACTGTATAGGTTCCGCCACATAGGCTAGTCATTGTTGAATTACTTGGACTAAATGCTCCCCCATCCCATGAGTAATTATATGGAGGGCATGATTCATTTACTTGTGCAGAAGCACTTCCATTACAACAGGTAGAACATGTAGGAGCCGTGTATGTAATAGTAACCGAGCAACTTGTTTGTGCAAAAGCATTAATGGTTAATGCTAAACTTGCTAATACATATATTTTTTTCATTTGTTTTTTATTAATTGTTAAGTTAAAGATACTAATAAAAGCCGTTCCATTCAAATGGAACGGCTTTTTATTTTACTTATTCTACTACCAGTTTCTGTTTTTCTATCACATCTCCAATTTTAGCCATTACAAAATAAATGCCTTTAGTGTATTGAGATATATCAAGGTTAAACTCTCCGGCATTAGTATTTTGTACTTCATATATAGTTCTGCCTTGCATATCTATTATACGTATATATTCTGCCAAACCATATAAACCAATAGTTATATTATTATCACTAGGATTGGGATATACAGAAAAATTAGTAGGTAAAACTATGCCGCTAGAACCATCTATTGAAGGTTTAGCTATTCTACAGCAACCACCACAACCACAAGATTGTGCAGTTACCTGTACTGTACTGGTATTTGTACTAAGACTAATACCGGGGTCATTAACGGTTACCGTATAAATTATAGGAGTACTTGTATTGGTATAACTGCAAGTTGGTTGAGCACAGTTTGTACAGCTTAAAGCTGTTGAAGGTGACCAAGTATAAGAAAGACAGGAATATCCTGGGGTGCCGATAGTTACACCGGGATATCCGCAACAAGTTTGCACATTAACTTGATTAGGCCCCGCATTAGCAATAGCATAAATACTTACATAACGTATACGCTGATTAGCTTGATCTGCTATATATAAATTTGCCGAAGCATCTAAAGCTATACCTTGACCTAGATGTAATTCCGCAGATGTTGCTGCTCCGCAATCACCAGTAAAGCCTTGAGTAGCATAACCCACAAATTGGTTAATAATTCCCGAAGTAATAGTTCGTACACTTGAATACTGATAGTTTACAATGTATATAGTTCCTGCGGCATCTATTTTTACATCGGTAGGTTCCCCTAATTCAGCAGCGGTAGCAGCACCACCATCTCCAGTATAACCATTTGTTCCGTTTCCGGCAAACGTACTTATAATGCCCGATGTGTTAACCATGCGTATGCGGTTATTACCAGAATCCGCTATGTACATATTACCTGAAGCATCAAAACATACACCATCAGGGTCATTTAGTCCAGCAGCAGTAGCTTGCCCCCCATCTCCACTATAACCACCTGTAGTAGTATATCCGGCTATGGTACTTATAATGCCGGTAGTAGCAACCTTTCGTATACGATTATTCACTTGGTCTGAAATATATAAATTACCTAAAGCATCAATGGTTACTCCCCACGGATAATTTAGTTCTGCAGCAGTTGCCTGCCCTCCATCTCCACTATAACCTGCAGATCCGTTTCCGGCTATGGTGTTTATAACACCCGATGTATTTATCTTGCGTATGCGCTGATTCCAAGTATCAGCTACATACAAATTACCCGAAGCATCGAGAGTCATACTACTTGGTGCATGAAACTCTGCAGCAGTTGCTTGCCCTCCATCCCCGCTAAACCCTAATGTTCCATTGCCTGCAAAGGTACTTATAATGCCAGTTTTAGTTATCTTGCGTATCCGATTATTCTGAGTATCCCCTATATAGATATTACCCGAAGCATCAACAAACACATGGTTAGGATAATTTAATGCTGCATTTACTGCAAAGCCCCCATCTCCGCTAAAACCTGCAGCTCCATCCCCTGCAATAGTATTTATCATGTGGTACAAAAAACGTGGAGGGAGCTGCGCATATCCCATGCATCCCGCAAGGCATAATGCTAAAATTAGTTTTGTTTTTTTCATTCTATTCGTTTTTTTAGTTGTTATTACTTATTTAAGCCAAATTAATGGTTATGCAATTGCACCATGGGCCACTCTTTTCGGGGTGTACCACATCATACCAACGGAAGAAGATGTACATAATTCTGCCTGCGTTTGCCAGCTTAAAATCGTAAGGAAACAGGGCATGGGTATCTATGCCCTGAAACGGACAATCTTCGGGGCCTTTAGGCGGTGCGGGTTGCACCTGCCCTGCGGCAACTCTGTCAACAATATCCCAGCTAAACTGAGGTATTTGCCCATCGGGGCTGCTGTGTTTGGTAGCATCGTGGCTGGTTTTGCAACCTATCAGGTAGGTGCAAGAGCCTTTTGGGGTAAGGGATACAATTATTTGTTCTAAAGCAGTTCCACCTGCGGTGCGCGCAGTGGCTACGGGCAATAAACCCAAGGTGCCATGGTTAGTAATGGTAAATGCCGAATTGTAGAGTACGTTTTCCTTATTCCAGGGGCGCAATATGTTTTTTAAAAATAGTTTTTTGGCATTGGTAAAAGCCGTTGTTTGCACGCTGGTATGTGTGCCTTTTACCGATACGGGAGCCCATTTGGCTTGCAAATCGGTAATGCCGGGCGTTACCTTGTTTGCCCAGCTATTAAGCGCCCTTGCCGAAAAGTAGGGAAACCCATCGGGTGCGTTTCCGGTAGTTATAAAGGCGTTTATTTGTGCTAAAAAATTGGCAAGCCACGTCATAAACGGATGATTTGAGGTGGGTATGCTGCTTTTGGTTTTTCTTTTGGTTATTCCCATGATTTCCTGTTTTTATAGGTTTATTTTAACATTTAACTACTGAATTTAACATTTAGATGTGTGCAGGTAGTATTTGTATGTGTGCGTAAAGTATTTCTATCCCTGCGTAAAGTTTCTGTATGTGCGCATAAAGTATTTCTACTCGTGCGTAAAGTTTCTCTACTCGTGCAGGAAGTTTCTAAATGTGCGCGTAAAGTATTTCTACTCGTGCAGGGAATTTCTCTGCTCGTGCAATTAGAAACTAAAAACGTGTGTATAGAAACTAAGCGGCGTTGTTTAACAAACGCAGGCGAAAGTGCGGATTGCGGATTGCGGATTGCGGATTGCGGATTGCGGATTGCGGAAGTTAAGAATCATATAACAAAATTATAACTTATTTTGATACCGCCAAATTAAATTTACGTTAAGTTTTTTAGAAAAGATAGCAAATGGTTATGTCCGCTCCAACTTCATTAATCCCCGCTTTTTTACCATTGGTCGTTTTCAGGGTTGGGCGGATGCTTGCCTTACAAGTCTTTTGCTAAATTTGCCCCCGTTAAACCAGCCGAGCGAAGTAAAACGCAGCGAATACATGAGTACCAAATAAAAAAACAATTAAAAACGAATAAACTGTATGATGAAGAAAAGAATTACACTTGCCCTATTAGTTAGTTTTTTATTTAATATAGCCCTTAAAGCCGACGAAGGCATGTGGCTGCCCATGTTGCTTGGTCAGCAGGTGTACGATGATATGGTGAAGAAAGGCCTTAAGCTTAGCGCAGCACAGTTGTATGATATTAATAAACCCAGCATAAAAGATGCTATTGTGATTTTTGGCGGAGGTTGCACCGGCGAGATTGTAAGTAATGAAGGATTAGTTTTTACCAACCACCACTGCGGTTATGAGGCTATTGCCAAAGCAAGCTCGGTAGAGCATAACTATTTGAGGGATGGTTTTTGGAGCAAATCCAAAGCAGAAGAAATTCCAAGTGAAAACCTAAGCGTACAATTTTTAGTGCGTATAGAAGATTATACCGATAAAGTAAATGCACTTACCAAAGACCTATCAGAAGCTGATTACTTAAAGAAACTACCCGACATCCTTACCGATTTAGGTAAAAAAGCAACCGAAGGCACAACCTACGAAGGGCGTGTAGCCTCTTTCTTTAAAGGCAACCAGTTCCTTTTGTTTGTTTATGAGCGTTATAAAGATGTACGTTTAGTAGGCGCACCTTCAGAAAGCGTGGGTAAGTTTGGTGGCGATACCGACAACTGGGAGTGGCCACGCCATACCGGCGATTTCTCGGTGTTTCGTGTGTATATGAGCAAAGATGGCAAAGCTGCAGATTACGCTAAAGATAACGTTCCGTTAAAACCTAAATACTTTTTGCCCGTATCTATCAAAGGTGTTAAAGATGGAGATTTCAGTATGATATACGGTTACCCCGGTGGTACCAATCGTTACGAAACTTCTTTTGGTGTTAAATTAAAAGTAGAAGTAGAAAACCCTTCATTGGTTAATCTGCGCGATGTGCGTTTAAAATTAATGAAAGAACAAATGGTAAAAGATGCAGGCGTAAAATTACAGTTGGCATCTTCTTATGCGCGCATAGCAAACTACTGGAAGTTTTTTGATGGAGAAAGCAAACAACTTATTAAGTATGATGTATACGGACAAAAGCAACAGGCCGAAGGAGATTTCCTTAACTGGGCTAAAGGCAAACCCGAATATGAAAATATTTTTCAGGATTACCGCAAAGCTTACGAAACGTGGACCCCATATTCTAAATGGCGTGTTTATTTAAATGAAGGTATACTGGGTTCTCCGCTTATTAAATTTGCTTCTGATATGGGCGCTTTAGATAAAGTACTTTGTAACAAAGATGCTAAACCCGAAGAGCTTGCCAAAGCCATTGAGTCGGCAAAAAAAGCACATGATATTTTTGCAAAAGATGAAAACGTAGCCTCTGATAAAAATATTTTATCGGCTGTAATTAATATGTTCTTTAATGATATCCCACAAGATCAAATGCCTAAAGGGTTTTATAATTGGTTAAAAAATAAATATGGCGATTTAAACAACGTACATACGTTTGAAGCTTATTCGGCAGATGTGTTTGCAACAACCATAATGCTTGATGCAACTAAATGGAATAACTTTATTGCAAAACCTGATACGGCTACCTTACATAAAGATTTGGCTTTCTTTACCGCCAATGCTTTTCAGTCATACTACGCAGCAAACTTTGCAAAGGCCTTTACCGATTTCCAGACACAAACAGCCTGGTTGGGTAAAACCTATTTAAAAGGAGTAATAGCTATGAACGGAACTAAGAAAATGTATCCCGATGCTAACTTCACCATGCGTGTTAGTTATGGTGCCGTAAAACCTTATCACCCTCGTGATGGTCTTGATTTGGCAAGCGTTTGTACCATGAAAGGCGTATTAGAGAAATACAAACCCGGAGATTACGAATTTGATCTTCCTAAGAACTTTGTAGACATTGCACGCAAAAAAGATTTTGGACCATACATAGATAAAACCCATAATGATTTGGTAGTTTCTTTCATCACCACCAATGATATTACTGGGGGAAATTCCGGCTCGCCTGTATTGAACGGAAAAGGAGAATTAATAGGCTTGGCTTTTGATGGCAACTACGAAGCACTTAGCCATAAAATAGCTTTTGACAAAGACCTTAACCGTACTATTTGTGTTGATGTACGTTATGTGTTGTTTGTTATTGATAAAGTGGGCGGCGCAAGCAACATCATTAAAGAGTTGAATATTTCTCAGTAGGAGTTATAAGTTATGAATGATGAGTAATAAATTTATCATTCATAACATATAATTTATAGTTAGCATTTAAGATACTACCCTATTTTTATTCCGATAATAATTATATCATCTACCTGTTCTAAATTACCGCGCCAATGTTCAAATTCAGTTTCAAGCGCTTCTTTTTGAGTCTCCATCGGTTTGTTGTTATTCAATACTAAGAGTTGCTGCATTTGGCGGTATTTATATTTCTTGCCTTTATCGCCGCCAAACTGGTCGGCAAAACCATCGCTAAACATATAAATTACATCATCTTTCTCTATCTTAAATGTATGGTTGGTATATAATTTATTAACATCGTTATTGCCAATGTATATGTTATCTGCATCGTATTCAATTAACTTATTATCGCGTACTAAATAGATAGAGTTAAATGCTCCGGCATATTCAACAGTATATGTATCAAAATTTAATTTACATATAGATAAATCCATTCCGTCTCTAATTTCAATACCATCCACCTTATTATGTAAAGATTGTTCTACCAGTTTATCTAACCTGTTTAAAATAGCAGCAGGTGTTTTATTCACATCTGCATTAAAGGCCGTATTTAATAAGTTGCTGGCCTCTATACTTAATAGCGCGCCCGGCACACCATGTCCGGTACAATCTACGGCAGCTATATAAATATTATTGCCATCCTGTTTAAGCCAATAAAAATCTCCGCTAACTATATCTTTTGGTTTAAATAAAATAAAGTAGTTGCGTAAATACTTTTTAAGGGTTTCTTCTTTAGGGAGTATAGCATTTTGAATATATTTTGCATAACGAATCGAATCTGTGATATTTTTGTTTTTCTCGGCAAGCTCGGAGTTCTTCACAGCCAATTGTTCGGTGCGTTCTTTTACTTTATTTTCTAATAAGGCATTAGCAAGTTTTAAATTACGTGTTCTTACTCTATCAAAGACAAACACACTAAAAACAAGTACAAGAGCAATTAACAAATAAAACAAAGCGGTTTGCCAAAAAGGTGGTTTTACTTTAAATTTGTATGAACTTGCCTCACTGCACACATCATTATTATTATAGGCTCTTACCTTAAATGTATAATCACCTGCCGGTAAATTAGTATAAACAGCTTCTTGTAAAGCTTTGGCAGGTATCCAACCATGATCAAACCCTTCAAGCGTATATTCATATCTAATTTTATCCGGAGAAGTCAAGCTAACTCCTATAAATTTAAATGTGATATTGTTTTGTTTGTAGGTAAAAATATTATCCGCAGGAAAAGGCGCATCCTGCAATTGAATTTTAATACCTGTAACTTTTGTAATCGGAGCTAAGGTATTGGGTGTTTCTTCCTTAGGATTAAAACGAACGGCTCCCATAATGCTTCCAAACCAAAGGTTCCCCTTTCTATCAGTGCAGGCAGCATTGGGGTTGCATTCTACTCCATTAAAACCTTCATTCTTCCCGTAATGATAGAACTTATTTTGTTTTACGTCAAATTTCTCTATACCCCTATTATCGCCAATCCATATATTATTATCATTATCAATGGTAATAGAAAAAGGAGATTCTGTTTTTAATCCTTGTTCTTTGTTATAATTAGTAAACGTTTTTCCGTTATACTTAAATAAACCACCGCCATAACAACCAAACCATAAGTTATGGGTTTTATCTTCATTAATACAAAGAATAAATTTTTGTTTCAAGCCATCGTCTTCTGTATATTTTTTAAAGGTTGCGCCATCATATACACACAGATTTCCTCCTAAAGCGCCAATCCACAATAAACCTTTGCTATCTTTAAATATGCGGTAAATGTGGTTTCCACCCAATCCATCAGCTTCTGTAAAGTTTCTAAACTCATTTGTATTGGGGTTAAAACGGGTAGCACCCGCTTTTGTACCAAACCATAAGTCTCCTGTTTTATCCTCGGCAATGGTATAAACCATTTCGTTTGCCAAACCATCTTTTACCCCGTAATTTTTAAATTTATCTGTGCCTTTGGGCAGCATGCATACACCGCTAAAAGCGGTACCAAACCACATATTACCTTTGCTATCCTGAAAAGAAGAAAGTATCACATTGGATGTCAGTCCTTGTTTTTCGTTGTATTGTGTAAGCTGGTGATTTTCTATTTTTCCATCTCTTTCATAACTGAAAGTCATTTTTGACAAGCCGTTATTAGTACCCATCCAAATATTATTTTCACTATCTGCAAATACACTCCAAACAATATTATTAGGTAGATTATCAGCTTCATCAAAGGTTTGCATAAAATCTCCGCGATATTGATTAAGCCCCAAATCGGTTCCAATCCAAATACTATTTTCTCTGTCTTGATAAATGGCATTTACATTAAAATAATTTAATCCTTGTCGGGTGCTATATGTATTAAAAAACCCGTTTTTAATAGCATCCTCTGTGAACAAATTCTTTTTTGTGTTGAAAATTGAAGCCCCGCCGCCGATAGTTCCTACCCAAATAGTTTTTTTATTGTCTTCGTAAATTGTTTTAATAAAAGTTGACTTTAATCCGGAAGATTCGTTGAATACAATTTGATTTTTTGTTAAATAAGATTTCCAATCTTTAATATTACCTGATACAGAAACCATAGCAATTCCAGCATCAGCTGAACCAATTACCAAAACATTTGAAGAAGTATACTTGATGGCTGTAATATTTTTGCTAAACAAACCATTTGTTTTTGTTATACGGGTATAAGAAGCAGGATTGGTAATTGAGTTAGTTAAGTTAACAACTGTAATACCTGAATCGGTTGCCATCCACATGTTTTTATTGGCATCAGAACATATATCATACACCGTATTACTGGAAAGCCCATCTTTGTTTGAAAGTGCAAACATTTTTTTACTTTCTGCATCAAAAATAAATACGCCTGCACCTTCTGTAGCAATCCATAATTTACCAGTAAAATCTTGTATAATGGCACGTATGGTTTTTAGCTTGGTATATTCTTCCAGATTAAGGTTTTCTAATTGCTGTGTACTTACATTAAAACGAGTAACTCCTCCTGCCCAATGCCCGAACCAAATATTTCCATCTTTATCTTTAAATGAACAGGTTATCCAATCCTCTGCCAAGTTGGTAGCTTTTGTATAGGATACCCATTCCGTACCATTGTATTTAGAAAGCCCTGCAATAGTTCCCACAAACAGGTTCCCATCATTATCCTGTGTAATGCTTTGTATTTGATTTTGAACCAAACCTTGGTCCATACCATAATTAATAAAGCTGGTGGTTTGTGCATTTACTAAAATGCTAAGAAAAACCATCCATATTATAAATATTTTCCCATTCATATTACTGTATGTTATATTGCGCTAATTCTTTTAAATAATTCTGTTCTTCAATTTCTTTATCATTTTTATAATAGTAGTTTAAACCCCATGTAAAACTTTCTCTTCGATATGTAATTTTATTAATTCCGTTAGAAATATTGTATGTGAAAGTGGTTTTGAAAGTCCCTTTTTCTATATCAGAGCTAATACCTATAATGCCTGCGGGTTTATAATTTTTTACTTCCGGGAATTTTTTAATCAAAGAATACCTGATGTCTCTTTCATTAAAGGCAGTTTGTCTTATAAGTGTAAGCATTTCTTTGTTTTTAATACCGCTATTTAAAACCGCTTGTTTATTACGAGTTTTAGAGTCAAACATGACCTGTTCACTTTTAGCTTTTACTTCAGCTTCTTTTTTTAGTGTTTCTATTACTTCGGTAACTTGAGCTTTATTTTTCTCTTTTTTAAACTGGGATTCCTTTTCTGTACGCTCATTTGTAGCTACAATTTTAAGTAAGTCACTCTCATAGGTAGCTCGTATGGCTTTATTTTGTTTTTCCTTTATATTTCGTTTTTCTTTATCAATAGTTAGCTGAACTTCTTCTGATGCCATAGATTGTTTTGATTCAGTTTCTTGTGAGGCAATTTGATTCCTTGAATCATTCTTGTTTTTATCGGGGCGAGCTTTTTCATCAGCCAGTTTTTTTATGCGATCGGCTTCTTCCTGTGCATGTCTTTGTGCATCAGCTAACTGTTGTTGCCTTTCTTTCTCTTCGGCATCTCGTTTTCTTTGTTCGGCTTCCAGTTTCAGTTTAGCATCCAGTTCTTTCTTTTCTTTTTCGGCAGCAAGCTGCATATCTCGTTTTTTTATCTCTTCCGGGTCTACATATAACTTCTCTAAAAAATCCTGCCCATAAGTTTCATCATCTCTAAAGGTCTTCTTACCATCGTAATTTATTTTTGAAAAAGGGTTTTTAAAACTACCATAATTGATGCTTGGATTGTTATATTCAAAAAAAGGTACTTCTCCGTCATAAATAGGAAAAATACTTTTATCGGCAGGACATTTGGATGCGTATATCATCAGGTACATATCAGCTGACCCTGGATAAGAATAAGTAACTTTGTAATCTACGCCAAAATCTAAGAAAAACTGATATTTGCCATTTTTACTGGTAGTTAGCTCTGTAACTTTTACACTTCCTTTATATACGGCTATATTTGCCCCTTTAAGCGGTTGGTGATTTTTAATGCAACGCCCGTCAAACTCCAAATAACCTTTCTCTTGCGAGAATATACTCAGGCTAAAGAAAAGGAAACATAGAAGACAGGTAAATTTCTGCATAATAAAAACCGACTGAAATTAAGTAATAAAAGCGAGTGGCGCAAAAGCAACATTAAACGTTTTTAAGAGCTTCTAAAAACTCATCTTTCTTGCGGCGGGCAACTTCTATCTTTGTTTCATCTCTCATAATGGCAAATCCTTCCTTTTCATAACGCGCCACATATTTTACATTAACCAAATGGTGGCGGTGGATACGTACAAATTCCTTTTCAGACAATAACTCTTCATAATGTTTTAGTCCGTAGGCAACCAAAAATCTTTTACTATTGGCCATAAAAAACATGGTATAACTTCCCTCTGCCTCGCATCGTATGATATCTTTGGTATATACCATTTCATAAGCCGTTCCGGTGGGCAGGGTTATTTTTTGGTAGCTATTGCTGCTTTCTCTTAAATTATCTAACAGTTGGGTTAAGTTTTCCACAGTATTCAGGTTGCTTTTTTTCTGAACAAGTTTATTTACCGCTTCCTTTAGTTCTTCAACATCAATAGGTTTTAAAAGATAATCTAATGCAGAGTATTTTATGGCTTTAATAGCATGTTTATCTGTAGCTGTAGTAAAAATAACATCAAAAGTAATGGGTGATAATTTCTCTAACAAATCAAAGCCCGTACCATCAGGCATAGTAATATCCAAAAAAACAATATCGGGCTTATGGGTTTGAATTTCTTCTAAGGCCTTTTTTACATTAGCAGCAGTGGCTACCACTTCAATATCTTTGCAGTACTTATGTATTAAAGAGTTTAGTAACTGGCGACTTTTTGTTTCATCTTCAACAAGTATAGCTGTAATCATATGTAGTAAATTTAAGGCTCAAAGTACAAAATAATAACATAATGTTTTTTTGAACTAATAAAAAATAAGAACTATTTTCGCAGTCCAATTTTAATGAATGCCCGGATGGCGGAATTGGTAGACGCGCTGGTCTCAAACACCAGTATCTTCACGGATATGTCGGTTCGACCCCGACTTCGGGTACAATAATTAAGAAGCTATCAGAAATGATGGCTTTTTTTTTCAGTATCTTTAAGACTTTAATTTTATCATTAAATGGAAAGTATCAGGCAAAGTAAAGTAGGTAAGTTAATTCAGAAAGAACTTGCCGAAATATTCAGAAGTGAAGCAAAGAACCTATTTGGTGGAGCTTTTATTACGGTTACCGTGGTGCGTCTTACGCCCGATATGGGCTTGGCAAAGGTTTATCTTAGCATCATGGATAAGAATAAAGAAAATATATTAAAGAACGTTACCCTGCATGTAAAAGAAATCCGCAAGCGTTTGGGCAATATGGTTGGTAAACAATTACGGATTACTCCAGACCTCGTTTTTTATATCGATGATTCGCTGGATTATGCCATGAAAATAGAAGAACTTCTTAAAAAATAATTCTTGACCCGAGCCTTTGGCGAACACCATGATACCATACTATACTAAAAGAAAGCGATCATGAACGTTGCTCTTTATATAGCACGGAGGTATTTTGTTGCAAAAAAATCTACCAATGCCATAACCATTATCAGTTGGATTTCAGTATTGGCCATTGCCGTTGGAACAAGTGCTTTAATTATCATCCTTTCTGGGATGAATGGTTTAACCGGATTGGTGCAAACACTTTACAACTCTTTCAATCCTGATATTAAAATTACTGCTGTTAGCGGAAAAGTATTTACGGCCGATGATAAATATATTACGCAACTAAAAAGTATAAACGGTGTAGCTTATATAAGCAGAACCCTGGATGATAACATGTTGCTTAAATATAACGACCAGTTACAAATTACGCATATAAAAGGTGTAGATGAGAATTTTACTGCCGTTACCCGTTTTGACACCTTGATTGCAGAAGGAAATTTTATTTCTGAACAAGCCAAACAACACGATTTGGTTTTAGGCAAAGGTGTGGCTTTCCGTTTAGGTGTTGGGTTGCATACTAACTTTACGCCTGTTTGTGTGTTTTGCCCTAAACGTGGAAACAATTCAGGCATAAATCCCGAGGATGCTTTTAATGAAGAGAAATGTTACCCATCAGGTTTCTTTACCATTAATGATGATTTTGATTTTACCTATGGCTTAATTTCATACGAAGTTGCGCGAGATTTACTGCAATACCCTGTCAATAGCGTTAGCGCTTTGGAAATTGCTTTAAAACCTAATGCCGATGCAGATGTAATTAAAAAAGAAATTCAAAAAGCTACCGGAGATAAGTTTATTATAAAGAATAAGTATGAGCAGAATGATGTGCTTTTTAAAACCCTTAAAACAGAAAAACTCTGGACATTTATTATTCTTGCCTTCGTACTGCTTATTGCCACTTTTAATATTATTGGTGCGCTAACCATGCTTATCATCGAAAAGAAGAAAGATGTAAAAACCCTTTCTGCCATGGGTGCTGATGTTAACCTAATCCGTAAAATATTTATGACGGAAGGATTAATGATAATTTTTATCGGTTCTTTTATAGGTATTTTATTAGGATATGTTTTATGCTTACTACAACAACATTATGGATTTGTAACTTTTGAAGAAGGTTACATTGTAGATGCTTATCCAATTGATGTGCGCTTTAGTGATTTTGTTTTAATTATGGCTACGGTGCTTGGTGCAGGTTTTATTGCTGCTATTTATCCGGTAAGGGTATTTACCAAGCAAAATCTTTTATTGCAGGATTAATTATTTACCCTAATTTTTCTTTTACCTCTTCTACAATCTTCAGTACTGCCGGACATACTAAGGTGTTTTTGTAGGTTAAATCTAAAATCTGGTGCATGTTCTTTCGATTAGTATGAGGATATTCTCTGCAGGCAGTAGGGCGGTCTTCATATACGCTGCAATAATTATCGGCTCCTAAAAACGGACAAGGGGCTTGTTTCAGCACGTAATCTTTATCCTCGTCTATCTTTAAATATTTCTCTATAAATTCAAATGGTTTCATGCGCAGGCGTTTAGCCACTCGTTCAATATCTTTCTGGTAAAAAATGGGGCTGGTGGTTTTACAGCAGTTAGCACAAGTAAGGCAATCTATCTGCTCGAAAACTTCTTCATGCGCAGCATGAAAAACATCATCCAAATTACGGATTTTCTTTTGCTTAATCTTTTTAAGGAAAGCTTTGTTGGAAGCACTTTGTGATTTAGATTTTTCGGAGAACGACTCTAAATCCATTATTTTTTCACGATAACAAACACATCTTCGTTATCCCTTTTCATCAGATATGTTTCGCGGGCAAACTTTTCCAGACTTTTCTGGTTAGTATTTAACTCTTCAATAGCCTGATTATTGGACTTAATTTCATGTAAATAATAGTCCCGCTCTTTCTCCAATTTTAAAACCTGCTGCTTTAAATCGTATTGCGTAAAAATATCATTCCTGTCAAAAAAGGTAAGCCATACCGCTAAACCCACAACGGTAATAAGGTATTTGTTGGTTATAACTTTAATTATTTTCTTGAAGAGAATCATATACTACAAAGATATATTTTAAAGAGTCCTTTTATTAAATCAAATCATTTCTTTATTAAAAGGCCTTTGTTAAAAAACCTTCTTCAACCTGACTTCTGTATTTTGATAGGTGGCCAAGCTTTCAATATCGGCATCTATCTTTTTTATCCAGGTATGCTGCTCATCGTGTGCCATAGAGTAATCAGTGTCTTCATCATATTTATCCTGAAAGGCATCCATTTCCTTATCAATAATGGTATACAAAGAATCAAGTTTTTGTTCCGCATCATTCTTATCCTTCACTTTTATCTCATTCAATTGCTTTCTAAGCTTTCTGGCATAAAGTTCTACAATATCAAAATGCCTTTGTTCATGAGCTAATAATGCATCATCAATATAACTGTTTTTCCATGAATCTTTAGGATAAAATACTGCTTTTACACTTGCTACGATATTTTTATCCGCATTTATATAAATAGTTCTATACATGCTATAAACGGTAGAGGCTGCGGCAAAACGTTTTTGTTTTTTGCCTTTGTAATCATCCCAGGTAAGGCGACGACCTTTTTGCCAGAACATTTTTTCTTCATTTCCATCGTCTTGTGTGAAAGATGTGTTGGAGCAACTAACCAATAAAAGCAAGGCAATATAAAGGCGCATTTTATTCTACTTTTTCCTTATTAAGGTAATGCCATCTCTTAATGGAAGCATTACTTTTTCTACTCGGTTATCTTTGGCAATCTTTTCGTTAAAGGCTTGCAGAGCAAGGGTATCTTTATCTTTATTGGCAGCCAAATCAAGTATTTTACCACTCCACAAAACATTATCTGCCATAATTACTCCGCCACTGTTTAGTTTATCAAACACCAAATCGTAATATAGAGAGTAATTGTTTTTATCGGCATCTATAAAAACTAAATCTATCCCGTTTGGTAGCTGTGGTATAAGCGTTACAGCGTTATCTATTCTGAAATCTATTTTGTTTTTATATACGGATTTATCAAAGAAGGTTTTAGCCAGTAGGGCTGTTTCGGGATTAATATCAATGGTAATTAACTTTCCCTTTTCTGTTAAACCTTTGGCAAGGCATAGTGCCGAATAACCTGTAAAAGTACCAATCTCAAGGATGTAGTTGGGTTTAATAAATTGCGATAGGAATGATAAAAAAATCCCCTGCAAATGACCGCTAAGCATGCGGGGTTGGGTTGTTTTTAAATGCGTTTGGCGGTTAAGTTCTTTAAGCAGCTCATCTTCTGCATCGCTGTGTTGCAGGCAATAGGTATTTAATTCTTCTGATATGAATTCCATAACACAAATATAAAAAAATGCGCGAGGTGGTAGCTGCGCAGATAAATATTTCCTCTATCTTTGCACATGCCGGAAGGAAAACTTATTATATTTTCTGCCCCCTCAGGCTCAGGTAAAACAACCCTGGTGAGGCATTTGGTGGCAGTAATGCCCGATAAACTCCAGTTTTCTATTTCCGCCACCAGCCGTGCTAAAAGAGGTGCCGAAGAGCACGGTAAAGACTACCTCTATTTAACCTTCGAAGAATTTAAGCAAAAGATTGCAGACGGCGATTTTTTAGAGTGGGAAGAAGTATATCCAGGTACCTATTACGGTACGCTTAAGAGCGAAGTTGAGCGCATTTGGGCAACAGGTAAAAACGTTATTTTTGATATTGATGTGCAAGGCGGATTAAACTTAAAATATCATTTTAAGGATAAGGCTTTAGCTGTTTTTGTAATGCCGCCCTCAATAAAGATATTGGAAGAGCGTTTAAATTCACGCCAGACGGATAGCCCAGAAAGTATTGCCCTACGAGTGGAAAAAGCAGAAAAGGAACTGCAAACTGCCAAGCTTTTTGATTGCTTTATTCTTAATGAACATCTAGAAACCGCCTGTAAAGAAGCTGAAAGACTGGTAGGTGATTTTTTAAAGAAGTAAAATCTTTATTGTTTGGGCTTTCCCCCACCGCAGGTGGGGTTGGGCTTTACACGCTGCATGGCAGCTTGCTATCAAATGCCTTTTTGGTATTCAGCGATACCGATAAAAATAATAAAGACGCTAAGGGTAAAAAGGCAAAAATTGCTTGTTTTAGGGCTTAAATTTGCTTTTGGAGGTCATCGAATTGTTGCGGATTATCATCGAATTGTTTCGGATTAGCGTTGTTTCGTTTCTGGAGACCGTCGAATTCGTTCGGATTGTCATTGTTTCGTGTGGGGAACATCATTGTTTCGTTTCCGGAGACCGTTGTTTCGCTTCAAGACATCATCGAATTTGTTCGGATTGTCATTGTTTCGTTTCAAGAGAGCGTTGAAAGCGCTTGGAACACCGTTGAACTGGTTCGGGATAGCATTGAACTATGGGGGAACATCATTGAATTGTGAGGAATGCCATTGAATTGCTTTGGAAGAGCATTGAACGAGTGGGGGATATCATAGAATTATTTAGGATTATCATTGAATAAATTGGGAAGGATGTTGAACGAGTGGGGAACATCATCGAATTTATGCAGATATTCATTTCTCTGCAAGAAGATGTAAAAGATTTAATCCGAGCTATCGTCGTTCAAAATATCGAATATCAAATCCTGCTCGTAGCCTTTACCGATGGCATAGCGCACGAGTTTTTGTTTCTTCTTCAGATGATTTTTTTCGGTAATGGTTTTAGCTTTTTGTTCTAACACCTTTTTGAGTGTCTTTATATACTCGTTGCCATCAATTTCTTTTAATCCTTTTTGTATGCAGTAGTCGCTGATTCTACGAGCCTTTAATTCCTGTTTAATCTTAACCTTTCCCCACTTCTTTATTCGGAATTTTCCTCCGGCAAAAGCTTTGGCGAAACGTTCTTCGTTTACAAAGTTTTCGTCTATCAATCGGGCAATCAGGTTCTCCACATCATCACTTCTCAAGCCATAGCCATACAGTTTATCGCGCACCTCTTGCTGGCAGCGCTCCTGATAGGCGCACCAATCGCGTGCTTTTAAAAAAGCCTGTTGTGGTGTATGGTACTTTATCTCCTTTTCCATGCGCCATAAAAGTAATAAATATGCATATCTATTTGTATTTTTGCCGCCCCATGGCCGACGATTTAAATCAAAAAACAGATATGCCCTTCTTCGAGCACATCGAAGCCCTGCGCTGGCACTTGCTGCGCAGCCTTGGGGTAATTGCCGGGTTGGGTATTTTGCTGTTCTTTTATAACGATATTCTTTTCGGAAAAATTTTGTTTGGTCCGCGCCATCAGGACTTTATTACGTATAAAGTTATCTGCAAACTGGGACAATATTTGTTTCACGATAATTCTGCTTGTATACAAGTTGCTACGCAAGACCTAATCAATACCGACCTTGCCGGACAGTTTACCATGCACATGTGGGTGTCTTTTATTGGCGGGGTAATCCTCGGCATGCCTTATGTATTGTGGGAACTGTGGAAGTTTATTTCTCCTGCGTTAAAAAACACTGAAACCAGACCGGTAAAGGGCTTTGTATTTGTATCAACTATTTTGTTTTTGATGGGTGTTGCCTTTAGTTATTTTATGGTGTTTCCCCTCACCTGGAACTTCCTTGCCCCTTATGCTGTGAGTGGAGACGTAAAGAATTTAATTTCATTTGATTCTTATGTGTCAAACCTGACTACATTAACCCTAGCTTTTGGGTTGGTATTTGAGATGCCCGTGGTGGTTTATTTTCTTAGCAGGATGGGTTTATTAACCCCTGCCTTTATGCGCAAATACAGGCGACATGCAATAGTAGTAATATTAGTGCTTGCCGCTTTTATTACCCCCACCTCTGATATACCTACCATGATGGCGGTGTTTGTGCCGCTTTATCTGTTGTATGAGGCCAGCATATTTGTTTCGGCTTATGTAAATAAAAAGCATTTCGCTTAGCCCTAAAAAAACCTATATTTGGTTGCCTTTAAATTGATGCGCAAACTATTTTACATACTTTTTATTTCTGCTACCCTCTCTCAGCTTGCTTATGCGCAAGACAAAAAACTGATTGATAGCCTTAGAGTTGTATTGAAAAAAGGCACAGGTACAGAGAGACAGAAGTCGCGTAACCTTGCCCAATTGGGATGGAACGTTAGCTATGCAAATTTGGAAGAAGGTTTAAAATATGCCGAAGAAGCCTATAAGATTGCCAAAGAAAACAATTACGGACCAGAAATAGCTAATGCTGCTAATGTAATAGGTACCATTTATATGGACATGGGTAATTACCCGCAAGCCATTGAGTATTTGCAAATAGCCATTAGTTGCGCTGAAAAAAACAAAGACAAAAGGAGCGCAGCCGTTTCCTCAAGTAATCTTAGTATTATTTACAATATGCGTAAAGAATACAGAAAGGCAATTGAAGCAGGTTTAAGAGCATATCCCAACGTAAAAGAATCCCCTTCCAATTTTATTTCTACCTGCTTAAATATTGCCGGTAATTATATGGAAATGAAAAAGACGGATTCATCCATGTATTACCTCAATCAGGCGCTGGATTATTGTGCTAAATATAAAATAGATTCTCTGCTTCAATCTTCGGTATATAATAGTCTGGCAGGCGCTTATCATGATATGAAGGATGAAGTTACTGCCAAGCAATATATTATAAAAGCCCTTGATTTTGTAAGAGATACTACCCAGTATTATTATTTAGCGCAACACTACAGAACACTTGCAGAGATACAGGTTTCGTTAAAAGAACACCCTGCAGCACTTATCTCCATTAATAAATCGCTTGTATATGCCAAATCAGTTGGCGTTAAAGAATATGAAAGAAGTTGCTACGAAATTCTTTCTAAAATATATGAAGCTCAAAACAATATACCAAAGGCTTATGAATTTTATAAACTGGCTACGCAAATAAAGGATACCATTTTTACTTCTGAAAACGAAAAGCAGATAAAATTTACAGAAGCAAAATTTGATGCAGATAAGAAAGAAAGAGAAATAGAATTGCTTAATAAAGATAATAAGCTGCAGGAAGAAAAACTGCATAAGAATAAAATACTTATTAATGCCTTTGTGTGGGGTGGTATTATTCTTTTTATAGCGCTTGGTTTGGCTATTTATGCTTTTGTAAATAAACGTAAAGCAAACAGGAAGTTAGTTTCGCTTAACAATGAAGTGCATAGTCAAAGAAATCAATTACTGGAAAAGAACAAAGCCATTACCGATAGCATACATTATGCTAAAAGAATACAAAATGCGCTCCTAACATCGGAAACATACATAAAGAAACATCTCCCGCAGTTCTTTATTTTAAATATGCCCAAAGATATTGTGAGCGGAGATTTCTATTGGGCTTATTCACATGGCAGTAAAATATACTTTATGTGCGCCGATTGCACGGGGCATGGCGTACCGGGTGCCTTTATGAGTTTGTTGGGGATTAATTTCTTAAACGAAATTGTAATAGAAAAGAAGATTACACAACCCAATTTAGTGTTGAATGAATTGCGTAAAGAAATTATACAATCTTTAAATCAGCAAGGTTCAGAAGAAACAAAAGATGGTATGGATTGCGCCCTTTGTTGTATTGATACAAATGCGTTGGATATTGAAATTGCTGCCGCTAATAATTGTGTGTGGATTATACATCCACCCGATACTGCTATGCAAACAGATGCAGAGGGGAAATTGAAACTAAGTCCTGGCTTTAGGTTCACGGAGATTAATCCGGATAAAATGCCGGTAGGTAAATCTCCTAAAGACGATACTTCGTTTACCTCAAAGAATTATAATCTTAAAAAGGGAGATTGTATTTTTATGTTTAGCGACGGCTTTGCTGACCAATTCGGCGGCCCAAAGGGAAAGAAGTTAAAGTACAAACTGCTTAAAGAAACTGTTTTTAAAAATTGTCATTTGCCTATGCAACAACAAAAGCAAATACTGCAAGAATACTTTGCTACATGGAAGGCAAATTACGAGCAGGTTGATGACGTTTTAGTAGTAGGAATAAAAGTATAAGATTTAGAAATGCAAGCTGTTATTATAGTTGCAGGTGGTATAGGTAGCCGTATGAATACGGAGCTCCCCAAGCAGTTGATAGAGATAAACAATAAACCTGTTATTGTATATAGTATTGAAAGGTTTCTTGCTTTTAATAAGGATATTCAGGTAATTATTTCTCTGCACAAAGATTATTTTGATTTGTTTGAAAAGATAAAAGCCAAGTATAATCTAGTAAATATAGAAGTAGTAGAAGGCGGAGAAACGCGCTTTCAATCGGTTAAAAACGCCTTAGCTGTTTTAAAGAAAGAAGTTTCAGTTGTTGGCATACATGACGCTGCTAGACCTTTGGTTTGTTTACAAACGATACAAAATGCTTTTGAAGGAGCAGAACAGCATGGTGCCGCAGTTCCGGTAATAGCAATGAATGAAACAGTACGCAAGATACGCGGTAATAAATCCAGAACGGTTGACAGGAATAAATTCAAAATAGTGCAAACCCCACAATGTTTTAAAAAGGATGTTTTAATTGAAGCATATCAGCAGGCCTATAATCCTTTCTTTACTGATGATGCCAGTGTGGTTGAAAAGGCAAAGCATACCATTACCTTAACAGAAGGAAATAAAGAAAATATTAAAATAACCTTTCCACAGGATTTAATTATAGCACAAATGCTTTTACAGCATTCAGCGAAACAAAAAGAAACTAAAAAAGATATAGAAACGAAGAGCTAAAGCCTTTTAAAGTAAATGTTAGATTGTTATGATATAGCTGAAAAATTGCAGCTTACCTCCAAACTAATGGAGTTACACGATGGAAATCAATTCAAGATAAAAGCTTTGGCCAATGGGGCCTTCCGTCTATCTAAAATGCATATTGCTCCCGAAGATTTTACCGAAGAAAAAATTGCACAGCAGGAAGGTATCGGTAAAAGCATTTCAAAAACCATTGTAGAGATTGCCCATGCAGGTACCTCAAAAGAGTTAGATAAGTTGTTAAATGAAACCCCGGCAGGTGTTATTGAAATGCTTTCTGTTAAAGGTATCGGACCTAAAAAAGTAAAACAACTTTGGAAAGAACTGGAAGTTGAAAGCCCGGGTGAGTTATTATATGCATGCCACGAAAATCGTTTAGTAGATTTAAAAGGCTTCGGACAAAAAACACAGGAAAGCATAAAACAAAGCATCGAGTTTATGCAAACCGCCAGTGGCAAAGCTCACTATGCTGCTGTTGAGGAATTGGCTGATAGTTTTGTTGAAGAACTAAAAGAGCTTCAATATGTTTCCAACATTAGTTTAACGGGAGATATTTATAGAAAGAATGAAACACTTAGTAGTATTGATATATTAGTTGCATCTGATGAAGTATTTGAACAGGAGTTCAAAAGCCCACCGCCGGTAAATCTTATCTTTGTTACTGAAGAAGAGTTTTATTATGAGCTGATTAAAACTTCTTCTACACCCGAGCATTTAAAGAAAATAAAATTTGACTCACTTACTGATAAAAACTTTTTGTCGGAAGAAGATGTTTACAAAGCATTAAATCAACCTTATTTTATTCCCGAATGGAGAGATGGGTTATTTGATGAAGAAATTCACGAAAAATATCCAACCCATTTAATTGAAGAGAAGGACTTAAAGGGTATTCTGCATAACCATAGTACGTATAGCGATGGTGCAAACACATTAGAAGAAATGGCAACTTATTGCAAAGAGCTGGGTTATGAATACTTTGGCATTGCCGACCATAGCAAGAGTGCAACTTATGCAAACGGATTAAAAGAAGAAAGGATACTTGCTCAACATAAAGAAATTGATGAGTTAAATAAAAAGTTAGCACCCTTTAAAATCCTGAAAGGAACCGAGTGTGATATTTTATATGATGGATCACTTGATTATTCTAATGATGTACTTGCAACCTTTGATTATGTAGTTGCTTCTATCCATCAGCATTTTAAAATGGATGAAGAAAAGGCAACAGCACGTTTAATTAAAGCTATAGAAAATCCTCACACTACTATTTTAGGTCATCCAACAGGTCGTTTATTGCTTGGCCGCCCTGGTTATCCCATCAACCACAAAAAAGTAATAGATGCTTGTGCAGCTAATAAAGTAGTGATGGAATTAAATGCACATCCTTATCGTTTAGATATTGATTGGCGATGGATACCGTATTGTCTGGAAAGAGGTGTAAAGATTTCCATTAATCCCGATGCGCATGAAAAGAAAGGTTTTCATGATATGCATTATGGAGTTTGTGTGGCTCGTAAGGGTTTGCTGACAAAAGATTTTTGTTTTAACGCTTTTGGCTTAAAGGAAATGGAAGACTATTTAAAGTCAAAGAAATAATTCTATATCTTTGATTCTAAATGAGTATTAAAGTCTTTTTGTTTCATCGTGTTAATCCTCATCCAGACCCTATATGGCCTCCCATTACTCCCGGTCATTTTGAACGAATTGTAAAATATCTTAAAAGAAACTTTGAAGTAGTTCCTCTTGAAGAAACTCTTTTGGGGAATTATAAACCTACTAAATCAAAAAAACTTTGCGCTATTACTTTTGATGATGGTTACAGAGATTTTATTGAGTATGCTATGCCTGTTATAAATAAGTATAAGGTGCCCACATCCATTTATGTTATTACAGATTGTGTGGACTCATGTTTACCTCCTTGGACATACTTATTTAACTTCTTCCTTCTTAATACAAGTATAACTTCTTTAGAAGTTGAGTCTATTGAAATACCCCCTTCTTTAAGAAAAAATAATTGGAAGAATTTAGAAGAGAAGATAGATTTAATTAAACAATTCTCGCCTATACTAAAAACAATCTCGGATGAAGGAAAAGAGGATATTATGCAGCAAATGCAGGTACAAATAACTGATGTGGAAATGCCAAAGAATCTTATGCTTAATTGGGATGAAATTAGATTACTTAAAAATGAAGGGGTTGAAATAGGTTCTCATTCAGGAAAGCACCCTGCTTTATCAAAAGACTTTCATTTGGATAGTGTAAGGCATGAATTGGAAAGGTCTGGAAAAGAAATAAAAGCAGCAATCGGTAAATTTCCAATTGCTATATCTTATCCTTTTGGGATTTATAATAGCCAAGTTAAGAAGATTGCAAAAGAAGTAGGTTATAAAATGGGTTTAACAGTGCTACCTAAACCATATACTTTAAATGATGACCATTTTGAAATTCCAAGAATAGAATTATATAGCGAACCTTTTTATAAAACCCGTTTTAGAATGAATGGACAATTGCAGGTGCTTAAAAATGTTTTCTCATTAGAGAGGTCCATTCATCCTAATAGATAGGAATGCTTGAAATTACGACTCATCAGTTTTTATTTTTTAAACGAAAAGAGTTTTGGTTTTATAATTCTGAAGAAATTAACAAGGGAACTTATAATGCCTTTTGTTATAGTAATGAAAAGGATTCTTATAAGAGGGAAAATGTTCTGAAAGCACAAACAAGTCTTATTAACCTTGAGAAATCTTCTGAAGAATTATTTAATCAAATAAACCGGACATTTAAATACCATATTCATAAAGCTGAGGATATTGGGATTACAACTAATGTTGATTATTCTCCCTCGCTTATAAAGTGTAATCAAATAATAAATGAGTTTTCAGTCTTTGCAAATAAGAAGGGAATAGAATGGAGTTTTCAAAGAATAAGGTCTTTACAGAAATTAAATAAGATTATTGTTTCAGAAGCTTTCCTAAAAGAGGAGAAAGCAGTTACCCATGTTTATTTGCATGATGGACACAGAGTAGTTTTATTACATTCCTATCATTCCCATAGTTTAGTAGATGAAAAAATGAAAGGTTACGCTAATAAGTATTTGCACTGGAAAGATATACTGGATTTCAAAGACCTTGGATTAAAGCAATATGACTTTGGCGGAATTAATATTCAGCAACATCTTGGTATAAGTAATTTTAAAATGTCTTTTGGTGGAGATGTTATAGATTGTTATAGTTACATTGAAGTAAATCCTTTCATTGCCATTGCTATTAATTTCCTTAAGAAATTAAGAAAGTAAATAGCCTTACTTTTCCCACTTATCTACTACCGCTGATGCAACTGCATTACCAACTACATTGGTTGCAGACCTACCCATATCAAGCAATTGGTCAACGGCTAGTAATAAAAGTAATCCTTCGGTAGGTATATGAAACATACTCAGCATGCCTGCAATAACTACTAAGGATGCACGTGGCACGCCTGCCATGCCTTTACTGGTCACCAATAAAATAAGCATCATTTTTATCTGGTCGGCAAATGTAATATCCATGCCGTACATCTGTGCAATAAACAAAGTAGCAAAAGTCATGTACATAATAGAACCATCCAAATTAAATGAATAGCCAAGGGGTAACACAAAACTTACGGTTCTATTGCGTAAACCAAAATCTTCCAGTCTTTCAATTGTTTTAGGCATGGCAGCTTCAGAACTAGCTGTGCTAAAAGCAAGTAACACAGGCTCTTTTATAAATGAAAATAGTTTAAAGAAATTAATTTTAAAGAGTGTACAAATTCCCATAAGTACAAAAAATACAAAAAATAACAAGCCTCCATAAAAACATATAATTAAATAAGCATAGCTTTTTAACACTCCTGGTCCTTGTTGTATTACAACAGCAGTAACTGCACCAAATACCCCTATAGGGGCAGCTTTCATGACATAATTAGTAACTTTAAACATGGCATGAGAAACTGCATCTATAAATTCAATGATTATCTTTCCTTTATTACCAAGTGATGCAGCTGCCACACCAAAGAAAATAGCAAAAACAACAATGGGCAATATTTCGTTATGCGCCATACTGTCCACCACACTTTCAGGAATGATATGAGAAATAAAGTTCTTAGCTGTTTGTGGTTGTATTTTAACTCCATTATCAACGCCTGCTTCCGGCATGTCAATATGGATTTTTTTACCGGGTTCAAATACGTTTACAATAACCAATCCTATTGTTAAGGCTATTAATGTTGCACAGGTAAAATAGACGAGCGTTTTAATACCCATTCTGCCCACGGTTTTAAAATCACCAATTTTAGCAACTCCTACAATAAGTACAGAAAAAACAAGTGGAGCAATAATCATTTTGATAAGTCGTAAAAAAATATCACTTAATAAAGAGAATGGGGAAGAGGCTTCTTTCTTTTGCTGTTTCTCATCTCTATCAATTTGTTTAATTAAATAGTGTTGTTCATTTTCAGGAAGAATGGAGTTATAGTTTGAAACCGTCTCTTCCTTTATTTCGGTAAATGCAGAAGTATATTTTTTATTGATAAGTGTTCCAACCAACACCCCCAACAACATAGCAATAAGAATAGAGATAATAAGAGCGTTCTTTTTTAGCATAAATAATTTATCCGGGTTTACTTTAAGTGAAGCTTGCGTTTGTTTTTCCGCCATTCCTTTTTTGCTTCTTTCTTTTGCCTTTTTATAAGTGCCTTATCTTCTTTTGCTTGTTGTTTACTGGGTTCATGTGTAGATTTTCCGTTTTTTACATAAGGGTTATAGGCATCCCTGTGTTTCTTTCTTCCAAATATCCTCCATACTTTTTTATGTTCGGCAGTTTCACCAAAATTTTGAGAAAGCATTGGTTTAGCAGACACTACACAGATAAACAATAAAATCCTAAGTATATTCCTTTTTATGAATCTCATTACTTCATGTTAATGAACTGCAAAGGTTGTTCATAATCTTTACTCCTTAGAAGGGCAATAACAGATTGTAAATCGTCTATCTTCTTTGCGGTTACTCTGATAATATCATCCATGATTTGTGAAGAAACTTTAAGTTTGAAGGCTTTTATGTCAGCATTTATTTTTCTGCAGGTTTCTTTTTCCAAACCATTTTTTGCTTTTAACTCTTTTTTAATAAACATACCCGAAGGGTAATATTCTTTGCTGTCATCCAAGCAACGAGGGTCGAGATGTTGTTTCATCATTCGGCTACGCAAAACATCAATAATGGAGTTTAAACGCATATCATCTTCAGTAGTAATATTTATTACAAAATTCTTTTTATCAAGCTCTATTTCCGTTTTAGAATTTCTAAAATCAAACCGAGTAGTAATTTCTTTACGTGCCACATTTATGGCATTATCTAATAATTGTACGTCTACTTTACTGGCTATATCAAAAGAAGGCATTATTTATTTTTGCACTAAATATAATACTTTGTTTTCATGCTCAATTACAAATGCTTTTATTAAATTTGTTGCTCGTTTTATTTTTTTATGGAAAAAGAGTTTTATGCCCATCCTACCGCTTTTATAGATGAGGGTTGCACGATTGGCAAGGGGACTAAAATATGGCATTTCTCTCATATTATGCCAAACTGTAAGCTTGGAGAAAATTGTAATATTGGTCAGAATGTAGTAGTATCACCTGAGGTAGTGCTGGGTAATAATGTTAAAGTTCAGAACAATATTTCTATTTATACAGGCGTTACTTGCGATGATGATGTGTTTTTAGGTCCGAGTATGGTTTTTACCAATGTAATAAACCCAAGAAGTGCCATTGTAAGAAAACATGAATATGCTAAAACCCATGTGGGTAAAGGTGCCAGTATTGGTGCTAATGCAACCATAGTATGCGGACATGATATTGGGGCTTATGCTTTTATAGGTGCTGGTGCCGTAGTTACTAAAACTGTTCCTGCATTTGCCTTAATGGTTGGCAATCCTGCCCGTCAGCTTGGCTGGATGAGTGAATATGGGCATCGTTTGGAATTTGATAAAGACGGTATTGCCATTTGTAGAGAAAGTAAAGCCAAGTATAAATTAGAAAATGGGGTGGTTACAAAGCTATGAGTAAAATAAAATTTGCAGTTATAGGGCAAGGACATATTGGTAAACGTCATGCAGAAATGATAAGACGTAATCCGCAATGTGAGCTTGTAGCTGTTTGCGATTTACTTCCTAAAGAGAAAATAGGTTTAAATAATTTACAGGAGAAATTTTATACAGATATAGATGAACTTTTAAAAAACCATGACGACATTGAAGTTATAAATATTTGCACTCCAAATGGCTTGCATGCCGAGCATGCTTTAAAAGCCTTAAATGCCGGAAAGCATGTGGTAGTTGAAAAACCGATGTCATTAACCAAATCAGATTGTGAAAAGATCATTTATGCAGGTTTACAGAATCATAAAACAGTTTTTTGTGTCATGCAAAATCGTTATTCCCCCCCATCTGTTTGGCTTAAGGACGTGATAGAAAATAAAATATTAGGTGATGTTTACATGGTACAGTTAAATTGCTACTGGAATCGTGACGAGCGTTATTACAAAAAAGGAAATTGGAAAGGGACTAACGATTTAGATGGGGGTACTTTATTTACCCAATTCTCTCACTGGGTGGATATTATGTACTGGCTTTTTGGCGACATTAAAAATATACAAGCAAAGTTTGCTGATTTTAATCATAAGGATTCTACTGATTTTGAAGATAGTGGTTTTGTGAGCTTTGATTTTGTGAATGGAGGAATGGGTAGTATTAATTATTCTACTGCTGTATGGGATAAAAATTTAGAGTCTTCATTAACTATTATAGGAAGCAAGGGCAGTATTAAAGTGGGGGGGCAATACATGGATGTAGTAGAGACCTGCAACATAAAAGATTATACTATGCCTAAGCTTGGAGATACTAATCCGGCCAATGATTACGGAGCATACAAAGGCTCTGCTAATAATCACAATTTTGTAATTGATAATGTAGTAAATACCTTAACAGGTAAAAATAAAATAAGCACTAACGCCTTGGAGGGATTGAAAGTAGTTGATATTATTGAAAGAATTTACGCGCTTCGTCCTGAGAATGTAATCAAAAAACAACATATAAATGCACTGTAATATATGAGTATCTACGATAAAATAATTAAGAAAGAAGCTAAAATAGCTGTGATTGGTTTGGGGTATGTGGGCTTACCAATAGCTTTAGCGTTTGCCAAAAAAGTAAAAGTAATTGGTTTTGATATTAATGAGAAGCGTGTTGCTTTAATGAACAAAGGCATAGACCCCAGTGATGAGCTTACTAAAAAAGATTTTGCCGGAAGCGATATAAAATTCACACATAAGTTAGAAGACCTTAAAGAAGCTAATTTCTTTATTATTGCTGTTCCAACACCTATTGATGAGCACAACTTACCTGATTTAAAACCTTTAATAGGAGCATCAACAACTGTAGGTAAGGTTTTAAAGAAAGGCGATTATGTTGTGTATGAATCAACTGTTTATCCGGGTTGTACTGAAGAAGATTGTATTCCTGTCCTTGAAAAATTATCGGGATTAAAATATATTAAAGATTTTAAGGTAGGTTATTCACCGGAACGTATTAACCCGGGTGATAAAGAACATACCATTACTAAAATACTGAAAGTAGTTTCGGGTTGCGATAAAGAAAGTTTGGATAATATTTCTAAAGTTTACGAAATCATTGTTGAGCCGGGCACCCACAAAGCAGCATCTATTAAAGTGGCTGAAGCGGCCAAGATTATTGAGAACACCCAACGCGATGTAAACATTGCCTTAATGAATGAGCTTTCTATTATCTTCTCCCGCATGGGAATTAATACCTACGATGTGTTGGCGGCAGCAGGAACCAAATGGAATTTCTTAAAATTCTTTCCGGGTTTGGTTGGCGGGCATTGTATTGGGGTTGACCCATATTACTTAACCTATAAAGCGGAATCTTTGGGTTATCATGCGCGGGTTATTAATAGCGGACGTTATGTTAACGACAGTATGGGTTTTTATGTAGCTAAGAATATCGTAAAACGAATGAGTGCTTTGGGAAAGAATATTTCTAAAAGTAAAGTGCTTATTATGGGCGCTACCTTTAAAGAAGATGTGAGTGATATTCGTAACAGCAAAGTGGCGGATATTGTAAAAGAATTAAAATCGTTTAGTGTGAAGGTTGATGTAGTTGACCCGCATGCTGATTCGGATGAATTGCAACATGAATATGGTTTTGGTTTGAATAAAATTGGTAAAGGATATGACGGGGTGATTGTTGCAGTTAACCATAAAGAGTATATCTCTTTAGATGAGAAATTCTTTAAATCTATCTTATCAAACAAAGGGGTACTGGTAGATGTAAAAGGGATTTACAGAGGCAAAATGAATAATGTTACATATTGGAGTCTTTAATTATTTATAAATGAAAGTATTAATCACGGGTGGTGCAGGTTTTATTGGGTCGCATGTAGTAAGGTTGTTTGTAAACAAATACCCCAACTACCAAATCTACAATTTGGATAAGCTTACCTATGCAGGTAACTTAGCTAACCTGAAAGATATTGAAAACAAACCCAACTATACCTTTATAAAAGGAGATATTGTTGATGCAGGTTTTATCAATAAACTGTTTGAAGAACATCAGTTCAATGCTGTAATACATTTGGCAGCAGAGAGCCATGTGGACAGGAGCATTACAGACCCTTTAGCCTTTGTTTATACCAACGTAATCGGTACGGTAAATCTTCTTAATGCCGCTAAAGAGCAATTTAAGAAAGATAATACAAGCTTTAAACGCTTTTACCATGTAAGTACCGATGAAGTATATGGTACTTTAGGCGATACGGGTTTGTTTACAGAAATCACTGCCTACGACCCACATAGTCCTTATTCTGCATCTAAAGCTAGCTCCGACCATTTTGTACGTGCGTATTTTGATACCTATAAATTACCTGCTGTTATTTCTAACTGCTCTAACAATTACGGGCCTTATCATTTTCCTGAGAAACTGATACCGCTTTGTATTAATAATATTAAAAACAATAAGCCTTTGCCTATTTATGGTAAGGGAGAGAATGTACGCGACTGGCTTTTTGTAGAAGACCATGCCCGTGCTATTGATGTGATATTTCATAAAGCGCAAGACGGTACTACTTATAACATTGGCGGACATAACGAATGGACCAACATTGATGTGATACGCCTGCTTTGCCGCATAATGGATAGCAAACTAAACCGTGCAGCGGGAACCAACGAGAAACTGATAACCTTTGTGAAAGACCGTGCGGGGCACGATTTGCGTTATGCTATAGACAGTACTAAACTACAAAACGAACTGGGCTGGAAACCAAGCCTGCAGTTTGAAGAAGGTTTAACTAAAACTGTTGACTGGTATCTGAATAACGAAGAGTGGCTAAACAATGTTACCTCAGGTGCGTATGCCAACTACTACGAAGGGCAATATGTGAAGAGGTAAAACCTCGGTTTTGGGCTATATTTTAGCCATTTAGACTACTTTTTATGATTAAAATGTTTCTTTCTGCTTACAAGGGGAATATTTAAGCTTACAAGCAATTTTCTTCCGCTTGCAAGGAGAATGTTTCGGCTTACAAGCAATTTCTTTCTGCTTACAAGGAGAATGTTCCAGCTTGCAAGGAATTTCTTTCTGCTTATGAGGGGAATGTTTCGGCTTACAAGCAATTTCCTTCCGCTTATGTGGAGAATATTTCCCCACTTGTGGAATTTATTCCCTCACATGCAGAATATTTTTCCCCACATGCTAATTTTTTATCCCCACGTGCTAATATTTTATTCCCACGTGGGGAATTTCATTTCTCACATATGGAATTTCTTTCTTCACTGCCTAAAATCCCCAAAATTTGGGATATATTTGTTAATAGGTTAACCATTAATAATTAAAGCCATGAAGAAATCATTATACACTTTGCTACTTGCAGCCAGCTTAAGCGCTAATGCCCAAATTACTTTAGAGCATTATTATCCTACAGGAAATATTTTAAAAGGATATTTAAAATTGGTGCAATTAAGTGCTGCGGGTTACAAGTATGTTTTGAATGATACAAATACAATAACTCTTTATAATCTTAATCATACTGTTTATTTAACTATAAATATCCCGCCAAGAAACCCTCCTGCCAGTAGTAGTTTTTATGGTTTTCCTCAAATATTGTATGTAAGCGATGAACTTTTTAATACTAATCCTGCTGATATAGAATATTTTATCTATTACGAAGATGCATCAGGGAATAATGATTGCAGGATATATGATCAGGTTGGGAGTATCTTATTTTCTAAGGATAGTGTTGTTATTGATAATTATGATTTTCATGGTTATGTAGACATTACAAACTTCATTTCATACTCACCATCTGGCGTAAAGATGATTATTCCACAGCAATATGGGTCAGGAGCTACTGTCTATTCTTTACCTGGCACTTTACCTTGTAATGATTGTACGGGTGGAACTGTTACTGCTCTTAGAACTGTAAATGGTAATACACCAAATGTTGGTATTTCTAATTACCCCAATCCGGCAAATAACCAAACAACCGTGCAGTATAACTTACCGGAAGGCATAACCACTGCCGAGCTGGTCTTTTATAACATACAGGGTGTAGAAGTAAAACGTTTTAAAGTAACCAATGCTTTTACTGATATACTTATCTCCACTGCCGACCTTGAAGCAGGTACTTATTATTATCAAATACAAGCTGCAAATAGTTATAGCGCCGGTAAGAAAATGATTGTGATCAAATAAGCTTTAGTTCATATTTAACTTATCAATCTCCGCAAAGTAATCGGGGGTACAAAAGTTAATAGATATTAGCTTACCGTTTTCAAAATACAAATCGGCAAAGGCTTCGTCAAAACTCAGGCGTTTCTCGCCCCAGGCATGTTGCTCGGTTTCGGTTAATGGAAAAGCATTCTTTTTAAACAAGGCTTTAATTTCTTCTTCTTTTAGCAGGAATATTTTTTCGCCCAATACAATGGCTTCCTTATTATCAACCTCTACGCAGTGCAGCCCTTTATTTTCATCATCTTTAAAAAACAACGAGAAGCCCTTGCTCCAATAATGATACACTGTACTTTTTTCGTTTAAGAGTTCATCGGTAAGCTCCTCTTTCTCATCTGGCTCGCCAAATAACTTGATAGCTCTGGTGGGGTTATCGCCAAAATACAAGCCGCAAAAGCCTTTCAGGATGTGTATGGTTATATCTTCCATTTTAATACCTTTGCAAACTTAAAAATGAAGGGCAAATATTATATATATTTTTGTTTAGCACTTGTTTCTTTTATTCTTTTTTCCTGTGGCGAGTTTAATAAAATATTAAAAAGCTCGGATTACGAGCTTAAATATACAAAAGCCATGGAATATTACGATAAAACAAATTACACATCGGCGCAAACCTTGTTAGAAGAGTTAATTCCCGTTTTTAAAGGAACTGATCGTGCTGAAGAAATATATTATTATTATGCCTATTGCAGCTATTATTTAACCGATTATGCCCTGGCTGGTTTCCATTTCCGCACCTTTGTAAGAACTTATCATAGCAGCAAACATGCCGAAGAATGCGCTTTTATGAACGCTTATTGTTATTACTTAAGTTCGCCCAAATATAGTTTAGACCAAACCGATACGAAGAATGCCATACAGGAAATGCAGAATTTTTTGAATGAATACCCCGAAAGCCCTCGTATTGACAGTTGTAATAAATTAGTGGATAAGCTTAGAGCCAAATTAGAAAGAAAGGCTTATGAAATTGCCAAAAGCTATTTTTACAGAGATGACTGGAAGGCTGCCACCCCTGCCTGCGAGAACTTTATGAAAGATTTTGCCGAATCATCACACCAGGATGAAATGCTTTATATGATTATTAAATCCTACTATTTACTGGCAAAAAACAGTATAGAATCTAAAAAAGCAGATAGGTTAGAAAAATCTATGGTAAATTACTTAAAATTCGTAGATTTGCACCCCAATAGTCAATATTTGGCAGAAGCCGAAATTATCTATAAGGATTGTGAACGATTAAAAAAGGAACGAACTAAAGCAAAATAAACATGGATTTTAAAACCGTAAAAGCAGACTCAACTACCGTTACCCGCGATATCCGTCAGTTTGACGAAAAAACAGGAAACATCTACGAAGCTGTTGCTATTATTAGCCGCAGAGCTAACCAAATTGCCATACAAATGCGCGAAGAGCTTCATGAAAAATTGGATGATTTTAGTTCTCATTCAGATAATTTGGAAGAGATTTTTGAAAACCGCGAACAAATTGAAGTTTCTAAATTCTACGAAAAATTGCCTAAACCAACTCTTATTGCTATTCAGGAGTTTTTAGACGAGAAAATACATTATCGTAAGCCAACCGACGAAAAAGCACAATAAAAATCAAATATTACGTTAGTAAAGGCAGTTGGCATATAGCACGCTGCCTTTTGTTTTTTAATGCTGAAAGGAAAAAAAATATTGTTAGGAGTAACCGCCGGAATTGCTGCCTATAAAGCCGCTAATTTGGTGCGTTTACTTAGTAAGAAAGGTGCAGAAGTTAAAGTCATTATGACTCCTGATGCACAAATTTTTGTTAGCCCGCATACCTTATCTGTATTATCTAAAAATAAAGTAGAAACAGATTTTTTTACTACAGAAAAAGAGTGGAATAACCATGTGCATATAGC
The DNA here is from genome assembly GCA_003153315.1 of Bacteroidota bacterium. Taxonomy (GTDB): domain Bacteria; phylum Bacteroidota; class Bacteroidia; order B-17B0; family Aurantibacillaceae; genus PALSA-968. The sequence goes on from PLYA01000077.1 coordinate 70,027, forward strand.
CCTTTGGGCAGATGTATTTGTAATAGCGCCATGCACGGCAAATACCCTTGCAAAAATGGCAACCGGGCTTTGCGATAATTTATTACTGGCTGCTTATCTTTCGGCAAGATGCAAAGTATATGTGGCGCCTGCTATGGATATGGATATGTACCATCATCCTACATCGCAAAGCAACATTCAAAAAATCACTTCTTTTGGTAATATCATTATTCCACCTGAAAATGGAGAGTTAGCAAGCGGTTTATATGGCGAGGGTAGAATGGCAGAACCTGAAAATATCGTTTTGTTTCTGGAAAAAGAATTTGAAACACATGGTTCTTTTAAAGGTAAAAAAGTATTGATTACTGCCGGGCCTACTTATGAAGAAATAGACCCGGTGCGTTTTATAGGAAACCGTTCTACCGGAAAAATGGGCATTGCTCTGGCAAATGCCTTTGCACATGAAGGAGCTGATGTTACTTTAATATTGGGGCCTACGCACCTTTCTCCCGATAATTCTGTTACCTGTATTCGGGTAGAATCCTCAAATGAAATGTATGCGCATTGTACAGAATTATTTAAAAATACAGATATTGCCATAATGTCAGCGGCCGTGGCCGATTATAAAGCAGCTGAATATTCCCATCAAAAAATAAAAAAGAAAGAAATTGATTTGCAAATAAAACTTACTAAAACCGTTGATATTTTGGCGGAGCTTGGTAAGCAAAAGAAGCAACAATGCCTTATTGGTTTTGCCCTCGAAACAGAAAATGTGGTGGAGTATGCCAAGCAAAAAATAAAAGCCAAGAATTTAGATTTTATTGTGGCTAATTCCTTGCAGGATGCAGGTGCCGGATTTGCCGGCAACACCAATAAAATAAGTATCATAGATAATAAGGGAAAGGTATTTGAGTATGGTTTAAAAAGTAAAGAAGATGTTGCAAAAGATATTCTTACTTTTACTCTAAATTTTATTAAAAAATAAGAATGAAACAGTTTTTTTTATACTTCTTAATTTTTTATACTTCATTTTCCCATTCGCAAGAATTAAATTGTCAGGTAACTGTGGATGCCAGCCAACTTTCGGGTGCCGGCAATCAGGTGATATTTGCCGACTTGAAAAGCCGGGTAAATGATTTTATGAATAATTACAGGTTTACCAATGATAAATTTGAACAAAACGAAAAAATAGATTGCCAGATTAACATTGTAGTAAATTCTGACTTAGGTAGCGGAACCTATCAAGGTATATTTGAAGTAGATGCTGGTCGTCAGGCATTTCAATCAAGTTATAGATCGCCTATATTAGATTTTGATGATAAATTTTTTACGTTTACGTATGTTCAGGGGCAACCAATGGATTTTAACTTACAAGGCTTTAGTTCAAACCTTACGTCTGTTTTGGGTTATTATGCCTACGTAATCTTAGCATTAGATTATGATAGTTTTTCTTTATTGGGAGGAACTGATTATTGGAAAAAAGCACAACTTATTGTACAAAATGCACAGACCGCTACAGAACCAGGCTGGCAATCAGGAGACAATTCATTTAAAAATCGCTATACCTATATTGATAATATGCTTAGCCCTATGTTCCAGCCATTAAGAGAAAGTTTTTATACCTACCATCGTAAGGGTATGGATATGATGTATGATAAACCGGAAGAAGCTCGCGCTGCCATAATACAAGCCCTTGATAATATTAATGAAGTGCATAAAAACCGTCCGGCATCTTATAATGTGCAGATATTTTTTGAAGCTAAAAACCGTGAAATTGTAAACATATTTAAGAATGCTACTACCGAAGAAAAAACTAAATTATTGAATATACTTGCCGTTATTGACCCTGCCAACACAACCATTTACTCGCAAATAACCTCTCCATAACGCCATTTTGGCAAATAACCACGAATGGCATAGTTTTTTACATTAAAGAGAATTAATTTTAAGAAATGAACGACTCATTATATAGCGATATTCAATTTAATAATTTAAGTAATGAAGATGCGGAGTTTATCCCTTTGTTATCGCAAGAAGACGAAGACCAGATGAACAATGAAAAACTTCCTGAATCGGTTTTTATACTTCCTTTACGCAACACTGTTTTATTTCCCGGCGTTGTAATACCTATTACTGTTGGCAGAGACAGGTCTATTCAGCTGATACGTGATGCATACAAAGGTGATAAAACCATTGGCGTTGTATCTCAAAAAAATGATGCGATTGAAGAACCTAAACCGGAAGACTTAAATCAGGTAGGAACTATTGCTCATATCATTAAGCAACTGCGTATGCCAGATGGCAGTACTACAGTTATTTTACAAGGTAAAAAGCGTTTTAAAACAGGTGAGTTTACGCAAACAGAGCCCTATTTTAAGGCTAAAGTAATTCCGTTTGAAGAAACAAAGGCAAAGAAGAATGATAAAGAATTCTTGGCATTGGTATCTTCTTTAAAAGATTTAGCTACTCAAATAATTAAGCAATCGCCGCAAATGCCCAGCGAAGCAGCTTTTGCTATTAATAATATAGAGAGCGCTTCTTTCTTAATCAATTTTATTTCATCGCATGCCAATGTTCCTTCGGTAGAAAAACAAAAAATGCTGGAACAGCCTGATTTAACCGAACGCGCAACACTTGTATTAAAGAATCTTACGCAAGAGCTGCAAATGCTTCAGTTAAAGAATGAAATTCAGAATAAAGTTAAAACGGATATAGATAAGCAGCAGCGCGAATATTTTTTAAATCAGCAAATAAAGACCATACAGGAAGAGTTGGGAGGAAACCAACACGAACAGGAAATAGTTGAGTTTAAAGAAAAAGCAAAAAATAAAAAGTGGACTAAAGAGGTACAGGAAGTTTTTGAAAAACAAGTTTCAAAACTTCAACGCATGAACCCCAATGCGGCTGAATATGCTATTCAAACAAACTATTTAGAGTTAATGCTTGAGTTACCTTGGAATGAATATACTACAGATAACTTTAATCTTAAAAATGCAGAACGCATTTTAAATGAAGATCATCATGGACTTGATAAAGTTAAGGAGCGTATTTTAGAGCATCTTGCTGTAATAAAACTAAAAGGAAATTTAAAGTCACCCATTCTTTGTTTATACGGCCCTCCAGGTGTTGGAAAAACTTCACTGGGTAAAAGTATAGCAAAAGCATTAGGAAGAAAATATGTGCGTATGAGCTTAGGTGGATTAAAAGATGAAAGCGAAATACGCGGACATCGTAAAACCTACATTGGTGCTATGCCAGGGCGTGTTTTACAAAATATAAAAAAGGTGCAATCATCTAACCCTGTTTTTGTTTTGGATGAAATAGATAAATTAGGAAGTGATTATCATGGCGATCCATCTTCTGCTTTGCTAGAAGTACTTGACCCTGAACAGAATTCGACCTTTTATGATAATTACTTAGAGCTTGATTTTGATTTAAGTAAAGTGCTTTTTATTGCCACTGCAAATTCTTTAAATACCATACAGCCCGCATTGCGCGATAGAATGGAAATTATTGAAATGAATGGTTATACTACCGAAGAAAAAATACAGATTGCTCAAAAACATATTATACCCAAAGTAACTGAAGATACAGGCTTAAAGAAATCGCAGTTAAAAATATCGGATAAAGTTTTAGATAAAATAATTGAGGATTACACTCGTGAAAGTGGTGTACGTGGGCTTGAAAAACGCATCTCTAAAATTGCACGCTTTGCGGCAAAGGAAATTGCGAGTAATAAAAAAATACTGACTAAAGTAAACGAAGATAATCTAATAAAAATATTGGGTCCCGCACATAGTAAGGATAAGTATCAGGGCAATGATGTGCCGGGTGTTGTTACAGGTTTGGCATGGACTCAAACAGGAGGAGATATTTTATTTATAGAATCAAGTCTATCTGAAGGTAAAGAACAAAAGTTAACACTAACAGGTAATTTGGGTGATGTGATGAAAGAAAGCGCTATTATTGCTTTAGAGTTTTTAAAAGCACATCCTGAAATTATTGATGCAACTGCCGATACTTTTAAAGGTAAAAATATACATATACATGTGCCAGAAGGCGGAACACCTAAAGACGGACCATCAGCAGGCATTGCCATGCTTACCAGCTTAGCATCCGTATTTACTAAACGGAAGGTGCGTAAACATCTTGCCATGACAGGCGAAATAACTTTGCGTGGCAGGGTACTTGCTATTGGCGGATTAAAGGAAAAGTTATTAGCTGCTAAGCGCGCAGGCATTAAAGAAATAATTTTGTGTGAGGAAAATCGCAAAGATGTAGAAGATATAAATGCGGAATATCTAAAAGGGTTACATATCCATTATGTAACACAAATGAAAGAAGTGCTTGACATCGCTTTACTTAAAGAACGAAGTAAATCTTTAATTTTACAGGAAGCTTAAAATTAATTTTTTCTATATTAAAATTAACATATATTTACCCCAATGGAATTGGGGCAACACCATATCGCATTAAATGTAAAAAATCTTCAGGTTTCAAAAGATTTTTATCTTAAATTAGGTTTTTTCATTGACGAGCGTTTTAGCAACCCCCAACAAAAATGGCTTATCATGCGAAACGGAACTTTGGTTATCGGTTTGTATGAAGGGATTATTCCACGTAATACGCTGACTTTTACTCCCAACAATATTCTTGAGTTACAGCAACACCTTAAACAAAAAGGAATTCCCTTTGTATTAGAAGCTAAGGAAAATGCCAAAGGAGTTAAACACTTTCTATTAGTTGACCCTGATGGAAACCCTTTGTTTTTTGAACAGCATTAAAGAAAATGTATTTATAATTTAAACAATTATAAGCTTAGCACGCAGTTTAAATACTTTTATATTTATTTCCGCAAGCATTTCATCTGTCATTGTAGTGTTGTCCGGTATTTTATCGTAAGAAGTTTTTAAATCTTTTAGTCCATCCAAAACAAAAGTAGCATCTCCGGTTATTTTTGCATTTTCAACCAGCGTAATCAAATCTTGCAAAGATTGTCTTTGCTTGCTCATTTTCTCGATAAGTTTTTTTGTTTTTGCTTTCTCGGCAACTTTACCCGATAGATATAACCCTTCAAGCCACCCGCCGGCAACCATTAAAGAAGATGTTCCGGGGCGTTGATTTTCTCTTAAAAACTTATCGGCGTTATTAAATGATTGAGAAACGATAGTTAAAAGCGAATCTTTATTTTCTTTATTATTTGTTAATCTATCGGCCGTTTTTTCATCAAAAGCACCCGCAATACCTAAACTGCGACATAGAGAATTTACGCATTTTAAATATAACATGCTTTCCTGAGATTGCTCATACACATTAGTGTAAACCATATCCGCACCATATAGACCTAAGTTAATTGCCTTAAAGTTATCTGAAGTATATTTATTTAAATTTTCCGGATTGTTTAATAATGAGGCATCATAATCTAAGTTAGTCTGTGCAATAAGTTCCGAAAGTTCAGAAGGGCCAGGTATGGAAGTAAAGACATTTTGAGCGCTTATTTTTTGCTGTTCAACAACTTTTGCTGTTTCAGTTGTTTCACCAAAATTCTCATCATCATTACTTTTGTTTGAACAGCATGAAAAAATCATACTCAAAACAGCCATTATTAAAATATTTTTCACGTTCATACTCCACAAATATAATAAGAAAGAGTTTAGGTTCATTATTTTTTTAAGATAAAGATTAGTCCTAATAAAATACTTAATTTGCGTCACTTTATAAACACATAAAACTATGTCGAATAACTTATTACAAGGCAAAAGAGGAATTATTACAGGAGCTTTAGATGAAAATTCATTAGCCTGGAAAACAGCTTTAAAAGCGCATGAACAAGGGGCACAAATTGTTTTAACCAATGCGCCCATTGCCATGCGTATGGGCGAAATAAAAAAGTTAGCCGAGCAAACCAAAAGCGAAATTATTCCTGCTGATGCTACTAATATGGATGAACTTACTAACCTGTTTATTAAGTCACAAGAGGTTATGGGCGGTAAAATAGATTTTGTATTGCATGCAATAGGTATGAGCACCAATATCCGTAAGAATATAGGTTACACAGAATTGAATTACGATTTCTACAATAAAACATTAGATGTATCTGCCCTTTCTCTGCACCGTATGTTAAGCGTTGCTTATAAAATGGATGCCATTAATGAGTGGGGGAGTGTAGTTGCCTTATCTTACATTGCGGCACAACGCACCTTTTCTTTTTATACGGATATGGCAGAGGCAAAAGCCATGTTAGAGTCTATTGTACGCAGTTATGGGTATCATTATGGCAAATTCCGTAAAGTAAGGGTAAACAGCGTATCTCAATCACCTACCAAAACAACGGCAGGCGGAGGTATAAAAGGTTTTGGCGATTTCTATGATTTTGCTCAGCTTAATTCTCCTTTAGGAAATGCCAGTGCTGAAGCTTGCGCTGATTACTGCGTTTCATTATTCAGTGATTATACCAAAATGGTAACTATGCAAAACCTGTATCATGATGGGGGGTACTCTTATACCGGAATTACCGACGATTTGCTGAAAGCTTTTGCTAAAGAGTAAGTAAACCTCTTTACAACTTCTCTACAAACTCATCAAACAGATAGCGGCTGTCATGTGGACCGGGACAAGCCTCAGGGTGATATTGTACCGAGAAAGCAGGTTTGCTCTTTAAACGAATACCCTCAATGGTATTATCGTTTAAGTTTACATGCGTAATTTCTATTTCTTTATTGCTTGCAATATCTTCTGCCTTCACGCTAAAGCCGTGGTTTTGGGAAGTAATCTCACACTTGTTTGTAAGCAGGTTCTTTACCGGGTGATTAATGCCTCTGTGCCCGTTGTGCATTTTATAAGTAGAAATGCCCTGCGATTGAGCCAATAACTGATGCCCCAGGCAAATGCCGAAAGTGGGTGTTTTCGTATCAATAATTTGTTTTACCAGGTTGGTTTCATCTTTCATAACAGAAGGGTCTCCCGGACCATTACTCAGCATAAACCCTTTGGGTTTAAAATCAAGCATGTCTTTTAAAGTACTCTTCATCGGAAATACCTTTACATAACAACCACGCTCAACCAAACTGCGTACTATATTTTTCTTCACACCAAAGTCAACTAAAGCCACACGCTTTGCCGCATTAGGGTTTCCAACCTCATAAGCTTTTGCTGTACTTACTTTAGATGATAACTCCAAACCAGCCATACTTGGTACCTTGGCAAGTATCTTTTTTAATTCGGCAATATCATAAATGGCAGAAGAAATCACGCAATTCATCGCGCCCTTATCTCTTATATAACGCACAATAGCACGGGTATCTACATCGCTGATGCTTACAATACCCGCTTCGGTAAAATAATCCTGTAAAGACTTTTGCGCTGCCGGACGGGAGTAACCCGAGTTAAACTTCTTACAAACCATTCCGGCAATTTTAATGCTGTCACTCTCAACTTCGGCATCATTCACCCCATAGTTTCCAATGTGCACATTGTTCATCACCACAATTTGTCCGTAGTAAGATGGGTCGGTAAATATCTCCTGATAGCCCGTCATACCCGTATTAAAACAAATCTCGCCCGTAGTGGTGCCAATGGCTCCGGCGGCAAAGCCTTCAAAATGTTTGCCGTCTTCTAACAGTAAAATGGCTTTTGTTTTGTGCTGGTATTTTAGTTGCATACAGGCTGAAATTTAAATTGTGCAAACTTCATCATTTTTAATTATTTTTAAGGAAATGTTTATCTATTGTTGAAACAAATATTGAACTTTGTACTCAAATGTGAAGCATTCAGCTAAACCATTAAAAAGAAATAAAAACAAAGAGCTAAATAAAACACCATGCAAAAAATTAAAGTAGCCATCAATGGTTTCGGCAGAATAGGAAGAGTTTTTCTTCGTGCTGCCATTAACCGCCCCAACATACAAATTGTAGCCATCAACGATTTAACGGATACCAAAACCCTTGCACACCTTTTAAAATACGATTCAGTGCATGGTAAGTTTGATGGCACCATTGCCATAGATGGAGATAACCTGATTATTAATAACCAAAAAATACGCGTGGCTGCCAGTGCCGACCCTGCCAAACTGCCTTGGAAAGAACTGGACGTGGATGTGGTGGTTGAAAGCACAGGGCATTACCTGAACAAAGAATCTGCACAAAAGCATATTGCTGCCGGAGCTAAGAAGGTTCTCATCTCTGCGCCGCCAACCGATGCCGATATTAAAACCATAGTATTAGGCGTTAACGATAATACACTTACTAAGGATGATGTTATTATTTCAAACGCATCGTGTACTACTAATTGCGCGGCGCCTATGATACAAGTATTGCTTAAATGGGGTATAGAAGATGTGTACATCTCTACCGTGCATTCTTATACCGGCGACCAACGCCTGCATGATGCACCTCATAAAGATTTGCGCCGTGCCCGCGCTGCTGCTTTAAACATAGTGCCCACCTCTACCGGAGCGGCTAAAGCAACCACTAAAATATTTCCCCAGTTAGAGGGTAAGGTTGGTGGATGTGGCATACGTGTACCTGTGCCTGATGGCTCTTTAACCGATATTACCTGCATTTTAGAACGCCATGCCGAAGCCAAAGAAATTAACGCCGAGTTTAAACGTGCTGCCCAAGCAGAGCTTAAAGGTATTTTAGAATACACCGAAGACCCAATCGTATCCAGTGATATTGTGGGCAACCCGCACTCCTGTATTTTAGATGCCGAGTTTACCGCTGTGGTAGGCAACATGGTAAAAGTAATTGGCTGGTACGATAACGAAGGAGGTTACAGCAATCGCCTTGCCGATGTAATAGAAAAGTGGTTCTCTTTGTAGAGACTTCTTTCATTGCGAGAGAAGCGTGGCAAACGCTTTTTCAGCATTCAGCGAAATCAAGATAGAAAACTAAAACTATGAGCTAATCTCATAGTTACATTTGTTAATTTCTTTTTCCTTGACGAAAAAGAAACAAAAAGTCAAGACCAAACGATCTGCTCCACACAAGCTAAACAGCTCCGCGTTTTGTCAGACAGCCCGCTGTTTCAAAAAAGATTAATTACCTTACAATAACAAGCCTCTTATTTAATATACCCTCATTGCTTATAATACTTATATTATAAACACCCTCATTTAAACTGTTTGCATCTATATTTGTTTTGCCGGTTATAGTTTGACTTAATACCAGTTTACCATTTACATCATAAACCTGCATGGTTTGTTTTGTTATACTGTTTGGCTCTATAATAAAACTACCATTGTTGGGGTTGGGGTAGATGTTTACTTGTTCGTTATTTTCTTTTATTTGATTTATGCCACTTGTCAGGTTACAATTCCATTTAGCCACAAAAACATTTTCTCCACCCGAAGTTGTACTTGTAAGAGGTAAACTAGTTGTACCAACATTAAAAGGATTTACCTCAAAGTCGCCTGCTATGTATGCATTACCATAGTGGTCTGTACTTACGCCATTTTGGTCATCGCCACCACTTGCAAGAGCAGATGCACAAAGTACATTACCATTTGCATCATATTTGGCAATGAATGCATCAGAATAAACATTAGTGTTGGTGAGTATATAAGAACCGAAGGTGATGGCCGGACTGTCAAAATAACCTGTTACAAAAACATTGCCTGTTGCATCTGTACTTACAGAATAAGACTGATCATTATCCGTTCCTGCACTTTTAGCCCAAAGCGCATTACCATTCGCATCATATTTGGCAATAAATACATTAAAACCGCCGCCAGTATTGGTAAGTGTAGATGTACCGAAAGTAATAGTTGGGCTGCTAAAGCAACCCGTTATAAATACATTACCAGAAGTATCAACCGCAGAGGAATTCCCCTCATCGGCACCTGTTCCGGTTGCACTCTTAGCCCATAGCCAAGTTTGCGCATTTCCATTCAAACAAAACGCTAAGGCTAAAAGGGTAATTAGTCTATTCATCTTGAAAGATTTGTCTCCAAAAATAGCACAATTAACTTAAATTCCAACATTAAGCTTAGGTTAACAAATAGGCAGCCTAGTGTTTTCATTAAAAACCTTTCTGTTTTTGAAAGAAACGTTCGTTAATTTGATAAACACTTTAACTACTTGCAGAGAAACGTTCGTTAATCAGGAAAACACTTTATCTATTTGCAAAGAAATGTTCGTTAATTCGATAAGCGGTTTTATTTGTTTGAGAGAAACGTTCATTAATTGGAGAAACGATTTAATGAATTGGAGACAAACATCCGTTAATTTGGAAAACACTTTAATGATTTTCAAAGAAATGTTCGTTAATCGAGAAAACGATTTAATAAATTGTAAAGAAATATTCGTTAGTCAAGAAAATACTTTGGTTACTTGCAAAAACGCAAGCATTCGTTTAAAAAACAGTTTAATGTCTTTCAAAAACAACTTTGTTTCTATTAAAAACATGAATAAAAATCAGAAAAACTTGTTTGTGGCTTGCTAAAAAGGGAGAATAGCTATGGAAAAGACAAGCCTCTTCCCTGAAGTTACTAAAGTGTGTAAATAAAAGTTATTGATTTCTTGTTAAGCAGCCATGCTGCCTGCCGAACTTGCGGTGCCTCCTCCGCCAATAGTTCTGCCGCCCGAGCCTATTATCAGCCTAAACCAAGGAGACCAGTTATAAGTTGTCTTATTAGTATCCGGTTTTTTGCATCTAAAGTATAAAATATCACTAGGCGTTAAATCGCTCACCATAGTTTTAGAGGTGTTGGTAGAGGGTAGGTGAGTTATAGCCTCCATATCTCTACTCATTTGCCATTGGTTGAATCCGGGTTCATCACTGGTTAGTATTACCTTGCCGGGTATTACGGTATTAAAGGCTGCATTGCGCCTGAATGGTCTGCCATGTTTGGGTTTTACGAAGTACCCACAGCTTTCTATAATAACTACTGCTATGTTTTTGTTTGCTCTGGCAATACTTTGTACCATAGCCATGACGTATCTAAGGTCATCATGCACTTTATCAAAAGCTGCATCGCGCAGCCCAACGGCACCTGTTGTTTTTGCTTTTACGTTGTTCTCGGCATCTATAAAAGCCAAAATATCGGCATCAAGCTGAGTTTGGTTTATTCCGCAAAAAGTCCATCCGCTTGGTATATATATACTGGTGCTTACTTTAGTTTGTATGCTTTGCACACGAAGTAATCTGTCGCCCCAAGTAGTTGGCATTTTTAAGGCGGGTTGTGCGGGCATGTTTGGAGGGTTCATCTTTTTTATGTTTAAATGTTTAGACTTCTTAAGCCTTATAACGCAAAATCTGTGCCAAGGTTACATTTTGTTTTCAACCGTTTTGGGTTATCGGTTAATAACTGTAGGCGCTGTTAGGATTAAAACTAAACGTATTTTACATCTTATCTTTCTTTAATTGCAATAATTTAACATTTTGGTCCGCTTCTCTTTACCTACATTTGATTTAAAATTAAACTCATGAAAAAACTTTATGTAATTATTCTTTTAAGTATTTTATGTTGTGCTGCAAATGCGCAGGTATGTTTAAAACCTACCACCTATAGTCCAGGTAGTTCCTATATTGCAACTGCTGATTTTAATAACGATGGTAAGTCCGACTTGGCATTTAATTATGCTGATAGTGTTCGTACTATGTTTGGTGATGGTTTAGGTGGGTTCACATTAGGGCATGTTACCATTACACATTTTTCTTCCTGGATAGGAGAAATGGCTTGCGCTGATTATAATAAAGATGGTAATATGGATGTAGCTTTTCCTTACGGTTTAAATTATGTAGTTACTATGTTAGGTAATGGTGCAGGCAGTTTCGGAACTATCTCTTTACTTACTGTTTTAAATAACCCCTGGGCAATTATAAGTAATGATTATAACGGAGACGGAAATCCGGATATTGCTGTGGGAAATGGTGGTTCTAATAAGGTATCTGTTTTGTTGGGTGACGGAACCGGAAACTTTACTGCTCATGTTGACTCGGTAGGTGCTGATATGGCAGGTATGGCAGATGGAGATTTTAATGGAGACGGGAAACCCGATTTAGCTGTTGGTTTTAACGTAGGTAATGGAATGGGAGGTAAAATAGCAATTATGCTAAACAATGGCTCAGGTAATTTTAGCGCACCCACCAACTTTGTTAATGGTGGTTATGATCCTTATGATTTAACTGTAGGAGATTTTAACGGAGATGGAAAATTAGATGTGGTTACTTCTACAGGCAATTCAGATGCAATTACTTTGTTGCTGGGAGATGGAGTAGGTAACCTTGGTTCTGCCACATCATTTACATTAGGACTTGAATGTACTGATATTTTAAATGCCGATTTTAATTCAGATGGAAAGAAAGATGTTGCGCTTGCAGATGTGAACTCTAATTTTGTCTCAGTTCTTTTAGGAACAGGAACAGGTGGTTTTAATTCTGCCATAAACTACCCTGATATATATGTTCCACAAACCATCGTCAGTTCAGATTTTAATGGGGATGGAAAACCCGATTTAGCTGCGGGTAATCAGCAAGGTGGTAACATGATGGTTTTCTTAAATGTTGCTGCACCAAATCTGAATTTAATTTCAAGTAACCCACCTTCTCTTTGTTCAGGAGCAAGTGCCACACTAACCGTTAGCGGAGCTACAACGTATACTTGGAGTACAAATACGGGGGTTCTCGGACCAAGAGATTCCATTAACCCCATTGATTCTTCTATTATACATCTGCCAGGAAATTACACGGTTACCCAAGTTGCAGTTACTCCTTCCGTAAACTCAACCTACTCAGTAGTTGCGCAAACAAATGGGTGTAAGGATTCGGCCTCTGTTTCATTTACTTTGGTAAAACCTCAAATACCTTCTATTTGTATGGTAAGTACCGATAGCGCTTCTAACTATAATTACAATATTATATACTGGAATAATACATACCCTAATGTAGATAGTTTTATCATTCGCAGGTACGACCCTGTTTCTAATAGTTACCTACGCATAGGTGCTGTAAGTAAAGATTCTTTAAGTGAGTTTAAAGATACAGCATTTAGCATCGGTGGTCCAAATGGAGGAAACCCGCAATACGGCAGTTGGCAATATAAATTGGCTATAAAGGATACTTGTGGAAACATCAGTGCCCTAAGCCCTTATCATCAAACTGCATTTATTCAGGAAAACAGCTCTAACTTTTCATGGAATGATTATGTTGACAGTAGTTTTTCAACCCCACCAACAGGGTACTCTTTTTTAAGAGATGATAATAATACAGGTGCTTGGCATGTTTTAGCAAATTTGGGGCATACGGCAACTTCAACTACCGATCCTAACTATGCAAGTTATCCTAATGGTAATTGGCGTATAGATGCTTTGGGTTTTAGTTGTACACCTACCTACAGACTTGCCGGAGGAAATAATGGTACAAATTCTGCCCTTGCAAAATCTCATAGTAATCCTACTAAACAAACAACATCGGTGGGCATTAAGCAATTATCTGTAAATAATTCTCAAGTATCAGTTTACCCCAATCCAAATAATGGAAGCTTTATTATTGAAACAAACACTACAGAAAAACAAACCATTGCTTTGTATGATGTAAATGGTAAGCTTGTTTTAAGTCAAAATTTAAACAGCAAAACAAGTATTGATGCAAGCGGTTTAAATGAAGGGGTTTATAACCTTAGTATTGTTAGCAGCGAAGGTGTAATAAATAAAAGGTTGGTTATAGTAAAGTAATTTGCTGCTTTACAGCGTGAAAAATAATTTACTTCTCTCTGTAAACAGACATATCAATAACTGAATTGGAAGCATCGCTGTTATCAGTTAAGGTAATGGTAAAATTTTGCTTTTTGCTGTCGAAACAATTAAACACAAAATAACCTTTATCCATCATGGGTGCGGTATATTTTGCCTGGTAGTATTTTTTTAAATCGCTCAGTATTTTATCGCCTTCATCGCTGTTAGCAGAAGTAATGTGTATTTCCATTTCAGTAATGGTGTCGTTCTCCATTAAATAAGTAATGCTGTATTTACTGATGGAGTCTATCTTTTGTTCAAACGTAATATGATTGGTTGTTTTTTCAATTGCCTTGCTTATTTGTATAGCAGAAATAACCTGTTTAGATTGTCCCAGTTCAATACCACCTATAATTCCATTAGGGCTTTTAATAACAGAATCTAAAGCATAATGATATTCAGGAAAAACACGCTTTCCTGCATCAGCAGATTTATCAGCTTCAGTATGATTATTACAGGAAGAGATAAACACGAGAAAACCAATCCCAATAGAGAAAGTAATAGATGAGAAACGAAAGCAGTTACTTTTCATCAATTAAAGATGAATCACTTCTCCGTATGCAGCAGCAGCGGCTTCCATAATAGCTTCGCTCATGGTTGGGTGTGGGTGTATCGATTTAATCAATTCATGCCCGGTTGCTTCCAGTTTACGGGCCACTACAATCTCTGCAATCAGTTCTGTTACATTATAACCAATCATATGCGCACCTAATATTTCTCCATACTTGGCATCAAAAATAAGTTTCACAAATCCATCAGGTGCTCCGGCAGCCTTAGCCTTACCCGATGCAGTAAACGGAAACTTACCTACTTTAATTTCATAACCGGCTTCTTTGGCTTTCTTTTCGGTATATCCCACCGAAGCAACTTCAGGCTGGCAATAGGTACAGCCAGGTATGTTGTTATAATCCATTGGTTCCGGATGATGCCCTGCAATCTTCTCTACACAGGTAATTCCTTCTGCACTGGCAACGTGTGCAAGAGCTTGTCCGCCTACGCAATCGCCAATCGCATAATAGCCGGGTATATTGGTAGCATAAAATTTATCCGTAAGTATTTTGCCTTTATCGGTAGCAATACCAACTTCTTCCAAGCCTAAATTCTCTAAATTGGTTTGTATACCCACAGCAGAAAGAACAACCTCAGCTTCTACTATTTTCTCTCCGTCGGCAGTTTTGATTTTTACTTTGCTTAAATCTCCTTTGGTGTCAACGCTTTCAACCGAAGCGTTTACCATAATTTCAACACCCAATTTCTTAAATGATTTTTCTAATTGCTTAGAAACATCTTCATCTTCAACAGGCACAATATTCGGAAGGAATTCTACCACGGTAACTTTAGTACCCATAGTAGCATAAAAATAAGCAAACTCAATACCTATAGCTCCGGAACCTACTACTACCAAACTCTTTGGTTGCTTGGGTAAATTCATTGCCTGACGGTATCCAATAATCTTTTTACCATCCTGAGGTAAATTAGGTAACTCACGAGAGCGAGCGCCCACAGCCACTATAATATGTTTGGCATCATGGGTTGCTATGGTTTTATCTGCAGCGGTAACTTCTACCTTTTTGCCTGATTTAACCTTTGCGGTACCCATTATAACATCAATTTTGTTTTTTTTCATCAAAAACTGAATACCCTTGCTCATACCATCAGCCACATCGCGGCTACGTTTTATAACAGCAGAAAAATCAGCTTTTATATTATCAGCACTAATGCCGTAATCTTTTGCATGGTTTAAGTATTCAAATACCTGTGCACTTTTTAGTAAAGCTTTAGTTGGAATACAACCCCAGTTAAGGCAAATACCTCCCAGATTTTCGCGTTCAACAATTGCCGTTTTTAAACCTAATTGAGAAGCGCGTATAGCGGCTACATAACCACCGGGACCGCTTCCTATAACTATAACATCGTAATTCATTGTGCTGAAATTTTGTGTTGCGAAAGTAAGATTTTATTTATAGATGAGTATAATTTTTACTTAATAACCTTTATCTTATATGTAACATAAGAAGTGCTGTCGTTATAATGATAATAATTTAAGCTGATTTCTGTCTCTCCGGTTTGTAAAGCTTCAAAGTTAAAATCCACCTCACCTGATTTATCTCCATGAAAAACAGAACCCAAATAATCTACTGTTTTCTTGTTTGAATTATGTCTTAAGCTCCAGTAGTAATTTTGCTGATGGTTTTCGGATAGACTGATTCTGAATTTACCCCCGGCTTTAACCGTATTTGTTTTACCGCTTTTGGTATCAAATTCTATTTTTTTATAAGAGCATCCGCCTAATAGAGGAAAAATAATGCTACATAAAATTAAGATGCTCTTCTTCTTCACGATAAAATAAGGTATTTGTAATGGAAACTACAAAAGCGCCCAAACATTGTTCAATAAGCTGCCAGCCAATATCCACCATGGCATTTAGTGGTGTTATTTGATACGAAAAGGAGACGCCCACTACAAAAGCAACTGCATATAAAAACAAAGCGGATAAAATACCAATCAGTAAAGCTCTTTTAAAAGGTAATCGTATATTCTTTTTAAGTGTGGTACTCTTAAAAGCAACGGACATACCAAAAGCAACCATTAAATAAACAAAGGCTGCAACCGAAAGAAAAACAGATGTTGGAAGAGTTAGTCTTACTAAATCATTAGTAAGTAACCCATGAAAAACATAAAAGGCTACATACATCAAGGTTGCGGATAAAAGCCAACCCATATAAAACCTGCCATTAAACATTCTTGCTGCAAAAATACAAAATTTCGCTTCAAGATATTAATTACTTTTGGCAAAAAATTAAACTATGTCAACTTTTGAAATCATTAAAAAAACACACTTTATAGTAGTAACTATCTTCTTTTTGATATATCTGATAAAAACCATTCTGCTTTTAGCTAATAAGAGGGATGCACTGCAATTGTTTACTAAAAAAGTAAAGATTATTGAAATGATTGTAAGCTTTTTGTTTTTGGCTACCGGAGTTTATTTAATGACTCAAATACCCGAAATAAAACCCATACTTATTATAAAGATTACCATTGTACTTCTTTCTATCCCATTGGCAATTGTTGGGTTTAAGAAAGGTAGTAAAGGCTTGGCGACATTATCTTTTATCTTAATATTAGCCGCTTTTGGTATCGGAGAAATGATGAAAAAGAAAACGGCTCTTGTGTCTGAAAAAGCCGTAAACACAGATGGAAGCATAAATGCTCATGAACTTTATAGCTCTAACTGCGCCAAATGCCATGGAGAAGATGGCAAAGCCGGCATTACAGGAGCATCGGATTTATCGGTAATCCAATTAAGTAATGATAGTATTTCATCCATTATAGTAAATGGTAGAAAAAATATGGGTAAAGTAGAAGGACTAACACCCGAACAAACTAAAGCTATTTCAGCTTACATTACTACTTCTATTAAGGAGCATTAATTTTAAATGAGTAAACAACCTGAATCTACTGCGTCTAAACAGCGCAAAGCCATATTAGTTGGCTTAATTACCAAACATCAAAATATAGAAAAGGCTCAGGAATACCTAGATGAGCTTGCTTTTTTGGTGGAGACAGATGGTTTGCTTCCTGATAAACAATTCTTACAACGGCTAGAAAAACCCGATAAATCTACTTTTGTAGGTAAAGGAAAGATAACTGAACTAAAAGCCTATATAAAAGAAAATGATATTGATGTAGTTGTTTTTGATGATGAATTAAGTCCATCCCAACAACGCAATCTGGAAAAAGAACTAGAAAGAAAGATACTTGACCGTACCTATTTAATATTAGAGATATTTGCTTCTCGTGCAAGGACTGCCCATGCAAGAACACAAGTAGAATTAGCACAATACCAATATTTATTACCCCGCTTAACGGGTATGTGGACTCACTTAGAACGTCAACGGGGTGGTACCGGCACGCGTGGTGGAGCAGGGGAGAAGGAGATTGAAACTGACCGTCGTAATGTACGTGATAAAATATCTGCACTTAAGCGAGAGCTTACTCATATTGACCAGCAAATGGCAACCCAACGTAAAAACCGAGGCGAAATGATACGGGTGGCACTGGTGGGGTATACTAATGTAGGTAAATCTACTTTAATGAATTTGCTAAGCAAAAGTACCGTGTTTGCCGAAAATAAATTGTTTGCTACCCTTGATACTACTGTGCGTAAAGTGGTTATTGATAACCTTCCCTTTTTATTAAGTGATACGGTAGGTTTTATCCGCAAGCTACCTACACAATTGGTAGAATCATTCAAATCGACTTTGGATGAGGTTAGAGAAGCAGATTTACTATTGCATGTGGTAGATATATCTCACCCTGTTTTTGTTGACCACATGGAAACCGTTACCAATACACTTACTGAGATAGGTGCGGGAGATAAGAAGATTATTACTGTGTTTAATAAAATAGATGCTTATCAGCATATAACAAAGGATGCAGATGATTTAACTCCCGAAAATAAGGAAAACATAAGTCTTGAACAGCTTAAACAAACCTGGATGCATAAAGATAATGGCTTGTGTGTATTTATATCAGCTATCGAGAAAAGCAATATAGATGAGCTGCGTGCCTTGGTGTATGAAGAAGTAAAAAAATTGCACGTAAAAAGATATCCCTACAACAACCTGTTGTATTAATTACCTTCTTAAAATTCCAGCATATATTGTATCATGGTAGTACGTGGAGGCTCTATCTTCATAGGGCGCAGCATATAAGCCGTATTCATCACATTATTACATATAATGGATATTTTTTGGGTTGGAGTTATTTTACAACTAATGCGGGCATCAAAAACATTAAAGCCTTTGTTTTTATTCCAAAATTCTAATACTTTGATACGAGTAAAAAACGGATTATTAGTGAGTGTATCTTGAAGCTGTTCAAATGCCCTGTCAATATTTTGCATTTTGCTATAATAACGGTAGCTGCCTCCAATGGTAAACTTAAATATTTTAAATTCTATATCAGCTTTTACCAAATGTTTATAACGATATTTCATGACATTACCATCAGAATTCATACTGGTGCTTTTATAACTTAATTGTTGGGTATTTCCCCCACCTATAGGATTATAAGATGCGTATATGTAGTTTGGTGTTAGTGATACAGGGTCAACATACGTATAGCCTATTAGTGCAGTAGCTCCAAACTTTTTATTGGTTTCGGGTGTAGTAGCAGCTAAAGAAAAATCTAATCCGTTTACTCTTGAATTACCTGTATTTATAAATTTAAAACCGGCCACTGCAATAGAAGGATCCCACTCTCCAAACAAAAACTCAATAGTATTCTTATAATTTTGGTTAAAAGCTGCTGCATCTAAATAACCTTTGAAATTACCAATCTTAAAGCCTTGTTTAAGTCCTATTTCAAAACTTTGACTTGTTTCGGGAACTAAATTTGGGTTAGGAAATACTGCCAGCATACCCGCCTGCGTAGTTATGTACCTTTCTGTAATGGTCGGAAAGCGAAATCCTTGCCCACCTGATATTCTAAAAAAAGTTGCTTTAAGCAATTGTATGTTTGCCCCGCCTCTAAATATAGGGGCTGTAACACTTTGTTGCTCATTCATTCTGTAATACTCATATCTGTAACCTCCTGAAAGATTTATAATGCGCCATAGCTTATAATCTAACTGGGCGTATCCTGCTACATTATGTATTCTGTTATCTGGTGTCCCACTGGAGGCATATAGCTGAGAATAAGAATAAGAAAGATTATTTACCAGGCCCCCTGTAAAATTTAAACCTAATCCTTTAAAGGCACGTTGCAACTGGTATTCAGTAAAATAATTTGTGCCTGTGTTAGATTGGTTATTGCTTATCTGATTATCTGTATGAAAAACCCGGGTTATTAAACTATGGCTAATGCCACTTGATGTACTGTATTTAATAAAAGGATCTACATTAAACATGCTTTGACGTTGTAAGAATACAGCTCCCGGATAACCTCTGTATAAACCCGATGAATCGCTTAACCAGGCAAGCACCATATTGGTTTTATTAAGCATGCCATTGCCATTGATGCCATAGTTTAAACCTGGAATTCTTTTACTGCGATAACGTAAATTAAAATTAAACCGGCCTCTAATCTTAATCATATCATTATTAGTATAGGTATGTATAGAATCATTAGCGGTAATATTAAATGCTTGTTTAATATCAGGCGGAAGATATATAGCGGGTGGTGGCGGACCAATATAGCCTTGATCTATATTGAAGTTACCACCTATAACAAAATCAAGATTACTTTTAATTATCCTTGAATGCATAAAGTTGATATTAGCCATAGCAGGTGCAGATTGATTGTACCAGCTTGCTGCGGGAGCTTGCGGTAAACTATATTCTCCTGTAGATACGCTGATAATTGTTTTGGGTTTGCTGCGCGGATAAGCTGTTCTTACATTAATAACTCCGTTTAAGGCAGATGAGCCATATAGTACAGATGACACCCCTTTAATTACTTCTACCTGCTCAATATTTTCTACAGGAATATAACTCCATTCGGGTCTGCCTGCATCACCACTTAATAATGG
Organism: Bacteroidota bacterium; assembly: GCA_003153315.1. GTDB lineage: Bacteria > Bacteroidota > Bacteroidia > B-17B0 > Aurantibacillaceae > PALSA-968. Next base: position 90,274 of record PLYA01000077.1, read on the forward strand.
AATACCATCTACCATAACGGCTACACGGCTTCCTACACCAAATGTAAATCCGCTACCACCTCTTATCTGTGGGTCGTTATCTATAATACTTAAACCGGGTACTTGCTCTAAAGCAGTTTCTATACTGGTGGTATTTTTGGCGGAGATTAATTTAGGTTTTAATATCTCCATAGATACGGTTATATCTTCTATCTTCTGGTCAAACTTGCCCGAAGAAACTACAATGGTTTCTAATGATTTAGTCGCAGATTTTAAAAAGATATCTTGCTCAGTAATACTATTTTCTGTAATATGAACTGAAAAAGTATAGGTTTTTAAACTTACAAAGTTGCAAACTAACTGATGATAACCGGTATCTAATTCCAGTAAGTAATGCCCTTCCACATCGCTTGCAGCACCTTTAGAAAGATTATTTACTAATTGAAGAGTAGCACCCGGTAGTTTTTCATGCGTATCAAAATCATAAACAACGCCTTTTAACACGCCTGTTTGAGAAAAAGAATTTCCCGAAAGAAAAAACGCTAAGGCAGCTATACCAAGTAATCGTAGATTCATATCAAAGAAAAATCCCAACAATAACTGCTGGACTTTTGGTAAAAAAAATATTATTTAGTCAATAATAAACTTACCGACTTTATGGTAAGTAGAACCTATAACTTGGTATAAATACATACCTGCATTTAAAGTGGATACATTAATGGTATTTAATTTATTATTCTCTATTTTTTGAGAAGATACCAACTTGCCTGTTAAATCAAAAATAGAAAGTGTTGATTGTTCATCATTTACATTTAATAAATCAACATAAAATGTTTTATCTGCATAATATGCCTTTAGATTTTGATTATTTGTTATTTGACTTATACCGGAAGCATTATAAATAAAAGAAATGTCATCAAACCATATTTGGCTACCTGTTACAGTAGTATTTTGGTTGGCCGAAGGAGTCATATTAATCATGATATAAGCAGGGTTGTTTGCACTTACATAAGTAAAGGGCACAGAAAAACGAGTCCAGCTACTAACATTTGATGTAGGGGTTAAAAACAAAGCGTCACCAATTTTATTAGCTGTAGGGTCAGGGTGATAATTAGTTGGGGTTTCCGGGTCATAATAGTCTCCTGTATGTAATATAGCACGTACTTTACCTTGTTCACCACTTCCACCTTGTGAGTATTGATAATAACCCACTATACTATCAGGACGGCCTGTAAAAGCAGTGCGTCTGTCATCAGAAGAAGTACTGTAATTAACCGTGCCTATATATCCGTTAGATTTAGTAAGATTAGGGGCATCTACCACACCAGTGGTTAAACTACCGTTTACTGCACTACCCAAATAAGAAATGGTTTCTAAGCGCACAGAATAACTGCCCGAATGTACCGGATTGGTACACTGAAAACAAGTTATACTGGCTAATTTAGCAATATTAGAACCCGATGTATTAGAATACCAGCTTGTAGGTTCTCCAGATACACCAGGTGCTGTATTCCCCCAACTTTCAAACCCGGGGTTGGGCACTTGGGTTTGTGCAAATAGGGAGGCAGATGAAAATACTGCCGCTAATGATAAAGTAACTATTTTATGCATTCTTTATTAGTTTTTAGTTTAACGCCGCAAAAGTATAATAAAAAATCTTAATACAATACGGCTTTTTATTAGGAATAATTAAGGTAGTAGAGCTAAGTTTTTATCTACTTTTGAAGCTTAATAACCTCATTTATGAAAACCGTTTTAATTACCGGAAGTACCAGTGGAATTGGATTAGGCATAGCCAAAGAGTTTGCCAAAGAAAAATACAATATTATTTTTAACGGTTTGGAGCCAGAAGGACCACAAATAGCAGAGCAAATAGGCAAAGAAAATGGTATTAAAACCATGTATTCGCCTGCCAATATGCTGAAACCGGAAGAGATTAAAGCCATGATAGAGCAGGGGATGAGCACTTTTGGAGCCATAGATGTGCTGGTAAACAATGCAGGTATTCAATTCGTATCACCTGTGGAGGATTTCCCCGAAGATAAATGGAATGCCATTATTGGTATTAACCTTACCTCAGCCTTTCATACCACTAAACACGTATGGAAAAAAATGAAGGAGCAAAAATTCGGGCGTATTATAAACATAGCCTCTGCGCATGGTTTGGTTGCCAGCGAGTTTAAAAGCGCTTATGTATCTGCCAAGCATGGTTTGGTGGGCTTTACCAAAACCATTGCCTTAGAGGGTGCCCCCTTTAATATTACGGCAAATGCCATTTGCCCGGGTTATGTAAGAACCCCTTTGGTAGAAAAACAAATAGCCGACCAAGCAAGAACCCATAATATACCCGAAAGTGAGGTTATAAGCAAGATAATGCTGGAAAAACAAGCTGTAAAAGAGTTTGTAACAGTTGAATCTTTAGGAAAACTGGCTGTTTTTTTGGCCGGAGATACCGCCAATACCCTTACCGGAACTGCCATACCGGTTGACGGGGGTTGGAATGCACAATAAGCTCTTGAAAGTAGGTCTATACAATAGCAAAGTATCTATTCAAAACAGGAGACCTTTACTCTGACTCTTAAGGCTTAAGCCTTCATTATAAAGTAATTAACTTAAAAAATATAAGAGTTTAACCTCATTACAGAAGTATTTACCTTCATCATTGAAGTAGTCACTTTCAGGGTAGAAGTGCTTACTTTCATCACAGAAGTGTTTACTTCCACCACGGAAGTGTTTACTTTCATCATAGAAGTGTTTACTTCCACCATGAAAGTATTTACTTTCAACTTAGAAGTGTTTACTTCCACCACTAAAGTGCATACTTCCACCATGAAAGTGTTTACTTTCAACTAAGAAGTATTTACCTTCATCCTTAAAATCTTTGGTATTAGGTTGCAAGTTCTCATTTAAAGGAACCTATTTTACCTTATTTAGCCTTAATATTTTTATTTAAAGCAATAAGCTGCGTACTTTTGCGTTCTTAACGTACAAAACATGGTTAAACGAATATTTATCTGCCTAAGTGTTATAACCATTTTTAGTAGCTGCCAGCCATGGACATCGGTACCGGTGCCCGCCTATATTCAAATTGGTAATTATACCACCAAAGTAGGTAGTCTGCAAGGTACTGTTAACCAGAACTTTACCGATATGCAGGTTATTGCCAACGGGCAAAACTATGGCATATACCCTCTGGGCAGCAAAATACCGGTGGTAGGCAGCGGGAGTTTGGATTTTACCATAAAAGCGGTGGTAGAAATAAACGGGGTAAGCGCCCTGCGTTCTACCTATGAGGTAATGAAGGGTAACGATACTATTATAAACGTAAAGCAAGGGCAGGTTACCAACATAATACCCGTATTTAAATATTTTAGCGCCGCCACCTTCCCTTGGATATTAAGTTTTGATGCTTTATATAATAATACCGGCCCTAAATTAGACCCTAATCCAAGTACCGATACAACAAGCCATATACATTATCCAGGGATGAGTGGAAAAATGACCGACGGCTGTCTTTTATTAAGACCTAATAGCACAGATAACAATGGCGTTTGTATGCTTCAAACCGACCCCGCAAAACCTATTGGTTTGCCTTCGGGCGGTGTGGGTATTTATTTAGAGTTTAACTATATGGGTAATATACCCATAAGCATTGCTATACAGGGCAATTCTTCTGCAAGTGGTTTAACAGCTATTACCTCCTGTGGCGGGGTGTATCCAACTGCTACTTGGAATAAGGCTTATGTGCAGCTTACCGAGCAGGTAAGTACCCTTCAGTCGGGCTTATACTATGTTTACTTTACCTGTTTATATGATGATTTGGTAGAAAACAATGCTGCCTATATTGATAATATTAAAATTGTTGTAGCCCACCAATAAATGAACAAACGCAGGCAAGCCATAAAGTATTTGCTTTGCGATTTTTTTGCCGCCATGCTGGTTTGGGTATTGTTCTTTAGCTACCGTAAACTATACATAGAACATGACCCTGATTGGTACACCAATTTAATTTATAATAAAAAGTTTTATATAGGCTCTGTTTTTATACCTATATGTTGGGTTATTGTATATTATTTACAGGGTGCGTACCACGAACCGTATCGCCGTTCGAGGTTAAATGAGTTTATACAAACACTTTATACAACTTTACTGGGGGTGCTTATTTTATTTTTCGCACTGCTCCTAGATGATACTATTTTATCGTATAAAAATTATTACAAATCATTTGGTGTATTATATAGCCTTCAGTTTGTTCTAACCGAAATCCCCCGGTTTCTTCTATCAAGTGCAACTAACCATAAGATACAAAAAAGAAAAATAGGGTTTAAAACGCTCCTTATTGGAAGCAATGAAAATGCCTGGAATATTTATAACGAAATACAAAGCCTGAAAGATGGTAATGGTAACCTGTTTAGAGGTTTTATACATATTGATGAACGTAATGGGTTTTCTGATAAACTAATTGATAAAGTACCCCACCTTGGGGAGTTATCCGATTTAGCTACTGTAATAAAAAAGCATCGGATAGAAGAAATTATTATTGCATTAGAATCAACCGAACATAATTATATACAGCAAATATTAAATGATACTATTGACTTAGATGTGAGAATAAAATTAATACCGGGTGTGTATGATATTTTAGCCGGTTCGGTAAAGTTCACGTCTGTTATACAAGCTCCGCTAATAGAATTAAACAGAGAGATTGCTCCTCGTTGGCAAATTAATGCCAAGCGTATTTTTGATGTTGGTTTTTCCTTTTTTGTTTTGGTAGCTTTTAGTTGGTTGTTCGTTTTATTAGCTATAATAGTAAAATTAACATCTAAGGGTCCTGTTTTTTTTTCTCAAGAAAGGCTCGGATTGCATGGTAAACCTTTTAAAATATTTAAATACCGTAGCATGTATATTGATGCCGAAAAACATGGGCCGGCTTTATCAAAGGAAAATGACCCCCGCATTACACCCTTTGGTTTGTTTTTAAGAAAAACCCGCTTAGATGAATTCCCACAATTTATAAATGTATTATTCGGACAAATGAGCATTGTGGGTCCGCGCCCTGAAAGAAAATTTTTTGCTGATAAAATAATAGAAAAGGCACCGCACTATAAACATTTACATCGTGTTCGTCCCGGAATTACTTCATGGGGGCAGGTAAAGTTTGGTTATGCTGAAAATGTGGATGAAATGATACAGCGTCTTAAATATGACCTGCTTTATGCAGAAAACATGAGTCTTTTGGTAGATGTTAAAATAATTATCTACACTATTTTAATTGTATTTCAGGGAAGAGGAAAATAATTTTTTTCATTTCAGGAAAAACAATTATATTTGCCCCCTCATTTTTTAGATAATATATTATGAAACGTACATTTCAGCCTTCAAGACGCAAAAGAATAAATAAACATGGATTTGTAGAACGCATGAGCAGTCCTAATGGGCGTAAAATTATTGCAGCACGCCGTAAACGTGGCCGTAAAAAATTAACTGTATCAAGCGAAAAAACACACAAGTAGATTTTTTTAGTAAAAAGTTGAAGCCGGTATATTTTTATGCCGGCTTTTTTTGTTTATAAATGTTAATTTAGCCGCTCATCTGAAAAAATATGATGCAAAAAATAATAGCCATAGTATTTGTAATGTTTACTTTTACTATACTAGCTCAAACAAAAGGTGGAAACATTCATAAAGCAAAAAAATATGCTACAAAAAGTGATTACGAAGCAGCTGCTAAAGAGTACCAGCAAAAACTTAAAGCAGACAGTAATAATTATGAAGCTAATTTTGAATATGGTTTATTGCAAACAAACTATTTAAATAACCCGGGGGAAGGAGGGAAGTATCTTTTGCGTGCTGAGCGCCTTTCTAAAAAGGATACAGCTTCGCAAATAATATATGGTTTAGCTCAATATTATCAGTATGAAGAACAATATCCTAAAGCAATATCATACTTTAACCGTACTTTAAAATATATTGAGGATGATGAAGAAGGCACCACTTTAAAAACCCGCATAAATCAGAGTATTTTAGATTGTGAATATGCTGAGAAAAATCCGAAGTTGGCAAACCATAAGCAGATAAGAATTATAAATATAGGTGGTGGGGTAAACACGATATTTCCTGAATATGTGCCGGTTGTAAATAAAGAAGAAACGGTTATGATGTTTACTTCCAGACGTAAAGATTTCCCTAAGACAAAAATAGATGATAAGGACGGGGAATATTTTGAAGATATGTATATAGCTACCAAAGATAAAGATGGAAACTTTAAGAATGCCCATCCTTTCTCACCGACAGATGCAGGCGTTAAAGATTTATCTAATACAACTAAAGATCATGAATCAGTAATATCTCTTTCTTATAATGGAGATAAGTTTTTTACGTATCGTAAGAATAAAATATATGAATCTGATTTAAAAAACAATACATGGAGCGCTCCAAAAGAATTAGATACTACAGTAAATGAAAATATTTTTCAAAATCACCTTTGCATGACTAAAGATGAAAAGACAATTTATTTTTCGAGTGAAAGAAAGGGTGGCGCAGGAGGGCTTGATTTATATAAAGCTGATTTACAGCCTAATGGCACATGGAGCAAAGCAATTAGTTTAGGAGATGTTATCAACACCAAACAAGATGAAGAAAGCCCGTTTATCAGTGAGGATGGAAAAACATTGTATTTTTCGTCAAAAGGACATACTGGTTATGGGAAATACGATATTTTTAAAAGTACCTATGATGGAACTAATTGGAGCGTTCCCGAAAATATGGGGCTACCATTTAACAGCCCGGGAGATGATATTTACATGACTATTAACGCTAAAGAAACACACGGTTATTTTTCTTCATCAAGAGCAGGGGGATATGGTGACATGGATATTTATGAAATAACCTATTTACGTTCACCATTTGAAACGTATCCGTCAGATATACCCGGTGTAATTTCATTTACAGCTCCTGATACCATATACATAAATCAGTCTGTAAGTTTTTCTGTAAAATCATCTAAAGCTCAGTCTTCTGAATTAAAAACATATAACTGGGGTGTGAATGATTCTATTTTACCAACGCATACTAATAATGTCGACTATGTCTTTTCAAAGGAAGGGAATTATAAAATTAGGGTAGAAGCACAAAATGCTGACAATAACTTTTTAAGCTATGAAAAAAGTATTGTTGTTATCACTAAGCCAGTGCATTTGGCTACCAATACATTTGGGTTAGAGCCGGTTTATTTTGAATTTAATAAATCAAAGATAAATGAATTGGCGCAACAAGCCGTTGAAAGAAACATAAAAACACTTAATGAACATACTGAAGCTGTTATTGAAATTGCTGCTTATTGTGATGCAAGAGGTTCTGTCGCTTATAACCAGATATTATCAGAAAAAAGGGCTAAAGCCGTTATTAAATATTTAAAGCAAAAAGGTTTTGATATTAAGCGCGTAAAGCAAGTAGATTGGTTTGGTGAAAAAGACCCGGTAAATAAATGTACAGATGAAGTTCCTTGTACTGAGGATGAATACAAACTAAATCGTAGAGCTGAGTTTAGATTGATTAAATAAAACCAACCTGTTTATATGTTGTTGTATCCGCAAAGGTTACTAATCCGAACCTATTAAACAAATTTTTAGTTAAGGTAGAAGGGCTTAAATATCTTGAATTCTAAAGGTAGCCCCCTTTGGGTTGAAACATTTGTTTATGCTTAATTACTCTGTAAACAGGTGTTTAGCAATCTATTTTAAAACAAATCTTTATATTTGATACTAATTACTAATATGTAAACATGATGTAAAAAGAAATTTAGTAAAAAAATATTAGCGTTAGCTATTCTCGTATCGAAAACTGAGAAATTTCCATACACACGAAGAATAAGCATAAACGCTCACGTCAAGGCGTGGGCTTTATCTTATTCGTGTGTGGGTATCTCAGTACCTCGATAACGGTAAGTTAAATGTCCCACGCTGATTTTTTATATAAACCTCTGATTCGGGACATTTAAGAAATAAATATCTAACAAATGGACGAAATAAAGGGAATGGTTTATGTTTTGACAAATCCCGCAATGCCTGGAATTGTCAAAATAGGATTAACCACACGTGAAACAATGGAAGAAAGACTAAAGGAGCTTTTTAAAACTAATATCCCTGTTCCATTTAAATGTGAATTTGCTTGTCGAGTAGATGACAGTAAAAAAGTTGAAAACGCTTTGCATATTGCTTTTCAACCTTATAGGTTTCCACAGAGAGAATTTTTCAAAATTGAAGCAGAACAAGCAATTTCAATTTTGAAACTTTTTGAAAAAGCAGAAATAACGAGTGAGTTTAATAAAGAAATAAATAATATTACAACAAAGGAAGAAAGAGATGCTGGAGAAAAACTTGAAAAACTAAGAAAGCCCCCACTAAATTTCTTAGAAATGGGGATACCCGTTGGCTCGCATTTAAAATTTACCGAAGATGGTACTGAAGTTGAAATTGTAGAAGAAAAAAAGGTAAAGTATCTTGACGAGCTATATTCATTATCAAACTTAACTAAAAAATTACTGAATTTAGATTATTATGTTCGACCAAATCGTTATTGGACATATAAAGGTAAAAACATACAAGAGCAATATGATGTAACTTATAAAGAATAATTTCATTGCTTCTCCATTCAATTCTAATTTATAATTCTTACTCCAAAATAATGCCTAACACCCTATGAAAAAGTGTTTATTTCTTTTCTGTCTTTTTACTTGCCCCTTTATTTTTGGGCAAAACCATAAGATAGATTCTCTTCTTAACCTTATTAAAACTGGTAAAGAAGATACTAATAAGGTAATACATCTTTACAAAACGTGTCAAGAATACATTTTAATTAGTGAATTTGATAAAGGCTTAGTCTTTGGTAAACAGGCTTTAGTACTTGCCCAAAACTTAAGTTTTAAAAAAGGTATTGCGCAATCTTATAATAATATAGGGATTATTTATATGTATCAGGGTAATTATCCAGAATCTTA
>PLYA01000024.1 GCA_003153315.1 Bacteroidota bacterium
AGTTAAATCAGCAAAACCAAAATCACTTGCGTGGTCAGTATATCCTTGGAATATTTGTTGTGGATCTAAAATTTCTTTCCTATCCACCGCAATAGCCGGAAATCCTGAAAACCCCGGAAGAGCAGTTACACCATTATCATAAACCGTAACAGCCATTGGATCGGTCCCACCTTGTACATCATGTACAGCTATTAAATTAACACCGGTTGGGTGTACTATATTCATAGAATCCATATACACTGTACCGCGTGGGCACCATCCGCACCAGCAACCCGTTGCTTCTTCAATAGTTAGTTGGTGCGTAGGTAAAAAAGATGCGCCAACAAGAATTGTATTTAAAGTATCATCTGTATGAGTTACATCTCCGGTTAGAGTAACCCAGGATTTAATTGGGTGATTTCCTAAAGATACATTATAAGGTGTGGTAATGGTAAAAGAGCCTGTAGTGTATGAAGCAATATTGGCTGTTATTGAACTACTATAAGTAGTTGTTCCATCCGTGTAATTTGCCGTATAACTTGTTATAGCGCTTCCTCCTAAGTTAGTAACAACACCACTTATAGAAACATTACTACCTGCTAGCACATAAGATGCCGGAGATCCTGCTGCGGGAACAATAGAAGTATATTGAATAGAATTAGCAGGAGGAACAGCTATGGCTATATTATCAATAGCTGCACCATACATCCAAACATCATTACCTTTATATTCAAAAGCCAGCATAATATTCATGCCTGAATAAGCAGAAAGGCTAATGTGTGTAGTTTTCCATAAACCTGGATTAGGATATGTGCCGGAAGGTGCATTCAATAGAGTCCAAGTGGTACCACCATCTGTTGAAATATTTACATTTAAAACTTCATAAACACCTGCAGTTGAAGTTGGTGCCCCTAAAAAGTAATAATCGAAACTTAAATAAGCCCCTGCGGGAATACTGTTAATAACTGCAGTTTTTAAGAAATCATCTGCTTGCGGAGCTGCTGAACCAGCTTTATCATCATTCATAGCTGCAAATATGGTATGCGCACGAGGAGAAAAGTATGTGCTTCCTTGAGCAGCAGAGTCTCCAAATGTCCAACCAAAACCATCAGTATTGGTTAGTGTCCACCCTGTTGGTGGGTTTGTCCCTTCAAAATCTTGTAAGTAGGGCACTTGTGCAACTCCCGCCATGCTTATGCATACACCGAAAGCTAATGATAAAATAGTTTTTTTCATGAGTTATTTATATTGGTTATATGACAAATGTAAGGCAAGTTATTATGTATGCAAACTTTTCCAATAAATTTAATCCCGTAATCGGTAAAAGTTAATAAAATGGAGGTTAAGTAATTATAGTCTGTCTTTAATAAAATGCTAAAAGAAGATACAATGTTAATTTTAATCAGCCTATTGAATTTCCAAAACAAATAGCCTACATTTGTAGTTCAGCATAAAAACTACACTCATGAAAAAACATCTATTTATTGCATCAATAGCACTGACAGGTCTTTTTACGTTTAAAAGCAACGCACAAAGTTTTCAGTTGCTTGATACCACGGGTGCAATGGGCGGTTCTGGTTCAGTGACACAACCCACTTATAATTTTACAGTTGATACATCCGCAGCATTCGATGTAATGTTTAATCTAAAAAACACTACTTCAGCCGCTATTACAGTTAAAGTAAAAAAAAGAGTTATTGCTAACCCTGGCAGTGATGTAATTACATTTTGCGTGGGTGTTAATTGTTATCCCGCTTCTACTACCCTTAGCGCCGCAGTTTCAATCCCTGCAAATTCCTTATTAAGCAATGGCTTTCTTACCGATTTTACAGCAACAAACACACCTAATACTGCTTCAGTTGTATATACCATATACAATACAGGCACTCCTTCCGATTCTATATCTACTAGGATAAACTATAATGTATCTAACACCACAGGTATTAAACAAATAGCAAATAATTATTCTATTTCAAATATTGCACCCAATCCGGCAAGCTCAGATATATCTCTTTCATACGATTTAAAAAATTCAACCCAATCTGCTTCAATCAAAATATATAATATGCTTGGAGCACTTGTAAAAACAGTTCCATTAGAAACTTATACAAACAATACTAAAATAGATATAAACTCTTTAGAGGAAGGTATCTATATTTATTCTGTTGTTATTGGTGGGAAGGCTATAAAAACGAATCGTTTAGTAGTTTCAAGATAATAAATCTTATTCTTATGCACTCTTTTCTCATTACCAAGCAAGGTAATGCATAATAATATCTATGTGCTACCTCATGGCAATTAGGTATATAAATAGTTGACCCCTTTATAATAATGAGCTATACTCTGGTTAAAGAAGAAGATATTATCTGTCCTTCTCGCTGGATGTTGGAGGGGCACTGCCTCTTCCTGTACCACCGGCAAATTCACGACGTTGCTTAAATAAAGCATTACGTAAATTTGTCCATTTAAGGCTAATTTCAAAAGCACCCAAGCCACGGTTAGCTTGTTTATAAGTTGATATGGTTTCATCATAAGAGAAGCCAAACATCCAGCTTTTTATCTCCAGCATGAACTGAGGAATGATAGCATCTTTATACCGATAATAACAACCCATATATAAGGCTGTTTCGCTTCTTAAGCCCGTTGTTTTTGTTTCATCTTTAAACCTGTAACGTACAAAAGTACCTAAGTTGGCTTCCTGATATGTACCCTGCCACATGTAAATAAAACTTGGCATAATACTTACCGGAGATTCTTTAATATCAATACGCGATTGTACGTTAGCAACAAACCTGCGAGCTATATCCTGCGGATTATTAGTCGTAAATTCAAGTTTTGGGCTATTTAAATGATACCCTGCAAAGCCAATACGTAATGCAAAACGGTTGTTATGTGTAAACTGCTGTGTTAGTTTATCAATATCCAAACTTATACCCGAAGATAAATCAAACCAAGTAAAGTTTCTGCTATTATTAAACGTTTCGTTACTGGGCAAGGTTGTATTAAATTGTGTACCAGTATACTGAACTCCCCAAGAGTAACTATTATTATTAGTTGATGTTTGCCCAATACCCGCTCCAATGGCACCACTTAATTTAGCGGACTTACCTACATTAACTATAATATTTCCCATAAAATCAGCATTAAAGGTTTTCCAACTTCCATCTCCTGCTTTATCCTGATATATATAACCGCCAAAACCAATAAACGCTTTGCGTGATTTTTTAACCCCCACATTAGCGTCAAAGGCTGCCATCATAGTTGTATAAGGTGCTCCGCCAGACTTCCATTGTGTACGGTAGTTTAACACAGCACGCGAATATCCATCAAAAAATCCTGTATTGGCAGGATTTATAAGTAGTTGTGATTGATTTAACTGTGAAAAATGAACATCCTGCGCATACAAGCTTAACGTACAGAAAAAAGAGAGTTTAAAAATAATATTACGAATGCCCATATTTTATCTTAATAGCGTAATGCTTCCGTTTTTAACGTAGGTTTTATTGTTTATAATAACATCATATCTGTAAGCATAAACACCCACAGCTGCCTGGGTACCATCAGGGTATGTCCCATCCCATCCTTTTGTTTTATCGGTTGAGTGAAATAATTGTTCGCCCCAGCGGTTATATATTTCAAAAGAATAAGAAGTAGCATTACCTATTCCATATAAATTCAATATATCATTATTACCGTCTCCATTAGGAGAGAAAGCACCGGGTAACATAGGTGTTCCATAAGTTTCATAAGAAGGTTTTAATTTAAACACAGCTGTTAAACAAGCGTTCTGATTTACCTGAAAAGTAATGCTATCATTGGTATTAGCCGGATGAACTGAATAAGGAGTCTGCCAATGATCAAACACATAATTAGAATCTGGTATTGCATTGGCGTGATATGTAACACTATCTATGTACTGAAGATTATTCACAGGATAACTGGTAAACAGTGGTAGTGTATTCAGTTTAACATTCCCTGAATTTGCAGGCTGCACATTAATACATAGATTATAAGGCCCGTCGCCAAATAAGCACCCAATAGCCATACTTTGCAAGGCTAAAGAACAGCGTTGCATAATAAATGTTTTCATGCTATCAACAAAGTTATTCCAAAGTTTCACTGTATCACCGCTTACAGAGGCAAGAGGTGACGTATTCCAGTAAACCTGACTTGGTATATCTGATTTTAATAATGATTTAACATACGCCAAATGCGCAGTTAATGTATCGCAAGAATATGAAGTATTTAATAAATCCTGATACCTGGAGTAGAAGGCAGACTTAAACGTATCATTATTCATCAGCTTGGCAAATAAGGGCATTAAGGGGTGCTGCAAATTGGCTGCATAACCGGAATAATAACTACATGGAGTACTTGCATTAGTGCTATTTACGCCTGAATTATTATGATTAGAACCCCAGGTAATATCTGTATTACTTAAACCAAAGCGCCATTTTGGATGATCGGCGGTATCAGTTGCATATCCTTTCCACCAAAGAGCCTGATTTTTTACAAAATTGGCATTTACACTAAACATGTTATAAAAGTTATAATCAATAAAAGACGGTATATCCAACGAATCTGAAAATTTTTGATACAAGGCTGTATTATGTACATTAAACCCATTACTCATAGCCCACAAATAAAAATTATTCCAGACTGTTAAATTTCCGGCAAGGGCAGTTATTTGAGCGATTGTAGTAGTAGGTTTTAAATCGCAGGCAATAATATTAGCTTGTATATGGTTATAATAATAATTAGTATACATGGTATCTATCGGCTCTTTTATATAATAAATACCCCGATTAATTCCATTGATAAACAAATAAGTGGGTGTATAGTGAGAAGATTCAAAATTTAATTTATGGCGCAAGGTTAACGTATGGTTAAAGAAATCACGCAAATGGGTAGCTCCATGTTGGGTAATACCGCTATAACTACCTTTTAAAAAGTTATCTTCGGCACCAGAACGGAATACTAATTCAGGGAAATCAGGGCGGTTAGTTAATCCCAAACTTTGATCGTTAAAGAAGTGATATTTATTTGTGTAATTATACCCATATTCATCTTCTGACCTGAACTGGAATTGCCACTGGAGTTTTGCGGTTGTTGGTGTATTTAAAAAATCTATTCTGTTTACAAGCCCTTGCCCTTGGTTTTTATAAACCTGTTTCTTAGTTGTTTTATCTATATAGCAAAAGATAGCCGAAACTGTATCATTTACTTGTAGTGGTGCAGGTCCGGTAAATAAAGCGTTGGTATCCATACAAAAACAGGTAGCACCCATGTGATAGGTAGAATCTAAAATATAAGCTCCATATGCTTCGAAACCATCCAAATAATTTGGGCGAACCGATTGATCATGCATCACAGCCCTAACTACCACACCAACTAAATTAGGAAGAGGAGTCGGAGCCCCTGTATTATAATAAGGTATTGGCAATGGATTTGCACCTCCCGGGCCGTTTGGACCAACATCAAATACATTGACTGTTGTTGGAATAGTAGCATTGGCTGAATAAGTTATGGGAGTTGTACAATCTGTTGTGGCAAATATTTCTAAGCTGTCTTTAATATTTACTAATCCATAAATGGTATTCATCATAACAGCAGGAGTAGTATCTTTAATAGTAAGCTGTAAACCCGAATTGTAATAACCGGGTTTAGTCATAAGTTTAGGTATTGGCGCATAATCCAAATAATAATTATTGGGTATAGGCTGGCCCAAAGCATGCCAGTTATTAGGATTCTTTTTACCCGGGCTGGCAATCTGATAAAGCATCCATTGGTCTAAACCAAAACCCACACCGCCGCTGGTAGTATCGCTATAATAAGCAGCACTATCACTATTAGGCTTAGCCCATGAATGGTTAGGTTGGTTACGTTTTATAACAATAGAATCTACCGGGTGATTTCCGCTTGAAGGGCTGAAAAGATAAACCACCGGGCTCTGGGTTTGATTAAGCTGAAAATCAGCATGTATATCTACCGTTTGCGTGCCAATAGTACCCGGTGCTGTTTTATTATGCGTACACAGGTAAATTACCTGTAGGGCAAAGCTATCTATATAAATGGGGTTGCTTATATAATGGGGTATTTCGAACCAATGGTTACGGCCTCTGTCTGTACTAAGAGACCAACCTGTGATAGCTTGAACATTAGGGGTAGTATTAATCAATTCAATCCAATCCGGACTGCGTTCATAACCAATACCAAGAGGATCTTTAACGTTACCTACGTTAGCGCAAGAATATTCGTTAAATTTAAACTGAGAGAAACCCAAAGAACTTATTACCGTAAAACACAGCAATAACAATTTTCTTACCTTCATTGTATTAATTATTCTTAACAAATCGCCCAAATATAGTAATAATAATAATTACGGAATGTTTTTAACAAGTATTTTTGTAACGCAAATATATGAATAAAAAAATCATAACCTATAACGTAAACGGCATACGCGCTGCCCTTAACAAAGGCTTTTTACAATGGCTGAAAGCAGCTAACCCCGATATACTTTGCCTGCAGGAAATTAAAGCGGAAAAAGAGCAGTTTGATAATAAACCCTTTGAGGAATTGGGCTACAAATACCACTACTGGTACTCTGCCCAGAAGAAAGGATATAGCGGTGTAGCTATCCTCAGCAAACTAAAGCCCGATGATGTAGTATATGGTTGCGGCATAAAAGCCTATGATGACGAAGCGCGAATTTTGCGTGCCGACTTTGGTGATGTTTCGGTAATTAGTGCCTACCACCCCAGCGGAAGCAGCGGAGATGAAAGACAGGCTTTTAAAATGAAATGGCTGGACGATTTTTTGACATACATAAACAACCTGAAGAAAGAACACAGCAAGCTAATTGTTTGTGGAGATTATAATATTTGCCACAAAGCTATTGATATACACAACCCCAAAAACAATGCCAACACATCGGGTTTTTTGCCCGAAGAACGCGAGTGGTTCGATAAATTTGTAGCTACGGGTTGGGTAGATAGTTTCAGGCATTTTAACATAGAACCCCATCAATATACCTGGTGGAGTTACCGGGCCAATTCCAGAGCTAAGAACTTAGGCTGGCGTATAGATTATAATATGGTAACCGAAAACTTACAAAGCAAGCTAAAGCGCGCACAAATTTTACCCGATGCCCTGCACAGCGACCATTGCCCTGTTTTGCTGGAAATCGATTTTTAGTATAAAGTAATCTTTTTAGGGTTTCTGTAGAGGTTTACCAAAGTTCGGTAACCGTTTACCAAGTTTTGGAGGGCGGTTACAGAGTTTTGGTAACCGTTTACGGAGTTTCGGTAACCGGTTACAGAGTTTCGGAGGGCGGTTACCAAGTTTCGGTAAACCCCCGCCAAAGTTTGGTAAACCTCTACCAAGTTTTGGTAAACGTCTGCCAAGTTTCTGGGGGCATCTACCAAGTTTGGGAAAACCCCTCCCGAAAATGATTTTTAAGCTGTTTTTGCTTTATATTTGTTTGAAATCTTAAATACGTATGCTTAAAAGAACATTTATAGTCCTTATTGTTTTAACAAGTGGTTTGTTTAACAATAATTTAAAAGCGCAAAGCATCACAAAAGATAGTTCTATGTATGAATATGCAATATTAACTTATTACAGACAATTTGGTGAAACTACTGCTAATTTGGTTTTTGCCAATAATAAATTCATAGACTTAGATAAAAAATTAAAGCTTGATACAATGACTGGTTCACGTCTCAATCAATATAATAATGGCTTACTTCTTAGTTTGGATTATTTAGATAAATCAGGATATGAGTTAGTGACTTTTGTGTCTGCTAACCAGTATTGGGTATTAAGAAAGAAAAGAAAATAACCCTACTTCCAAATAGCAGCCTGGGTAAGTTTTATTTTAGATTTAAAAAAGTTGCGCGATGTTTCTTCAAACGATTTGGTATAATCGCTGATATAGAACTTATGCGTAGCTCCTTTTTTAATCGCTAACAATTTATGCTTGGCTAAAACCTGGGCAACGGTTTTGGCAACAGCTTCAGCATTATCAAATATCTTAATCTTGCCTTTATAAAACTCTTCCACTTCTTTTTTAATTAAAGGGTAGTGTGTGCAAGCCAGTATAAGCGAATCTATTTTTTTTAGTTTAGCACGACTCAGGTAATCGTGTATAATGGTGCGCGAAATTTTGTTATTAAAAAAACCTTCTTCAATCATAGAAGCCAACAAAGGTGTAGCTAAAGAAGAAACCTCTACATGTTTGACTGCGTGTTTTATCTTCTTGGCATAGATGTCGCTTTTAATGGTTGCCTTGGTGGCAATTACGCCAATGTGTTTAAGTGAAGCATCTTTCACCACTTCATCCACAATAGGATTGACCACATCAATTACCGGCACTTTTCCGCCCACAAAATCTTTTACTGTTTCATAAGCTAGTGCCGAAGCCGTGTTGCAGGCAATAACAATTACCTTGCAATTTTGTTCCAGCAAAAACTGCGCAATGCGTATGCAATAATATTTAATGCTGTCAGGCGATTTATCTCCGTATGGCAAATGGGCGGTATCGCCAAAATAAATAAGTTGCTCTTTAGGCAAAGCCTTGGCAATGGCGTTGGCAACGGTTAAACCACCGATACCCGAATCAAAAATTCCGATAGGTTGGTTGGCTAGTATTTTCTTTGCAGGCATGTTTTTGTGTTTCTATCGGTACAAATCTACAGCTAATTGCTGGTCAGATTTCACCGTAAATTTTCTTTCGATAGTATAAATAGATTGCTTCAGTGTTTTAGACCTGAAGGTTACCCTATAATTGCCCGGCTGTAAATTATATTCCTGCACCGTTTTATTGGTGCGAAGGTTACAAACCCAAATCAGTTCTCCGTTCACTTCCTGCAAAATACATCCGTCACCCAAATCGGGGGTAGTTATCTTTACCTGTCCGGCATCGGGTATATCAATGCTTTTGGTTATGGTTTGCAATATATTAATGTCTTTTAAATAGGTTCTGGGCAGGGTTATTATTTCGGCATCATAATCGCCTACAATAAACTTTTCGTAAGCGTTAAAGTTCAATACATGCAGGGTTTGCATCTTTCCTCCTTCTCTGATAATGCATTTTACTTTATCGTTGTTATTGCAAATACCAATACCTCTTTTTATTATCAACCCACCTTGCGGTGCATCGATAGGAATAATATTATGGGTGCCTATATTCAGCTTAACATGCTCTGCCTGTTTAGGCGGAATCGTATTTACCACAATGGTATATTGTTTGGTTTCATCCATTGGTATTGTGTCGGGGTTCCCTTTCAGATTAATACTATGTACATAGTTATACATAATATCTCCAGTTTTCTCGTTATAGAAAGTCATGTTTACATTCGTTTCAATTGGCTTAGAAGATACATCCAGTAAATTAACCTGTGCCGTTGTTCTGTTTAATGTTTGTGTAGTAACGTAGTCAAGTGTCTTAGAGAAAGCCTCTTTATCTTCATAACTGAAATAATTTCCCACGCAATCAAAAGCCTTTGCCTGCTCAATAGTTAAACCAATTCCGATGATACAAGGCTTTAAAATAATACCCTTTTCCTGCAGAGCCAGTTTTGCTTTGCAAGGGTCGCCCCCACATTCTTCTATACCATCGGTAATTAAAATAATGGTATTGATGGCTTTGGTATCCGGAAAATCATTAGCAGCTTGTGTAAGCGAATGCTCAATGGGAGTAATACCTGTAGGCTGAATGGTTTTTATCACATCTTTTATTTTCTGTATATTATTCTTTGCAAAAGGAACTTCCAAATGACTGTCGTTGCAATCTCCGGGAGGGTACTTAACCGTATTGCCATATATGCGCAAAGCAAACTGGTAATTCTTTAAATGATTAAGACTATCAATAAATTTATAGAACAATTCTTTTGCTTTTTTAATACGGGGCTTACCATCATAAATTGTTTTCATACTGTTGGAAGCATCAAAAACAAAAAGTACGCGGGTTGTTTGGGCTGATGAGTTAATAGTTAATAGCGAATAGGAAATAGCCAGTATATAAATCAGTCGTTTCATTTGTGTTTTATCCCTATTAACTATTACCTAATGGCTATTAACTCTTGTATCATCAAAATTAAGCCCTTGTTGTTTTAAAACAGCTTTTACTTTCCAACCAAAATAAGCCAGATAAACAAAGCCCAGCAAAGGTACGATATACGAAAAATGAATGCCTGTTTTATCAGACAGTAATCCCTGAAGCGGTGGAATAAGAGCACCGCCTAATATCATCATCACTAATAAGGAAGAAGCCTGGTTGGTATATTTACCCAAGCCTGCCAGTGCCAAAGAAAAAATACAGGGCCACATAACCGAACAAAATAATCCTCCGCTAATAAAAAGATACGTAGCTACATAACCTTTACTCAACATTCCGGCAATCATTAGCAAAGTACCTAAGCTTCCAAACAATAACATCGTGCGTGCAGGTTTTTCCTGTGCCAGATAAAAACCTGCAATAATTAAAACTATACAAGGGAAGTAATACAACAAATCATTTATCTTTTCGGGAACTCCTAAAGCAGAAAACTTAATGTAGTTAACCAACAGGATAACCGCATAAGCCAATAATGGAATAATGGCTGTAAGAATTTTCTTGGTAGTTGCTTTAAGGTTAAAGGCAGAGATAGCTCCCGTCCAACGACCAATCATCAGGCTACCCCAGTACAACGAAATAAAATGAACGGTTTGATTAGCGGGCAAGCCTAACATATCAGGTGTTTCTAATAAAGCAGGCATATTGCTTTGTATAGTAACTTCCACGCCCACATAAACAAAAATGGCCAACATACCCAGGCGCACTTGTTTAAAAGAAAAAGCACCTAAGTTGTCTTCCATCTTTTCGGTATTGGTTACCGCAGGAAGTTTAGATAAACCAACCAATAGAGCTGCCAGTATAAATGCAACGGCTAAAATTATATAGGGCAGTTTCACACTCGATAAATCACTTAATGTATTCGTATTACTAATCCCTCCAAAAATAGCGTAACTAATTAACAGCGGACCAATCGTAGTCCCAAAAGAATTAATGCTACCACCTAAGGTAACTCGGTGTGCTCCTGTCTCTGCACTACCCATTGCCATTACATACGGATTCACAACTATTTGTTGTAAGGTAAAACCTATAGCGACTATAAATAAAGAACACAACATCATAGGGAATGATTGCATACTTGCTGCAGGAACAAAACCCAAAGAACCTATGGCAGAAATAACCAAGCCACTTACCAAACCTGTTTTGTAACCAATTTTGTTAAGTAAATCTCCTTTTAATCGGGAATAGAAAAAGTAAATGAGCGAGCCCGAAAAGTAAGCTGCATAAAAAGCCATATCTATCAATTGAGACTGGAATTGTGTTAACTTAAAATGTGCTTTAAACGTGCCTATAAGAACTGTATTAGAAGCTGCCACAAAACCCCAAAAAAAGTATATGCTATATACTACCCATAAGGAAGATGATTTTTTTTCGGAAATAGTCATGCGTTAAAAATAGTTGGCTTAACGTGTAATTAAGTAAATGCTATACATAAGTTTTAAGACAGGCTTTGTTGAAACGAATTATGCAAATTCAATTATATTTGTTTCATAAAATTAAAACATGAATCACAACCTAACTGTATCTGAGTCTATTGAAATTAATGCCGAACCCGCTAAAGTATGGCATGCTTTAATAACACCGGAAATAATTAAAGAATACTTATTTGGAACAGAAACCGTTACCGACTGGAAGGTAGGCAGTGATATTATCTTTCAGGGAGAATACCAAGGTCACAAATACAAAGATAAAGGTAAGGTGGTTGAGAATGTTTTGCATAAAGTACTCAGCTACCGCTATTGGAGTGGTTTTACAGGTTTAGAAGATAAACCTGAAAATTATAGTTTAGTAACTTATACTTTAGAATCAAAAGATGGTAAGCATACTACCTTTACCTGGACACAAAAAGGCTTCTCAAACGAAGATGGTTACAACAATTCAAAAAGTGGAATGGATGCTTTTCTTAAACAAATAAAAGAAATAGTTGAGCGTTAATAATTGTCATTTAAATAGATGAAAGTATAGAAAGTTTTTTCTTTACATTAGTCTTTCCACCGTTTTGCTCGTCTTCTCTTATCTTCTCTTTCAACCATTTCAACGCCGCATCATAATCATTAAATAATTTCATTTCAGCATTCTTGTTCCGTTTATGAAATTGAATTAAAAAATTAGCCAGTAAACGGTTTGCTAATGAAGTAATAATAACAGCCTGTGCAATAACATTTGAATTTACAGCAGGTGTTGAAGAAGCCACTCTTGCCTCATTTGTAATAGAAGCATAAAACCTAGCATCAGTCAATACTCCATATCTACCGCCTTTTGTCAATTGCATTGATACTTTGCAATTTTCTTCAACTTCAGACACATCTACTATGGCATCTTCCTTCATTACTACAAGTAGTATCCTTTTTTCAAGCATTCTGAATGTAGCCACTTTTGCTTCAATTATCTCCATTGTTCCCAAATATAAAATTCGTTTATTCAAATACAAAACATTATACTCTTTTTAACTAAATATTTCATGATAAGCAGTCATTTGCTTTATCTTTGCGTTGCCCATGAATAATTCTTCTCCCCTAAAAAAAGATCCCAAGCATTATATTATTATTAAAGGAGCGCGCCAGCACAATTTAAAAAATGTAGACGTAGCTATTCCGCGCAATAAATTTGTGGTTATTACCGGCGTTTCAGGTTCAGGAAAATCTTCTTTGGCTTTTGATACCTTGTATGCCGAAGGACAACGGCGTTATGTAGAAAGTTTGTCTGCTTATGCCCGTCAGTTTTTGGGTAGGTTAGAAAAGCCGCAAGTAGATTATATTAAAGGTATATCACCTGCCATTGCTATCGAACAAAAAGTTATTTCGCGCAACCCACGCTCTACGGTTGGCACAGTTACCGAAATTTACGATTATTTGAAACTGCTGTATGCCCGCGTGGGTAAAACGTTTTCTCCTGTTTCGGGTAAAGAAGTTAAGCGCGATACAGTTGCTGACGTAGTTGATTTTGTAACGAATCAAAAAGGAGAAAAAACTTTTTTAATACTTTCTAAACTATTCATTCCTGAAGGAAGAGAAGTTAACCAGCATCTGGATATACTGAACCAGCAGGGCTTCTCAAGAGTGTTGGCTGATAACGAGATTAAGAAGATAGATGAGTTACCTAAGAAAATAAAAAGCGCAGCTAACATTTACCTGATTACTGACCGCATTGTACTAGATGCTTTTAGCGATAAGGAAGAAGTTTCATCACGTGTGGCAGATTCTGTGCAAACAGCTTTTTACGAAGGACATGGCGAGTGTATTGTTTATGATGCCGGCATAAAAAAGCAAACTTCTTTTACCAATCGCTTTGAAGCAGACGGGATAGAGTTTGAGCAACCCGATGTAAATTTTTTCTCATTCAACACTCCTATTGGGGCTTGCAAAACCTGTGAAGGCTTTGGAAGTATTATTGGTATTGATGCTAATCTAGTTATTCCCAATAAAAACAAATCGATATATGATAATGCCATTGCCTGCTGGAACGGCGATAGCATGAGTTATTATAAAAACCAACTGATTAAGAACGCGCATAAATTTAATTTTCCGGTACATAAACCCATGGCAGAACTTACCAAAGAGCAATACAATTTACTTTGGAAAGGCAATGAATATTTTGAAGGACTGGATGCTTTCTTTGCATTTTTAGCAAAAGAAACTTATAAGATACAATATCGCGTTATGCTTGCCAGATATAGGGGCAAAACTGTCTGTCCTGATTGCAATGGAACACGTATCCGCAAAGACACCCATTATGTAAAAGTTGGCGATAAGCATATTTCAGAATTAATGCTGATGCCTGTTGAGCATTTATATACTTTTTTTAAAGACATTAAACTTAATGCACACGATACCCATATTGCCAAACGTTTACTGATTGAAATTACCAATCGCCTGCAATACTTATGTGATGTGGGCTTGGGTTACCTAACACTTAATCGAGGTGCTAATACTTTAAGTGGCGGAGAATCTCAACGTATTAATCTGGCTACATCATTGGGTAGCACACTGGTTGGCAGTATGTATATATTAGATGAACCCAGTATAGGTCTTCATTCGCGGGATACCGAACGGATGATTAGCGTTTTGAAAATGTTGCAGCAACAAGGCAACACCGTTATTGTGGTAGAACACGATGAAGAAGTAATGCAAGCTGCCGATGAGATAATAGATATGGGTCCACTTGCTGGTTCTTTGGGTGGAGAGTTGGTGTTTCAGGGTAATCACAATGAGTTGATGCACGCCAAGAATAGTTTAACCACACAATACCTTACAGGCAAAAAGCAAATTGCCATTCCTATTACCAGAAGAAAGTGGAAAGACTATATAGAAGTAAGAAATGCTACCGATAATAATTTAAAGAATGTAAGCGTTAAAATCCCATTAGGTATTTTCTGTGCTATTACGGGTGTTTCAGGTTCAGGTAAATCTACACTCATTAAAAACATATTGGTTCCTAATTTACAAAGAGTGTTGGATGGAGCGTCGCAAACAGGCGATGATAAAATTGCAGGCAGTCTAAAAAGGGTTTCGCAAATAGAGTTTGTGGATCAAAATCCCATTGGTAAATCCTCACGTTCTAATCCTGTTACCTATATTAAAGCCTATGATGAGATACGTAATTTGTTTGCCGACCAGCAACTGGCTAAACAAAAAGGATATAAACCTTCTTTCTTTTCTTTTAATGTAGAGGGCGGCAGATGCGAGCATTGTCAGGGCGAAGGACAGATAACGGTTGAGATGCAGTTTATGGCCGATGTGAAATTGCATTGCGAAGATTGCAACGGAAAACGTTTTAAACCCGAAACACTCGAAGTTACTTTTCAGGGAGCCAGCATTTCCGATGTGTTGGATATGACCGTTGATGATGCCGCAACCTTCTTTAGCAAATCATCCGATAAAACCTGTAAGAAGATAAACGATAAGCTGCAACTCCTGCAAGATGTTGGTTTGGGCTATGTGCAACTCGGGCAATCATCCAGCACGCTAAGCGGCGGAGAGGCGCAACGTATTAAGCTCGCTTCTTTTTTAGGAGCCGGACAAAACTCTAACAACACCCTTTTTATTTTTGATGAACCAACCACAGGTTTACATTTTCATGATATTGAAAAATTATTAAAATCGCTGCAAATGCTTATTGATAAAGGCAATTCGGTTTTAGTGATTGAACATAATTTAGATGTGATAAAATGTGCCGATTGGTTAATTGATATGGGCCCCGAAGGAGGAGAGAAAGGCGGCACCGTTGTTTTTGAAGGTACGCCAGATGATTTAACTGCCTGCAAACAATCTTATACTGGAAAATACTTAAGGAAGAAATTATTAAGTGAAAAAGTTTAATCACTTGTTTTTGCAAGCAACGAATAATGCGCAGAATCTAAAAACTCGCCTTGATGAAGGAAATTTTCTCTAAAGTGCGCTTCCTTTACAAAGTTACTTCGTATTAAAACATTTTCAGAAGCAGTGTTTCTTGGGTCAATAACAGCTTCTATGCTGTGGAGTTTCATTTGTTTAAAACCATACTCTATAACAACATCTAATGCCTCTTGCATAATTCCCTTTTTATGGAAGTCAGCATGCAGCATATAACCAACTTCGGCACGGTAATTTTCTTTTTGCATACGGTAAAAACCTATCACGCCTATTAATTTATTATTGCTTTTAAAAGTAATGCCCCAGTTAATAAACTCCTGCTTATCAATATTTTCATTAATCATTTTAATAAACACAACAGCTTCATCCAATGTTTTCATTAAAGGGCGGGGAACATATTGCATGATGTCTTTATCAGAACGAAGGGCAAATATTTCCTTCTTATCGTCTTCGTATATCTGTCTCAAACACAAACGCTCTGTTTCTAATATGGGGAAGGGATTGAAGTTTACTGTCAGCATTTTATCTTTCTATACAAGAGGATAAAACTAAAGGAAATATTCGCATTTTTGTAAGGTAATGCCAAATAAGAAAAGTAGTTTCTTCAAAGACCTTAAAGTAGTAGAACTGGCAAGTGTTTTGGCTGGTCCTTCGGCAGGTTTGTTTTTTGCCGAGTTGGGTGCTGAAGTAATTAAAATTGAAAATAAAAAGAGTGGAGGAGATGTTACCCGTAGTTGGAAACTACCTTCAGAAGATAAAAGCGCTGATGTATCTGCTTATTTTTTATCGGTTAACTTTTTAAAGAAACATTTGTTTTTAGATGTAAGCAGGGAAGAAGATTATAAGAAGTGTATCGCTCATATTAAAAAAGCAGATGTAGTTATTGTTAACTATAAAAAAGGTGACGATAAAAAACTAAAGCTGGATTATACTTCGCTTAAAAAAATAAATCAAAAGCTTATTTATGCAAGTATAAGTGGATTTTCTGAAGAGGATGAACGTGTAGCTTATGATTTAATACTTCAAGCTGAAAGTGGTTTTATGAGTATGAATGGGACAGAAGAAAGCGGCCCGCTTAAAATGCCAGTTGCACTGATTGATGTTTTAGCGGCGCATCATTTAAAAGAAGCTATACTGCTTGCGCTATTAAAAAGAAATAAAACAAAACAAGGCAGTCATGTGGCTGTTTCTTTATTTGATGTGGCGGTGGCATCATTGGTTAATCAAGCAGCAAACTGGCTGACAGCAAAACAATTACCCAAACCAACAGGTTCTTTGCATCCTAACATTGCGCCTTACGGAGAAATTTTTAAAACAAAAGACGGACATACCGTGACCTTTGCCATTGGCAGTGATGCACAGTATATAAAGCTGTGCGGGTTATTGCATATTCTTGAAACAAGTATGGATAAGAATTATTTGACTAACCAATTGCGTGTGCAAAACCGCAAACAGCTTTTTTCTATTCTAGATAAAGAAGTAAAAAAACAAACACTTACTTATTTGCAAAAAGAATGCGCCAAGCAAGGAGTTCCTTTTGCTAAAATCAGAAACCTGAAAGAAGTGTTTGAATTACCGAAAGCTAAAAAACTGATTGAGAAAATTAACTATAAGGGCAAAACCTATCAGGTGGTTACTTCGTTTCCTACAAGTATTACTTGATATAATCTAAATTAAAGAGTATCGAGTTTATACAAACAAAAAGCCGCTCTCTAAAAAGAAACGGCTTTTATACTTCAAGAGTTATTTAATTTAATACTTAACAGCACCTGTAACTGTATGCGTACCAGCTGAACCGCTGCAAATAATAGCTGAAAAAACAGCCGTATTACTTGGAGTTGTAGCTGCAGTAATTGTAATTACACCAGATGAAGCGGCAGAAGTTAAGGCTGCGCTACCTTCATAAGTAAAGCCACATTTGCCTGCTGGTGGGGCACTTCCGGTAACAGTTACAATGGGGTATGTTCCACTTGCTGGAAATGTATTGCCCGGAAATTGCAATTGTATAATCGGGTAACCTGTAGAACTAACAGAATTAGCGCTAAAAACGAAAAAGGAACCGCTAAATGTCTGAGAAGAAGTTGAATAACTAGTTGAATTAGTTCCGTCAATAGTAAAATTTGTAGTAGTTGTGTTGGTTGGAGTTGAAGAAGTTGTACTACCCGTTGTACTGCCAGTAGTAGAGCTGGTGCTTGCGGGTGTAGTAGTAGTGCTACTTTTTTTGCAGGCAAAAGAAATTAATATCCCAAGCCCTAAAATGGTTGTAATGGTAAAGATTTTTTTCATAAACATTGTTTTTTAATTGGTTAATTCAGCCAAAAGTAATAAGAAAAGCTATTTAAGCAAGTATTAATATAAAAAAATAACTTTTAATTAACATTGCGCTAAAGCTAAAATCTTTTAGTTCTTAATCATTATGATGTGACAATCTGTTTACTATAGAGATTTCTTTACTTCATTTGCAATGGAAAGAGGAAACTTTACCTCACAATAAGAAATCTCTTATTTACCACATCTTTGTTGCTTATAACCCTAAGATTATAAACACCCTCGTTTAGAGTGCTTGCATCTATGTTTTTTTCTTTGTTTCCTTTGAGCACTAAACTTTGTTACTAAAGAACATTATCTTTGCTTAGCAATCCTTTAAAAATATGAACACAGAAAATAAAAGCATAGAATCGGGTAAAGCACCTGAACCCGTTGGTTTATACCCGCACGCCAAAAGAGTGGGTAATTTATTGTTCTTAAGTGGTGTGGGTCCGCGCGAGCGCGGCACAAAAAAAATACCAGGCGTGGAATTAGACGCAAACGGAAAGATTGTTTCCTATGATATTGAGGCGCAATGCCACAGTGTATTTCGTAATATTAAATACATACTGGAAGATTCTGGAAGCAATTGGAATAAAATTGTTGATGTAACAGTTTTCTTGACCAACATGAAAGATGATTTCCCAAAATACAATAAACTTTGGGCAGAATATTTTAAAGAAAATCCTCCATGCCGTACTACTATAGAAATTAATTGCCTGCCAACACCTATTGCTATTGAGCTAAAAGTTATTGCTACAGTAGATTAATTCCTTACTAATTACAATAGAAACAAAGTTAAGGACATTGGATTAGAAAGAAGCGGAAGAAAAACCAAATAACCGCTTTCACTTTATGATGGCCATGAATAAATCATTCCTCTTATAAAGCTTTATATAGATACTACCTTTTACAAAGCTTTTTATTAAAAAATAATTTTTTTCTAAATAATCCTTACGTTGCGCATTATAGTTATTGCAAATATTACTATCGGCTATGTATAAGTTTACATTCATCTCTGTATCACTTAATAAATCATATTCTTTGTTTGAACCATTCATTAAATAAAATGCATCATTAAAATAAACCTGAAAACCGGCAGCTACATCGTTAGGAGAAATATTGTTTTCTGAAACATAGTTATCCAACTCTTTCCTTACACCAAAATAATTTAAGCTTTGTAAATTACAATCCCACGCGTTGCTATATTTACCAGGCTTAATAAGCCAATTGCTTTGCACTAAAAATAATGCAAAAACAAAAAAAGCAGCTGCCATTTTTTGCTTACTTAAAGAAGAAATAGAATACATAAAAGCAGGAAGAGCAAGTATATATACTAACAAAAAATATCGGTTACTAATAGGGTTTGATAAAGGAATACAAAAAGCAATAACGGATACAGATATTAATAAAAGAAACATAAAAGGTTCCTCAATCTTTTTTTGTTTAGAACAAAAGAGGGCAATAAAAATTAAAGCGATAATGTTTCCAAAGTCGAGCAATCTAATCGAGCACCCAAGGAGGTTCTTCATCATTCCTGCAAAACCTAAAACAGTTCTGTGCCTTAGATTCTCAGGGTTAGTAAAAAACCAAGCGCTTACATAAAAATGAATACACATCCATGCTACAGTAACTATAATGGAAAAGGATAGATACCATGCCGTTTTTTGCTTCTTTACAAAGACAAAGTAAAGCAGTACAATAATTACTAAGGGAAGTGCCCGCAAGTTGAGCAAACATAACAGACTTGAAGATAATACCATGCGTGATGCTCTTACATCTTTTATGGTATTCATCATCCATAAAGCAAAAAATACAAAACCTATTTCGCTGCTAAAATAAATGCTTTGTGCTACCAGTGCAGGGTGTATAAGCGTTAGCAGAAGAACCCACAAAGTCTTTTCATCTGACAGAAAGCGTTTGCACAACATTTGCAATTGGTATAAAAGCCCCATCACAAAAGGAATGATGGATACATGAGCCAACCACAATTTAAACCCGAAGAGTTTAAACAAAACCGCTAAATACAAGCTATATAAGGGGAAATGTCCGTTGTCAGTAAAGCCATTTCCGTTAGGTAGCAGATGTTTAAAATTTGTTTCCAAATAATAATGCGCCAATTTTACCTGTCCGTACATATCCCAAAAAACAGGTATATTGCAGCAACTTACAATAATAACTGTATATACAATGCTTACCAGCCACCAGGCATTCTTTTGTATAAATGTATAAGCAGTCATTTTGCCCAAAGGTACTTTAAACACAGATATTAAAAAATGGTATTAATTTTGGCACACTATGTTTAAATTATTTACCTGGATACAAAAGCTGGTTAATTTTCTTACTTCCAAAATATGGAAGATACGCCTTAATAAACTGGATAAAAAGCAAGGTTTCTTAATAAAGCAATTGCGCATAATTACTTTATCTATCAAAGGCTTTAACGAAGATAATTGCATGGTTAAAGCCTCTGCCCTTACCTATTATATGTTATTTGCCATTGTTCCTTTATTGGCATTATTGTTTGCTGTTTCAAAAGGATTTGGTTTGCAGCAAAAGTTAGAAGCTTACCTATTGCACCATTTTTCCCGATATACAAGCATACTTACCCAGGCTTTTGAGTATGCCGATAAAATGCTGAAAACCACACAAGGAGGCATTATTGCAAGTATTGGTATTCTGCTTTTAATCTATACCGTATTAAGTTTACTTAGCAGCATAGAAAATTCGTTCAATGAAATTTGGGAAATAAAAAAAGGGAGAAGCTTTATCCGCCGCATTACAGATTACATTGCCATTACCATTTTTGCGCCTATTTTAATGTTTATATCAAGCGGTGTAAGTATTTTTTTAAGTACCGAACTTGGTTCTTTAGAAAGCCTTGCATGGCTTAGTCATTTCGGGATTGTATTTAAAATCGTACTGAAAATAACATCCCTCTTATTGCTTTCGGGCATGTTTACGTTTATCTATGTGGTGTTGCCCAACACCCGTGTAAAGTTCAAATCGGCAATGATGGCAGGTATTGTAGCTGCCGTTGCATTTGATATATTGCAGTGGGCATACATTGCTTTTCAGGTGGGTGCAGTAAAGTACGATGCCGTTTACGGAAGCTTTGCCGCCTTGCCCCTGTTTTTAATATGGATGCAATACAGCTGGTATATTGTATTGTTTGGCGCCGAGCTTTCTTTTGCCAATCAAAATGTAGATCATTATGAGTTAGAGAGCGACATTAAAAACATCAGTACGCGTTACAGACGTACCATATCGTTGTTGCTTGCCAATTTGGTGGTACGCAATTTTATAGAAGGCAAAGCACCGCTTACCGCAGCTCAAATAGCCGGGCGCCTGGATATGCCCATACGCCTGGCCCGCATGATTATTTTTGATTTTACCGAAACCGAAATACTTTGCGAGGTAAAAACCGAGAAAGAAAAAGATGTAGCCTACCAGCCTGCCATATCAGAAAACAAATTGAGTGTAAAATATATTTTAGATAAGTTAGATACCAAAGGGGTGAATGAATTGCCCATACAATCTACCGCCGAGCTGCAAAACATACATAAAGTAATGAGTGAGTTTGACGAGGTATTGAACGAAAACAAAGGAAATGTTTTAATAAGGGATATTATTTAACCTAATCGCTATGCAAAAAATTGTATTAACATTTATTCTAGTAATTGCTTTAAGCACAGCCTGTAAAAGGAACTACACCTGCACCTGCACCGTTCTTTTTGGCGGTACAAACTCTACAACTGCAACAAAATTTAATAATACCAAGGCAAATGCTACCGGCGATTGTAATGCGCTGAACTCAACTACAGCTACACAAACGGTTAGCTGTTCTTTAAATTAGTTGGGCGTTCCTTTTACGCTGGACATTGAGCCTGTCGAAATGTCGAAGTTTGGGCGTTCCGTTGATTACAACGGCGGGCTTTCCGTTACAAGCTTTTGCCCCTCCTCGTCATTGCGAGGGCTCTGCCCGAAGCAATCTCACATGGCAAAAGGCTTTCCACTACAATCCCTAACGCAAACAACATCATCTCAAACTTAATTTCTGAAATTTAAATCAGATGCCTCGTGCTTGTTTAACCAATCATTAGCAATACTCATTATATTATTAATAAAATTATAAAAGGATTCAAAATCACTAAATTCCTTTCCTTTAGGCATAGAATAGTTTTTATTTTCATAATTGTTTAAATTTGAAATAATAACATATTCTCCTAATTCCATTGGATCATTAATTCTTTTTTCAGTATGAAACCATAGTTTTCTTAATTCATTAGATAATTCTATAGGTAAAAACGGATTACCAATTAGATGCATAAAGAGAAAATGATTAAATCCATCTTCTTGAACTATAAAATTCTTACATTCAAATATATCAGCATTTTGCTTTTTAAAATTTATTGAACGAAAATTTGATAAATAAGTACTAGTTATACCTCCGTTTCCATCAGGCTTTTGATATGATATTGTTATTAGAGATGAAGAGAAATCTTTAATAAATTCACAAACAACTTCAAATTGCCTATCTTTTAAGGTCTTTTTAAAAGAAATTTTTTTGGCTAACTTATAAGTCAAAACTGAAATTACTACTGTTGTAATTGCAAGTATTATTTGTGTAAAGTCTTTCCAAGAAAAATTGTTATTAGAACAACAAAGTATACAAATCAGAATTTGTTTCATCACACCAAATATAAAACAAAATTTCTTTTAACTCAGTGCGCCGCCCGACCAAACGCGGAGCAGTTTAGCCTTGTGCGTTGCAGATCGTTTGGTCTTGATTTTTTGTTTCTTTTTCATCAGGGAAAAAGAAAGTAGTAAAATGTTTTTAAACAAAAACCCTTCTCATTTCTAAGAAGGGTTCTTTACTGTTGCTTGAAATCATGACATAAAAAGAAACAGCTCATTAAGCCCCCGCCACAGGCATAGCCCCACCCGTTGTAGTTCCACTACCCGTACTCACTACCATCGTAAAATTCTCAGTTATATTTCCTGCATGTGTCACCGTAATCGTTTTGCTTTGCGCCACCATACCGTTTGCACTCAAGGTTATCACATAAGTACCCGGTTTCAATCGCGCAAATTTAAACTTACCATCCGTCTTTGTAATTTTCTTGCGTGTGTTTTGTCCGCTTGCTACCAACATAATATGCGCTTTCAAAAGTGGTGCACCCACAGCACTAATCAATCCTGCAACTGTTACCGTAGTTCTATGCCCGTGACTTGGCAATTTTCTACTGCCCTTATAAGCTTTATAAAAAGTAAGGTTGCTTGTTTTAAATTGCAACATCAATGTATCCAATTGTTCTTCCAAAAACGTACTGGTAGTTGTAATCATAGGTTCTATTGTGGCCGTATAACTCGCATTTGCCTGTATCGCACTTTGCGGTTGCCCCAGTTTGCCTTCAAAAGCAGTTATCGCATTACTCCATTGCAACAGGCTCGCACTATTCACACCATAACTTGCCAAACTTCCAATCACAGGACTTACCGCATTATATATCGTCTGGCAAAAATTTCCCAGTTGGTCTTCCGCCATATCTTCAAGTTTAGATTGCGAAACCTTGCAAATACCTTTCAACGTACTGTTTCCACTACTTGCCCCAAAACCTTTACCCGCCGCCGCATGAGATAAAGTAAGTGCAATCAGTGTTTCTTTTGCCTGTTCCTTCGTTTGTGTTACTACTCTAAAGTTTACTAATTGCCCCGTAATCGCATTACCCAAACTGGTTATCCTGCCCAGCAAAGCAGTTACCGCTGCGCTTATTCCGGCATTACTACTCCATAAACTTAAGTTGCTTTGCATAGTTTGATATACTGTTTCAAACATGCTTTTGTGGTTTAATTGTAATTGATTCATGGCTTCTGTTTTTATTAATAGAGGTATCGCAACTATCATGCCAAACCCGATTAAAATATGTTAAAATAGATTTTATTACAACGCAGAAATCAATCCAGAACATCAAGATATTAATCCACGATGTAGAGAAGCTAATCCAGACCATCGAGATGCTTACCCAGACCATCGAGATGTTAATCCACGCTATAGAAAAGCTAATCCAGAGCATTGAGATGCTTACCCAGAACATCAAGATGTTAATCCATGGTATAGAGAAGCTAATCCAGACCATCGGGATGCTTACCCATAATATAGAAACAATAAAACTTACTGCATAAATGCATCCTTTATACGTTATAACTAGTATCTTTACTGTTACTTTTTACATGGGCACCACCGATAATATTATCATACAAAAGCTGGATGAGTTTATACGCAAGTATTACAAAAACCAGTTGGTTAAGGGCTTGCTCTATTCGGTTGGTTTGGTATTGCTTTTTTATATAGGCATAAGCACCTTGGAGTATTTTGCCGAGTTTAATACTGTAATACGTACTATTTTGTTTTATGGTTTTATAGCCACAAGCGCATACATACTTGCCAAATACATTGTAGTGCCGCTTTTAAAACTAAACAGCTTTGGTTCGGTTATCAGTTACAAACAGGCGGCAAGCATTATTGGTAGTCACTTTAGTAATGTGCAGGATAAACTGCTTAATGTATTGCAACTGCAGTCTATAAAAGATAATGCAGCTTCCGTAGAGTTATTGCAGGCAAGCATTAACCAAAAGGTTACCGAATTAAGGCCTGTTCCGTTTACCGCAGCTATTGATATCAATGAAAACAGAAAGTACCTGAAGTATGTTTCCATTCCTTTTCTGCTGCTGTTCACTATCCTGATTGTAAACAAAAAAATACTTAAAACGGGTACTACCCGGTTGATTCATCATTCATCTTATTTTGAAAAGGAAGCACCCTTTCAGTTTGAAATAGAAAATAAAGATTTAAAGGCAGTACAACAACAGGATTTTACGCTGCATGTAAAAATTAACGGTAGTGAGGCACCTGCCGAAGTATTTGTAGTTATAAAAGGAAATGAACTAAAACTGGAGAAACAAAAGACGGATGAGTTTACTTACACCTTTAAAAACGTACAACAGGATGTTGACTTTCAGCTATCAGGTGGCGGGTTTAAATCAAAACCTTATAATTTAACTGTGTTACCGAAGCCCATATTACTTGGCTTTGAAGCCCAGCTAAAATACCCGGCCTACCTTAATCGTAAGGATGAAGTGATAAGCAATACCGGAGATATGCTGGTACCACAGGGCACAAAAATAACCTGGACGTTCAATACCAAAAATAGTGATGGCATTTCTTTGCACTTTGCCGATTCATTACTTGAATTAAAACCTACGGCAGAAAACAAATTTTCGTTCAGCAAACGTTTTATGCAGAACGCAGCTTACACCATAAACACCAACAACCGCTTTGTGCAGAAAGCAGATTCTGTAAACTATGCCATTAATGTGATACCGGATGCCTATCCGGTAATTGAAATGCACGAAAAAACAGATTCGTTAAAGAAGAATATTATTTATTTCTCGGGCAATATTAAAGATGATTATGGCTTTAACCGCTTTCAGTTTCATTACAAAGTATATAGCTCAGACACAAGCGGAACAGCATCTGAAAAAGTGCAGGAGTACGCTATGCCTTTGCAGGCAAGTCAGCTTACACAGCCTTTTGTACATTATATAGATATTTCTAAAATGGCATTAAAACCCGGAGATAAAGTAGAATACTATTTTGAAGTGTGGGATAATGACGGAGTAAATGGTTCTAAATCTGCTAAAACAAGTATTGAAACTTTTAAAGCACCAACCCTTGACGAACTTGAAAAAGAAACAGATAAAAACAACGCCAGTATTAAGGAAGATTTAGAGGCCAGTTTGAAAAAGGCTAAAGACCTGCAAAAGGAAATTGCCGACCTGAACAAAAAAGTATTAGAGAAAAAGCAACTGGGTTATGATGAAAAGAAACAACTGGAAAAGCTTTTGAAAAACGAAAAAGAGCTGGAGAAAAAGATAGACCAGATGAAGCAGGATAATGCACAGAATAATGAAGAGCAGAACAAATACAAAAATCAGAACGAAAGCATTTTAGAAAAACAAAAAGAACTGGAAAAGCTTTTTGAAAACATGATGACACCCGAGATGAAAAAGATGTTTGATGAGTTGCAAAAGCTGATGGATAAAATGGATAAGAATAAAGTGCAGGAAACTTTAGAGAAATTAAAACTAAGTGATAAGGATATTGAAAAAGAACTGGATAGAACACTTGAACAGTTTAAGCAAATGGAGGTTGAGCAGAAGATGGAAGATGTTACCAAGAAGTTGGATGAGCTAGCTAAGAAACAGGATGAATTAAGTAAGGAAACCGAGAATAAAAAAGCTAACGACGATAAAAGCAAGACTGCCGACAAGGAAAACAAAAATGCAGAACAAAAGAAGCAGGACGAGAAAAATCAGGCCGGAGAGAACAAAAAAGAAGACGCCAATAAAACTGCCGAGCAAAAGCAGGATGAGCTGACAAAGAAGTTTGATGATATAAAAAAGGATATTGATAAAATGCAAGAACTTAATAAAAGCATGGAAAATCAATTACCTATGCCTGATACCAAAGCGCAGGAACAAAAAGCGAGCGAAGAACAGAAGAATGCATCAGAGCAATTGCAGAAGAAGAATAAAAAGGGCGCATCTAAATCACAGAAAGAAGCGGCTGAACAAATGCAGGAGATGAGTAGCGCTATGCAAAAAGCTTTAGATAAAATGCAAAAAGAAGAAGAGGGAGAAGATATGCTGGCTATCAGGCAGGTATTAGAAAACTTATTGCACGTGTCTTTTGCGCAGGAAGAGTTAGATAAGGATATTAAGAAGACAAAAACTAACGACCCTCATTATACCAAGCTGGCACAAAACCAAAAGCAATTGCAAGACGACAGTAAGATTATAGAAGATAGTCTGTTTGCGATAAGTAAACGCAACCCGAAAGTTTCTGCGGTTATAAACCGTGAGATAAGCAGTGTGCAAATGAATATGCAAAAAGCAATCAGTGCGCTTGAAGAACGTAATAACGGAGAAGCACAGGTGCGCGGACAAAATGCGATGACCTCTATTAACAATCTTGCCCTGATGCTGAATGAATCGTTAGAGAAGATGCAAAAAGATGCTCAAATGAAAGGTAAACCAAATGATAAACCGGGTAGCGGTACTTGCAAAAAGCCGGGTAGTGGCAAAGGAGGAAAACCAAGCATGGCTAATATGCGCAAAATGCAAGAGCAGCTGAATAAGCAAATTGAGCAGATGAAGAAAATGCTGGAAGAAGGCAAACAAGCAGGGGGTAAAAAACCCGGAGATAAACCCGGTCAACAAAAAGGAGGAAATAATCCTTACGGTAATATGCCGGGAATGAGTGAAAGCATCGCAAAAATGGCTGCTGAGCAGGAAGCTATACGCAGAAGTGTGCAGGAAGCTATGCAAAAATTAAAAGAAGGGGGGCAACAACCCGGTGGAGATATGCTTAGCAAGATGGAAGAAACAGAAACTGATTTGGTGAACAAGCGTATTACACAAGAAACAATTAAACGTCAGCAGGAAATAATGACTAAACTGCTGGAAAGCGAAAAGGCAGAACGCCAGCAGGAACAGGATGAGCAACGCAAGAGCAACGAAGCTAAGCAGCAAGACTACGCCAATCCAACCTTATTCTTAGAATACCAGAAACTGAAAGAAAAAGAAACAGAACTACTAAAAACTATACCCGCAGATTTAACTCCCTATTACCGCCAAAAGGTTAACCAATACTTTAACGCGGTAGAGAAGTAATAAGGATCGTACTTCAAGTTAGTTTTTCTACCCTTCTACAAAGATTCATCGCTCATCTTTTTCAAGTTATCATCAGGTAAGCGATCAATCAGATAATTGTAGGGGTCTATGCCTGCCTGATAAGGCTTCTCTTTAATCCTGAAAGTAAAAACATTGTCTTTCTTAGTTATTTTAAAGCGTTGCAATAATAATGGCTTACCTAAATTATTTTTGCCGATGGGTTCAGAGAAAATACCTATATCAATATAATCGGCTATTGGAATAGCTGTTTCTTTCCCTAAGGAATCTGCTCTGAACTTTTCTGAAGAAGTGTTAAGTATTACTTCATATTCATCGCCTACTTTTTTATACTTCGCGTCCATCATCCGGTTAGAAAAGAGGGTGATATTTTCAAACATATCATCAATCAAATATTGTAAGCTATCGGGCGTTACTTTCCTAAAGGCTCTTACAGCCGAAAGTGAGGTCGGATAAGGAGCTGGCTTATATGCGAACGAATCGAGTAAAGAATGTAATGCCTGATTTACTTTATCTTCTCCTATCATTTCTTTTAAATAATACATCACCACGCTTGCCTTTTGATAATGAATGTACTGCTGATGTTCTGTTTTCATTAGAGGGCGTTCCGCTTCAAATTCCGTGCTTCTGCCGCGCAAATAACCATCCATTTCATACTTTAAGAATTTTTGCATTCGATCTCTGCCATATTCTTTTTCCATTACCATTAAGGCAGAATATTGTGCAAAACCTTCACTCATTAGTTCACTACCCTGCATTTCAGGGCCTAATAACTGATGTGCCCAGTACTGATGTCCCATTTCATGCGCCACTACATAATAAACCATATCAACATCATCTTTAGTAACATTTCGCAAATCCACTATAAAGCCAATTCCTTCGCTGTATGGCATAGTACCCGGAAATGCCTGTGCAAAACTTGAATAACGTGGAAACTCAATAATGCGGCATTGTTTATGATAATATTTCCCAAAATTTTTGGTGTAATACTCCATTGACTTCTCTAAGCTCTTTAACATGTTAGGCACATTATATGCATGCTCTTTATAGTAGTATACTTCCAAATCAATTCCGTTCCATTTCTTACGGGCTACTTCATAATTGGCAGAAATGAAAGAATAAAAATCCCATGATTTTTGATCGAGCTTATAATTAAAATACCTTTTTCCATTAGCTTCCCAGGTTTTGAGTAGGCTGCCAGGCGCAATGGCAATCTGGTCAGGAGAAGTACTGATGATTGTATTTACATCTACCAAATCGGCATCCGAACTAATATAAGTATTAGCTCTTGCCACCATATTATGTTCGTTTAATTTAGCCATGCGCAAACGCTTAGGCAATTTGTATTTAATGCGTTTGTTTTTATCCATTATTTCATTGCCGCTATCATAACCAAATGTTGGAACAATATCACGGTTATTAAAGAAGGTTCCGTTTTGGGTAAGCTGTGTAAAGCTTACTTCGTTTTCAAAGCCTTTGGTAATTCTTGATACATCAAACTTTATTAGGATGGAATCTTTTGGTTGAAGTGGTTTATCTAAAATATAAATGCGGTAGCTTAACCGTTTATCATTTAGTTTTAATTTACTTCCTCCAATGATAATATTTACACTATCAGGAATTTGCGGCATGGCAAAATGTAATTCAGTGATAGGTTGATTGGAAGTATTTCTTGCCCACCCATCAATGGAAGCTTTCATGCTTCTTTCTGCAGGCATGATATCAATGTTATACTCATATTTATAAAAACGAGGTTGCGCCAGGTTCTCGTATTTCTTGTAGGTTAACTCATATTCTACCTGTTTCTTTTCCTGTTCTTTTTCTGTATCATATTTGTTCAACACTTTGGTGTTGTAATAAACAAAACTTGCGCACAGAATAAATACAAAAAGGCTAAGGCCAATAGCTAATTTCTTTTTATTTAATAAAGCTTTTGCCTGACTAAGCCTATGACCAAATCCGGTTTCTTTACCTCGTATATAAAAGGCAAAAATTACAAAACTGATAAGGATACTGGCTGCAAACCAATATATATTAAACCAGGTCAGTGATGGTACAAAGGGGCCAAAACCATTCATATCGGAATAGGTAACGTTAGGTGTTCCACCAAATTTGAGCATGTTGGTATTAATCTGAAATACACGCCAGATGAATTGATTCAGAATTACAAAAGCAACAAAAGCAAAGTAGGCTATGTAGCGGTTATTGATAAGATAATGGAAGAACAAAGCGATAACTACTAAAAATGAGAATGACAATAAATCCATTACCAGTAATGATTTAATATATACATCTAATTGGTAGCGGTGATAACCGAAGGCTGTTTGTGCTATCATACCTAACAGAATAGTACAAACAAGGATTAACCCAATAGAAAACACCATAGCTACAGCTTTTGAAACAAAGAGCAGAGATGTTTGCACAGGCGTGGCATCCTGTATTTCATTCATTTTGGCATCGCGTTCCTTCCAAACTAAAACACCGGTATAAAAAGTAATGATGGCTATTAGAAATAAATAAAACGAACCTCTGATACTATCAATAACATCATAGGTTACAGGGTATTGATCAGTACCGTATCGGGTAGTGAAACTTGTTAAAGAAGTAATTAAATTAAGTAAACCAAGTATGGCGATGATAATAAACGTAGGGTTTTTGATAACAGCTTTTGTTTCGAAACGGATTAAATACCATAAGGCTGAAAAAGAAAACTTATTTGCATTACTTGCCGTGTATGTATTTGTAACAATCTGTAAAGCAGTTTCTTCTTGTTTTATTTCTTTCTTCTTTTTTACTTTTTCATTCTTGGTACTGAAAGAGAATTTAAAATATGCGGCTACTAAAATGACAAAGCTAAATCCCATCCATATTAAACGGTTAAACAAAAAGGCACCTGCCAAAGGCACTGCATGTATGTTCTTCTCATCAACCGTCATGTATTTAGATACAATACTTTCGGGTTGAAACCCAAAAGGGTCTAAGAGATTAGCCAGCCACTCTTTTTCAATATCTTTTGTAAAACCTGATGATACAGCATACAAAATCAAAATCATCATAGAGCCAACAAACGAAACAATATTATTACGGAAAATAATAGCCAATGCATACAACAGCACGGCTGCAATAATTGTATTAGGAATACCAAAACTTATAAGACCTAACAGATGTCCGCTCCAAACAACATCACCGTATCTTTCAGTTTGCGCCCAAGGCATTAAGGGACCAATTAAACTACCCAGAGAAACACCCAGTAAAGGGATGATGGCAATGGTAACTGCCCCAATAAACTTACCGAAATAATAATCGCGCTTATTGATGGGCGATGAAAAAACAAACTGATACATACCATGTGCAAAGTCGCGATTGGCGGATGCATTCATAAAAGCGGTTGTCATTAATAAACAAACCAAAGACATTACCCCATAATACGTTTGCACTACGTAAGGCGCATTTTTATGCACACTGCCCACTCCACCTCCAATACTAATGTTATCAGATGATACGGCACCCATAATGAGCAGGGTATTAATGACTAAAAATATCCAGGTCATTGGCGAGCTAAGCCAATATTTCCATTCGTGTTTTATAAATTTCCACATAATTGTAAGGCTTGTTGTTTAAACTAATTCGTTCAGTTTGGCAAAGAATACATCTTCCAGGTTTTCCTCTGCTTTGGTGAACCCGTTACCTAAATCAGCATCCGAATAGGCATGAATTAATGGCTTACCTCCTACCAGCTTACTGGAAATAATTTTGTATTCATTCTGAAATTTAGTTAAGTCAGCTTTATCTACTTTGCGTTCCCACACCTTTCCTTTTATCTGAAGCAGCGCATCATCGGTATCGCCACTAAACAACACTTTACCTTTATCCATAATGGCCATTTGGGTACAAAGCTCTCTTACATCCTGCACAATGTGTGTAGATAGTATCACAATAATGTTCTCACCAATCTCGCTAAGGATATTATAAAAACGGTTACGCTCGCCTGGGTCTAAACCTGCGGTGGGTTCATCTACAATAACCAGTTTAGGATTACCAATTAAGCACTGAGCAATACCAAAACGCTGACGCATACCACCGCTATAACTGCTTACCGCTTTTTTACGATGCTCGTATAAATTTACTTTGTTAAGCAAACTGCTTACCATCTCTTTACGTTCAGAACTATTGCTAAAACCTTTTAATAAAGCCAGATGATCTAACAAATCAACTGCAGAGGTGCGGGGATATACACCAAACTCCTGAGGCAGGTATCCTAATACACTTCTTACAGCTTCTTTGTTGTGCAATACATCAATATCGCCCAGCATGGCAGTACCGCTATCGGCATCCTGCAAGGTAGCCAGCGTGCGCATCAGCGATGATTTGCCTGCACCATTAGGACCCAACAGTCCAAACATACCTGTGTTTATAGAAAGGGATACATCATCCAAGGCATGTACGCCGTTGCTGTATTTTTTGCTTAAGTGTTCAATTTGTAACATCGTATTTTAGTTTAATAGATGGAGTAAATGTATTATTGTTCAATATACAAGCCTGAAACTTTTTGATGAAAAACAGATAAGAAATTAGAAAGGGTATTTAAAAAGGATAATCGGTAAGGGTTTATACCATAAATTTAGAAAACAGTAAAAAGGAGAGGATTTAAACAGTTATTGGCCTTTGAAACGAGATGAGGATAGGCTGAAATTAGGATTGACTGCTTTTCAAACGCGATGCGCAGGTCTTCAAAGCTTTGGGTAAACCTTTCAAACGTGTTGGTCAAGGCTTCAAAGCTTTAGGTAAGTCAAACAAATCCTTAGGTCAACCATGCAAACGTATTGGACAAGAGCGCAAATCAATCGGACAGGAGTGCAAACGATTGGATCAACTCCGCAAATCATTTGGTTAACCTCGCAAACGTATTGGACAAGGGCGCAAAGCTTTAGGCCAATCATGCAAACGCTTATGGAAGGAGCGCAAATCAATCGGGCAGGAATGCAAACGATTGGGTTAACCGCGCAAATCATTTAGTAAAGAGAGCAAATCAATCGGACAGGAACGCAAACGATTGGGTCAACCATGCAAACATATTGGACAAGAGCGCAAAGCTTTAGGTAATTGAAGAAAACTCCTAGGATTGATAATAATCATATCTGCTTATGACCTCACTCATGCAAATTGCTTTGTAAATGAAATATTTTTGCTTTAAAACAAAGCATATGGAAATAATAATTAACGATCACCGAAAAATATTTGCTATTCAAGAGGAATTCAACACGATGTTTCCTTTTCTTAAATTAGAGTTTTTATCAAAACCTCATGAACCTGATGGCGCACCGGGAAAAAAGTTTGTGAAACAGCATAGCAAAACATTAGGAGAATGCAGAACCATTCATAAAAAAGGAAATTTAACCATAACACCCAATATGACGGTTGCAGAATTAGAGGAACATTTTAGGGAGGTATATGGTTTGGCTGTAGAAGTTTTTAGAAAATTCGGTGAAACGTGGTTAGAAACAAGCCCTACCGCGAGTTGGACTTTAGAAAAACAAAACCTTGAAGGGAAAACTTTGGCTAAGGTGGTAAAGTAACTTATAAGGTCAATGTATACAATAAATGCGAGCAGTTTAAGTAAAGCATTCATAATGCAAATATTATAAGCAGTAAGGTTATTGCACCTAAGTGGGTTAGCTATTAATAAGCGAGCCACTTTTTAACATTTCATGAAATTAATTTTGGAATATTTCAAAAAGTATTACTTTTGAATTACAAAAAAATTAATATCATGAAAAAATTAATCCCCTTATTTATCATTTCGTTCGTGTGTTTAACGTCGCAAGCTGCTATTTATCGCGTAAACAATAACCCGGGTACTGCCGCACAATATAGCGTAGCCCAAACCGCGCACAATGCCTGCAATGCAGGAGATACTCTTTATATAGAAGGGTCAACTATTTCCTATGGCATACTTACCATTACCAAAAAGATAAATATAATTGGCCCGGGGTATTTTTTGGCACAAAACCCGCAAACGCAGGTTAACCCAAGCACGGCCTGGTTTAATCAAATTATTTGCAATACAGGTAGCGCGGGTACTTATTTAACCGGATTACAGATGTACTATCTGTCTCTTGCCGATAATAATATTGTTCTGAAACGAAATTACATTATTAATAATGGTAGTTACAATAACGCCGGGATAAACGTTAACAGTAATAGCTCTAACGATTTAATTGTACAAAATTATATAACAAGTAATAATAATTGTGGTAATGCCTGTGCTCCTCTTTATATTACTTCGGGCAGCAGTAATATTACGGTTGCCAATAACATTATACAAAACACGGGTGGTGGCTATGATGTTGTATATGTTGACCCGGGTGCATCTGCCATCATTACTAATAACACCATCCTAGGGACTCTAAACTCTTATACAACCATTAATAATTCAACCTTTAATAATAATATTCTCAACATTTCCGGTGCAGTTATGTCCGGTTCAAATAATTCTATGAATAATAATATTTCTAACGTGGCGCAATTAGATACTACGAATCATAATGCACATAACAACCAAATAAACGTAAATATGGGAATTGTGTTTGTTGGAGTAGGCAGCACTGATGGGCAATATAAACTAAAAGCGGGTTCTTCGGCTATTGGAGCCGGTTTTAGCGGTGAAGATTGTGGTGCGTTTGGAGGTTCAGACCCTTATGTATTATCAGGTATGCCAACAGTGCCTTCTGTTTATTTCTTTGCGGCGCCCACTTCCGGTTCAGGCACTTTACCGGTTCATGTAAAAATAAAATCTAACAAATAATAAAGGTTTGAGTAGCAAGTATAGAGGGGTGAGACAGCACAGTCTCATATCTCAATACTAAAATCTCAAATCTGTTATAACATGAGATATATACTTACCATATTAGTTTGTCTTAGCACAACATTTATGTTGAAGGCGCAACTGTATAAAATGGTGTATGCCGAATATTTTGTAGATACTGACCCTAGTTTTAAACATGGCACACCTATTACTCTAAATAACGATTCTTTAGCGGATGTAAACTTTCATGTTAACCTAAGCTCATTATCAGGCGGGCAACATATGCTCTTTATACGCACATTAAATGATAGTGGATATTGGAGCACTACCTCCTCTCGCGGTTTTGTTGTATCATCTCATGGCACAAAACCCGTTACCAATTATATGGAGTATTTTTTTGATACGGACCCGGGCTTTGGTCATGCAACGGTAATGCCAATAACGCCCGATTCGGTGATTGATAGTACATTCCCTTTTAACCTAAGCGGATTAACCGGAGGCCCTCATCTTATGGGTATAAGGGTACGGGATAGTTCTGGCGGTTGGTCTCAAACCGTTGTTCGTTCAATTATTGTTTCAAGTGGTTCGCATAGCCCCAATATTTCTAAAGTAGAATACTTCTTTGATACCGACCCGGGATATGGACTTGCAACTCCAGTTACCATTACACCCGATTCTTTAATTAATAATACCTTTCCTTTTAATTTAAGTGGCTTATCTGGTGGAGTACACATGTTAGGGATAAGAGCAAATGATGCAAATGATGGTTGGAGTGAAACGGTAATGCATCAAATGATAGTTTCGAGTGGCTCTCATAGCCCGAATATTGTAAAGTTAGAGTATGCTTTTGATACTGATCCTGGCTTTGGAAACGGCACGCCCATTATACTAACAACACCGGATAGTTTAATTGACCAAACTGTAAATATTGATGTATCTGTCTTAAACAGTGGTTCGCATATACTAATGCTACGTGCGCAAGATGCCAATGGTGGTTGGAGTGAAACAGTTACAAAACTTGAAATAACAAGCCCTTCTGCTAGCTTCCCCCCTATTACCCAACTTCGGTACGCATTTGATACTCCTCCAATTATGGGACAAGGAATGTCTGTAAATATTGGCCCAGAT
Source organism: Bacteroidota bacterium (assembly GCA_003153315.1). Classification (GTDB taxonomy): domain Bacteria; phylum Bacteroidota; class Bacteroidia; order B-17B0; family Aurantibacillaceae; genus PALSA-968. The sequence goes on from PLYA01000024.1 coordinate 35,438, forward strand.
ACTTTAATTGATCAAACTGTTAACCTGAATGTTTCATCACTTAGTAATGGTTATCACAAAGTATTTTTTTACGGACAAGATAATGCAAGAACCATGAGCCTAATGAATATAGATAGTGTGTATGTAGGCCCTCAAGCACACTTTAGTGCTGATAGCGTATGTATTGGAGATTCAACCAACATTACTAATTTAACTACCCGAAGTGATGGTGCTACCATTTATAAGTGGGTATTTGATGGTGCAGCACCTGTTACACAAAACACACTTTCTAATATAAATTATTTGTTTACTTCGGCAGGCACACATACCGTAGCATTGATTGTATACGATAACATTGCTTTTGCCGATACGCTCACCAAACAAATATTGGTACATGCATTGCCTGTTGTTAGTATTAATGCTTCTGCAAACCCTGTTTGTACCGGATTTATTGATACGCTTACAGCAATTGGCGCTGCAACTTATACATGGAATACCACAGCAACTACACCAACTATTGGCGTTAGCCAAACAAGTACTACTGTTTATACGGTAAACGGAACAGATTCTTATGGATGTGGTAATATGGATACCATACGAGTAAATGTAAATCAGTATGATAATATTATAGGTACAATAACTGATGCAAGCACTTTAAGTGCAATAACATCAGGTAAAGTATATTTATATACCCAAAGATTAACTGCTGATACAGCTAAAGATTCTGCTAATATCAGTTCAACAGGAACCTATACCTTTACCAGTGTAGCCCCTGGAAATTACTATATAAAAGTTTTTGCTGATACGGTTATTTATCCAAATTCCGTACCTACTTATTACAGTACCGGACCAATCACTTATTTGTGGGATTCTGCTATAACTGCTGTCAGCCATTGTAACAACGGTGCTAATGATATGTATAATATTGCGGTTATAGACATCATTCCACAAACCGGTTCCGGTATTATTACAGGTAATATTAGCCAGGGAGCGGGGTTTGGTGGAATGCGATTAGTAAATAACGGAAATAATCAACCTTATGGTGCTCCTTTAAAAGGTATTGATGTGAAGTTGGGTAAAAACCCAGGTGGAGGTTGTGCTGCCCGTACTACCAGCGATAGTGCAGGAAATTATTCTTTTGGACACGTTAATTTAGGCAGTTATAGAATTTATGTAGATATACCAAATTACGGTATGGATAGTGTGAGAGCCGTAACCGTTACAGCAGCAGATACCACAAGTAATTACAATAATTATTATGTAGATTCTAATATGGTAATTGTATTACCTACTAATGTTGGCACCGCTTCTATTTGTTTTGGAGACAGTATTCATATTGGTAATCACTACCATAAAACAGCAGGTGTATATTATGATACATTGCAAACTACAAGCTTGCATGATAGTTTAGTTATTACGACACTTTCTGTTACACATATTGATACCAGCATAACAATAACCGGAAATTACACCTTAACAGCTAATGCTGTTTCACCTGCTACTTACCAATGGATAAATTGTGCCAGCAACTATACAGCTATTAGCGGAGCCACCAATCAAAGTTATGCGGTTTCCATAGGTGGAGACTATGCAGTAATAATAACGCAGAATAGTTGTAGAGATACCAGTAGATGCCATTTGATTTCCTTTGCCGGTATTAATCAAATAACAAATAGTAATAATCAAATAGCTATTTACCCGAATCCTACTAATGGTATGTTTAGTATTAAAACCTATACAAACCAAAATGTGCAATGTACTATTTACGATATAAACGGTAAATTAGTATTAAGTCAAACTATACAAAATGGAAAAGCTAATATAGACGCAAATACTTTAACCGATGGTATTTATAATATAAGTCTGATAAGTATAGATGGTGTTGCAAACAGACGATTAGTCATTGCGAGATAACACTATCCGTTAATTGTAATTTATCTTCGGTGTTCTTTATATAAATCTGCTACGTAAGTTAAGCTTTCTTTTATTGAACGAAACTGAAAATTAAGTTCTTTACATACTCGTGTATTATCATAATAACTCTTGCTTTGTGCAGCCTGTATAATATTTTTAGTAATAACTGGTTTCTTACGGGTTATTATGCATCTTAATACGTCGCCAACTAAAGCCACATTCAAAAGAAACTTACCTGCTTTTATTCTACTGATTGGTTTGCCAAAATTTTCTTGGAGTTGATGTGTAACCTCTTTAAAAGAACAGTTTTCAGCGTTTAAAATAAAACGTTGTCCGAATTTATTTTCATCCATTAAGCGAATCATACAAGTTGTTACATCACGTACATCTACATAACCCGTGATACCTTCGGTATAAATAGGTAGTCCGTTATAACATTGAGTAATAAGCTGTGTACTGCTTTGCCCCCAGCAACCGGCACCTAACATAAGGGATGGATTTACTACCAATACATTTAGTCCCTCTGCAGCACCACGCCATGCTTCAAACTCTCCGCGATATTTGGTAATAGCATAAGATGAATTACCGGAAGCAGTTTTCCAGACAGAAAATTCATCAATGTATTTCTTGTGCGTTTGAACTTGTAAGGTTGCTACTGAACTGACATGACAAAACTTTTGCACTCCTTTACCTAAACAGGTGTTTATAACATGCGCAGTTCCTTCGGCATTAATGGCGTATAACTGTTTACTGTCGTTTTCATCAAAAGAAACCAAGCCGGCACAATGATAAACTTCGGTCACTCCCGTAAAAGCTTCCTGTAAAGAAAAGTAATCGGTAACATCAGCTTCATACCATTCTATCTGAGAGAAATATTTATCTGCATCATTTGTATAGTAGGATAGTATCTGCTTGGTGTTTTCTTTTTTAGATTTATCACGATACAAAGCATGTACCTTTTTATTCTGCAAAAGCAGTGCTGCCGTAAGATGACTGCCCAATAAGCCTGTAGCGCCGGTTATTAAAATCACAAATTAAGATTTACAAACAGTAGCAAAGTTAAACAAGCTACTGAAGCGAGCAAACCTATTACAAAACCGCCATAAACTTGTTTAGGTGTGTGTTCGTTTAAGTATAAGCGGGCAAAGCCTATTAATCCGGCGATTACCAAACAGAAACAGATAGGTTTAATATCTCCGGCAGTAGAAATAAACTGGTAAAAGTAAATTACGCCTAAACAACCACCTATACCCGAAGCATGTGCGCTTATTTTGGTAAAGAAGTTTATGATAAAATCAATAGCAATAACAATTGCTGAAACCAAAATAATTTGCTTATAAAAATAAGGAATGGCTAAACCCTGCAGGATATATATTAAACCAACGTATAAAGTGATAGTTGACAAATAGGGCATAAAACGTTCACTGCTTTGTTTGGCATGCATACTTTTTATATATCCTAATTTTCTTAATAGGACCATATTAAGCAAGGGCAGTATAACTGAAAAAACAAGGACTGCAGATAAGAGAAATAACTTTTTTACAGGCGACATAAAGAAGGCGAAATAATTATCGGTAAATAAGAAATAGGTAATTAAATACGTCAACATAAACATGGGATGAAAGAGATAAGATATACTATAAGCTAATCTTTTCATTGATATTTTTGTTTTTAAATAGATAGAAATAGGCTGTTGCTATAAATCCACATGCAAAAGGAATACCTGCATATAGTTTATACTCTACATGCCCGAAAAACTCGCAACACATCCAAAAAGCATTTGCTACAATCCAGAAACAAATAGCAATGTTGATATATACTTCATTTGATTTTCGGGTAAAATAGGTGATTAAGAAAGCCATAGAAACTGTAGGGAATATCATGCAGATACCCAATGCTTTCCATTCCATCATCCAACAGGTGTCTTTAAGTAACCATAAAGGTATATGGAGGTTTTCCATTTTGCGTAAAGAGTATTTGCCTTGCATTACTTACAGATAAAAATATCAGCTATGGTAAATATAGAAAAAACAAGACTGCCAATACCATTAACCGTACCAAAAGCTAAATTAACTTTACTCAGATCATTTGGTTTAACCAGGCGGTGCTGATAGATAAGCAGCCCAATAAAACAAGCAGTACCCATCCAGTATAAAATACTAAAGTGTCCACGCAGGCCAACTGCAATAAGCAATAAAGCGGTTACAATATGAACTGCTTCGGAAAACTTTAAAGCACGTTTAATACCTAGCCATGCAGGAATAGAATACAGATTATGTGCTTTATCAAATTCAGCATCGGGCAGAGCGTATATAATATCAAAACCTCCACTCCAAGTAAATACTACAAAAGACAGAAGGATAGGTAATAAACTAAATTCACCGGTTACGGTAAGATACGCCCCAATGGGTGCAAGACTTAAACCAACACCTAATATTAAATGGCACAGAGGGGTAAAACGCTTGGTATAACTATATCCTAAAATAACAGCCAATGCCACAGGAGACAAATAAAAACAAATAGAATTAATAAACCAGGTTGTTGTAATAAATGCAGCAGCACAAATTATAGTTAGCAGTAAAGCAGAAGTTGGATTAATTATCCCTGCCGGTACTTCTCTGTTTTTTGTACGGGGATTTAGTGCGTCAAACTTTCTGTCTATATAACGGTTAAAAGCCATGGCTGCACTACGTGCAAACACCATACATAATAACATATAGAAGAAAATGGTAGTATTGAAATGATGTTCTTGTTTTACTGCCAACAAAAAACCAATCATGGCAAAGGGCATAGCAAATACTGTATGACTGAACTTTATAAGCGACAAGTATTGCTTTATCTTTTTCAGCATCAGGCTCGGTCTTTAAAAATAAAGATAATTGTAATAAGATAAAGAATAGGAACTGAACTTAAGAACATGGCAATTATAGAAGGATGATTCCATTTGGTTCCATCAAAATATTTGGTGCGCTGAAATATGACAATAATAGAAAGAATCATACCCATAACAGAACAGAACATACCATAAAGTATAAGCGATATAGATAAACAAGAAAGTGCTGCAAGTATGCCAAATAATAAAGCTACGTTTGAAAGTGTTTTATTTAATTTTCTCATACTATTTCCTCACTAAAACTTCTGATTCTACAATTACTGTTGCGCTAACAAGTCCGGCTTCGTTTATGTTTTGAAGATAAACATCGTTCATGGAATGAATTAAATCTACCGAGAAAGGGGTCTGCACCTTTATGTAGTTATCCGTAAATCCACTAATGAACCCATTTTTATTTTCCTCTTCAAACATAACCTTGCGTGTACTGCCTATATGTTGATTGTAGAAATCACGTTGCTTTTTAGTAGAAAGTATACGCAGCATTTTATTACGTTCCTTTCTTTCATGAACAGGAACCGTATTTCTAATGGCAATAGCATCTGTATTCGGTCTTTCAGAATACGTAAACACATGCAGGTAAGAAATATCCAATGCATTAATAAAATTATAGGTTTCTAAAAACTCAGCCTCTGTCTCTCCGGGAAAACCCACAATAACATCTACGCCAATGCAGGCATGCGGCATAACTTGTTTAATGCGGGCAACGCGCTCGGTATAAAGTTCACGCATATAACGCCTGCGCATTAACTTTAAAATAGTATTGCTGCCACTTTGCAAGGGCACATGAAAGTGTGGAACAAACCTGTTTGATTGTGCCACAAAATCTATAATCTCATCTTTTAATAAGTTGGGTTCTATGGATGAGATGCGGAAACGCTCAACACCCTCTACCCTATCCAGCTCTTGTATCAGTTCTAAAAATGTTTCCTGTTTTCTTTCGGTGTGCGATGTTTGCGTAAAACCAAAATCGCCAATGTTTACACCCGTTAATACAATTTCTTTTATGCCTTGTGCGGCAATTTCTTTCGCCTGTGCAACCACATGGTCAACACTATCGCTACGGCTTTTGCCACGGGCAAGGGGTATGGTGCAATAAGAACAAGTATAATCGCAACCATCCTGCACTTTTAAGAACGAACGGGTTCTGTCTCCGGCAGAGTAGGATGATATAAAAGCATCTGTTTCCTCAATCTCACAGCTATGTACTTCGGCTTGTTCTTTTTTACTAAGGTTATTTATGTAATGCGGCAGGTTAAACTTTTCTTTAGCACCCAATACCAAATCAACGCCCGGTATTTGTCCTATTTCATTGGCTTTTAACTGGGCATAACAGCCTATAACCGCTACAATGGCCTGCGGAGATTGTTTCTTCACATTGCGTATCAGCTGCTTGCACTCCTTATCCGCATTTTCGGTAACCGAGCAGGTGTTTAGCACATACACATCTGCCTCATCGGCAAAATCAACTTTGGTATAGCCGGTGTTTTCAAACTTACGGGCAATGGTAGAGGTTTCGGCAAAGTTTAGTTTGCACCCAAGTGTATGAAAAGCTACTTTTTTGCCCATTGAATTTACGGCTGCGAAGGTAAGTTAAAAGTTATAAATGTTAAGGTAAAATGTATATTTCTATGGGGCGTTCCGGCGGTTACGCCGTCGGGCTTTGCACTGCAATCTTTTGTCGATTACAACAAAAGGATTTTCATTACAATCCCTAACGCTATCTAATTACTATAGCAAGACCAGCTAAAAAAGCATAGTTGGTAATTGTATTAGATATGTTTACATAAAATTGTGTTGTTAATCTGATGAATTTACCGCCTGCCGTTGCCTGACCTCCAATACAAGCACCAACTTTTGAATAATAAACAGGAAGATAACCTGGTGCATAACCGTTTACTGATATATTATAGTGACCTTCTTGTAATATCATATTAGTTCTACTATAACCAATCCCCACGCCAATCGAAACGGAAGCATTTTTATCATAAGCACCTAAACCATACATAATACCATAATTGCTACTATATAAAGTATAACTTTTATCGTTTTGAAAAGAAATGGCTTCAGATTTTGTTGCAAGTGAAGCATACATATTTATGGTATGAAATTTATAATGAAAAGATGCACCTGCGCCAGATGCAAATCCAGTTTTAAAGCTGTTTCCGCCTTCTCCAATTCCTCCATAAATTGCACAGCCAAAATTATGCGTAGCTTTTCTAATAGAATCTGCCTTATGTTTAGCTTTTACCATAGATTGATTGTATAACATGCTCATTGCAGATGTAGTGTCCTCTTGAGAATAAACAGAAAATAATAATAGAGATAAGAATATAACTAACAATCTTTTCATCCCCTCAAATATAAAACAAAAAAAGGTTTAGCGGGTGCAGGGGCAAATTGCACCCCTATAAATGCATTTTGCACCCCTATAAATGCATTTTGCACCCGTGCAGAAGCAATTTGCAACGGTGCAATTTCAGTTTGCACCAGTGCAGAAACCATTAGCACCGGTGCAATTACCTTTTGCACCCGTGCAGAATCAATTAGCAACGGTGCAATTTTAATTTGCACCCGTGCAGAAACAGTTTGCACCGGTGCAATTACCGTTTCCAGCGGTGCAATTTCATATAAATCTGTTAAAATAACCTATAAATGCTTTTTTTTATCGACCAATTTTATAAATTTGCTTATATAAACCCCTTAATAAAAAAACTCATGAGTACCGATAAACATTATCAAGGCACTACAGATGCCGGCCGACAAACTTACATGACTAATTTTGCGGCAAAAATAGGAGGCTATGCCTCTACATTGGGTATAAGCCCCACGCAGGTTACCCAAATACAAAACGATGCACAGGATTTGAAAAATATGTTGGCTTTTTTAGCTGCCAATAAAACCTATCATCATAATGTTACCGAATATAAAGACCTGTTGTTGCATGGCGATAAAGCCCACACCGCTATTGGCGTGTTGGGTACGCAGCCGGCATTGCCTGTGTTTAGCAGCACGCTTGCGGCTGATATTATGGGCAGAAACGCCACGCTGGTGGCTCAAATAAAAAACCACAGCGGCTATACTGCCGCCATTGGTAAAGATTTGGGTATTGTTGCCACCGGCACCGGCACGGGCACACACACCACTACTACCTCAGGCGCTACAGAAAAAGAAGCTTTACTAAAACCAAACCTAAAAGGCAAACTAAACAAAGGTAACCTGCCCTACCTATATTGGAAAAAGGGTACGAGCCATGCCCTACGGCTTATGGTAGACCGCAGCGATGGTAAAGGCTTTGTATTGGTTACCGTTGCCACCCACCACAGCTATATTGATAAATGGCCATTGCCCCTAGTTGGCACCAGCGTTATTTGGCACTACAAAGGCGTTTATTTAGATACCAAAGAAGAACCCATTGGCGAATACAGCGATGTAGTAGAAATTATGGTGAAGGGGGTTTAGGTAAATATAACTTATACATGAAAGCCTTGCAGTAATGCAGGGCTTTTTTGTTTTATATTTGAGGGGATGAAAAGGAATAAATTAGAAAAATTCAAATCTGAAATCACAGGTCATCTGGACATCCTTATAGAGCAAAAGGAAGATGAATTAGATGGTAAAGTAACAAAATGGGAGGAAGTATTAATACATGGTGACCCGGAAGGATTAAAGTCTTTTGCTAAGCTCTTAATAAAAATAGCGGAGTTAAATCAAGATGAAAATATAAATCTTCCAATTGGAGAAAGAGAGCATATTCATCTTAGACCAAATTTAGAACTTAGTGCTAGCTCAGTAGAAGTAATTTTAGGACGAATAGATGCAAAAGGTACTGGTGTTTTTTATAAGGGATATATTCCAAAAATAAATCCTTAATTTGAAACAGCAGGCAGCTGCGTTATGGATTGCAGCAAGCTGCCGTATAGCGCGTAAAGCCAGCCGCTTGTATTCAAGCGGAACGCCCAATAAATTTACAATCACATTATTTAACATTAATTTAATAGTTCGTTCTGCTAACTATTAAGTTAGTTAACTACATTTGCCCCGTTTTTATGGCAAAAGAAAACAAAGATACCTACCAACACATGCCCCTTGGCAAGCTTTGCTCTATGGTTACCAAGCCCTACTTTGGTGCGCTTACTAAAAAAATGGAGCATTTAAAGGTTGAAAAAAACTTCTCGGTGCTTATTCTGCTGGAAGAAAACAAACACTGCACACAGCAATATATAGCAACTGCCTTACAGATAGATAAGGTATCGATGGTAAAAATAATAGATGGCTTTACTAAGCAGGGTTTAGTTAAACGGGTACAAAACCCTAAAGACAGACGTGAGTATTTTGTAGAACTTACACCCAAAGGGCATAAAATATTACCAGCCATACATAAAGCCATTAAGGAGCTGAATAATATTGCTTTTAAAGATTTTACACAAAAAGAGAGAGATGCTTTTGATAAGGCTATAATAAAGGTGTATAACAATGTAAAGCACTTTCCTTCGTCGCACATCATCATGTATAAACAAAGAAAAAAGAATTAAAAGAGAAATATGACCCGAGCCTTTTGGCGAACAACATATTGCCATAATATAAAATAAAAGAGAAATATGAAACCTAAAACTCTCATACTAATTATTATTATAATAATTGCGCTGGTGCTGATAAAGATATTTTATTTATCACCCAAGCAACCTAAGGCAGGCGGACCAGCCGGTGCTGTGCCAACCGCATTGATAAGAGCTACCATTGTTAAAAAAATGGAACTGGATAATGTTATCACTTCTTCGGGTAGTATGCTGGCTAATGAAGAGGTAACCCTAAACCCTGAAACTGCAGGTAAAATAGTATCTATACAATTTAAAGAAGGAAGCGAAGTACAAAAAGGACAATTGCTGGTTAAGCTTGATGACAGAGAATTGCAGGCGACCTTGGCAAAACAAATGGCCATTCAAAAAATTAATGAAGAGAAAGAACGCGATTTAAAAGCCTTGCTTGCTATAAAAGGTGTTAGTCAGGAAGAATATGATTTAGCTTTATCGGTGGTTCAACAAGCCAAAGCGGATATGGATTTAACGAAGGCACAAATTGACAAAACAGAAATACGTGCCCCATTTAATGGTACCATAGGTTTAAAAAGTGTAAGCGAAGGCGATTTCATCAGTTCATCAGATATGATTGCTACTATAGAACAATTAAACCCCATGAAAATTGATTTTAGTGTGCCCGAAAAATACTCATCGCAGGTACACGTAGGCGATACCGTATTTGTGAAAATTGCAGGTAGCGGACATAAATATGCCGGTAAGGTATACGCCTTCGACCCGAAGATAGATGCTGCAACGCGAGCTTTAAAAGTACGTGCTTTGGTTGATAACAATAAACATGAAATTTTTGCAGGTTCTTACGCTGAAGTTACTTTGGTGTTGCATACCGAGAACTCTGTAGTTGTGCCAAGCATGGCTGTAATAGCGGGTTTGCGCGGACAAACAGCCTATGTAGTTGATAGCGGAAAAGCAAAATTAATACCGATAACAATAGGTATCAGAACCGATTCAAGCGTAGAAGTTTTAACCGGGTTAAAAGCCGGGGATACTATTGCCACGTCGGGCATTATGGCACTTAAAACAGGAATGAAAGTAAAAATTCAGAACCTAAAAAAACTAAAGTAAATGAGTATTTCATCTACCAGTATAAACAGGCCGGTTCTTGCCATAGTAATGAACCTTATTATTCTGTTGTTCGGAATGATAGGTTACAAATTTCTGGGTGTACGCGAGTTTCCGGCAATTGATCCTCCGGTTATTACGGTGCGTACCAGTTACACAGGTGCCAGTGCAGAGGTTATAGAATCGCAAATAACAGAGCCTTTAGAAAAATCCATCAATGGTATTGATGGTATCCGTACTATTTCTTCTACCAGTGCACAAGGTGTAAGCTCTATTACCGTTGAGTTTAATTTAAGTGCAGATTTGGAAAGTGCTGCCAACGATGTGCGTGATAAAGTAGCACAGGCATTACGACAGTTACCACAGGATATAGATGCTGCACCAACTGTAACCAAAGCGGATGCCAATAGTGATGCGATAATCAGCATGACGCTGCAAAGTGATACACGTTCTATATTAGAGGTAGATGATTATGCGGAAAATGTATTGGTAGAGCGCCTGCAAACCATTCCCGGTGTTAGTACCATTCAAGTTTGGGGGCAAAAAAAATATTCTATGCGTTTATGGATGGATCCTACAAAGCTTGCTGCGTATGGTCTAACAGCTATTGATGTACAGAATGCCGTAAATAAAGAAAATATAGAATCTCCGTCAGGTAAAGTAGTGGGGCCAAGTAACGAACTTACTGTACAAGCTAAAGGCCGTTTAAATACCGTTGATGATTATGAAAACATGATTATTAAAACAAGCGGAACGGAATTGGTTCGTTTTAGAGATGTTGGTCGTGTTGAGCTTGGGCCTGAAAACTTAGAAACTACTTTAAAGATTGGTGGCATAGCTATGATAGGTTTAGGGCTTGTGCCACAACCGGGTGCTAACTATATTGATATTGCAGATGAGTTCAACAAACGGATGGAGAAGTTAAAGAAAGAAGTCCCTAAAGATTATAAGATAGATATTGCATTAGATAATACCAAGTTTGTGCGCCGTGCTATTTCTGAGGTTGAAGAAACATTACTGATTGCCATCATTTTGGTAATTATTATCATTTATCTTTTCTTCAGAGATTGGGTTATTGCCATTCGTCCTTTAATAGATATGCCGGTTGCCTTAATTGGTGCTTTCTTCATTATGTATATTATGGGCTATTCCATCAACGTATTAACCTTACTGGCTATTGTACTTGCAACAGGGCTGGTGGTTGATGACGGTATTGTGGTAACCGAAAACATCTTTAAAAAGATAGAAGATGGCATGGATCCTCTGGAAGCGGCACATAAAGGTTCCAGAGAAATTTTCTTTGCGGTGGTTTCTACTTCTATAACCTTAGCGGCTGTGTTCTTACCGGTAATTTTTTTACAAGGTTTTGTTGGTCAATTATTCCGTGAGTTTGGTGTGGTGTTGGCAGGAGCGGTGCTTATATCCGCATTCGTATCTCTTACCTTAACACCTATGCTAAATGCCCATTTAGTAAAGAAAAATCATAAGAAGAGTCGCTTTTATTTAATGACAGAACCTTTCTTTGAACGTTTGGAAAGTAATTACGCTATTACGCTTGGAAAGTTTTTAAAGAGGCGTAAGTGGGCATTTGCTATTATTGGAGCATCGGTAATATTAATTGGAGTGGTTATAAAGTTTATCCCATCCGAATTAGCTCCGCTTGATGACAGAAGTTGGTTGCGTATAAACACAACTGCCCCTGAAGGAGCATCGTATGAATATATGGACAGATTTATGGATAGGTTTGGTAGAATGATGGATGACAGCGTAAAAGAAAAGCGTATGGTTATGACCATTACTTCACCCGGATTTGGTACAGGTTCTGTAAACTCAGGCTCTGTGCGTTTGATGTTGAAAGAACCTGAAGATCGAAAAAAATCGCAACAGTATTGGGCAGATTATGTTGCCAAATTAACCAAGTCATTCCCTGAAGGAAAAGTATTTGTATCGCAAGAACAAACTATTTCTGCAGGAGGTGGTCCTCGGGGTGGTTTACCGGTACAGTATGTTTTGCAGGCTCCTGACTTTGATAAGCTTAAACAGTTTCTCCCTAAGTTTTTAGACGAAGCATATAAAGACCCTACGTTTCAAGGTGTTGATTGTAACTTAAAATTTAATAAACCCGAACTGGATATCACTATTTTAAGAGATAAAGCAAAATCTTTAGGCGTGTCTGTACAGGATATTGCACAAACTATGCAACTTGCTTTAAGCGGAAACAGGTTTAGTTATTTTATTATGAATGATAAGCAATATCAGGTAATGGGGCAACTGGATATTGATTTTAGAGGCACTCCAAATGATGTAAAATCTTTATACGTACGCAATGCTGCCGGAGATTTAATCCAGTTAGATAATTTAGTTAAGATAGAAGAGTTGAGCCGACCTCCGCAATTATATAAATACAACCGCTATGAATCAGCTACTGTATCTGCAGGCTTAGCACCCGGCAAAACTATTGATGATGGTATTAAAGCGATGGATAGAATCGCTAAGAAAGTTTTAGACCCAACTTTTACTACTGCTTTAACAGGTCCTTCGCGAGATTTTGCGGAGAGCGGCTCTAATATTATGTTTGCTTTTTGCCTGGCACTTCTTCTAATTTATTTAATTCTTGCTGCACAGTTTGAAAGTTTTGTTGATCCGTTTATTGTTATGCTTACCGTGCCCCTTGCTTTAGCCGGAGCACTTTTATCTTTATGGTATTTCAATCAAACACTTAATATCTTTTCAGAGATTGGAATTATTATGCTAATTGGACTCGTTACTAAAAATGGTATTTTAATCGTAGAGTTTTCCAATCAGTTAAGAGAACAAGGTTTATCTAAATTAGAAGCTATACAAAAAGGAGCTACTGCCCGTTTACGTCCTATTTTAATGACAAGTATTGCAACAGCTTTAGGTGCATTGCCAATTGCCATGTCTTTAGGTGCTGCCGCTAAAAGTCGTATGGGCATGGGTATTGTAGTGGTTGGTGGAATTATGTTTTCGTTAATCCTAACACTATTTGTAATTCCTGCCATGTATACCTACCTATCAAAAGCCCACAGAAAGAAATTGGAAAACACGTATGAATCGGAGCCTGTAAAAGAAAATATTGTGTATGAAAAACATGTATAAGTTTATTACCTTTTGTATTTGCTTAGTGGCATTCTCAGTTAAGAGTCAGGATTTACTAACCTTAGAAGACGTTATTAAAATAACTGTCGAAAATAACTTTGATATTAAGATTGCAAAGAACAATATACAGGTAGCAAAAAACAATAACAACATCGGTTTGATAGGTGGCGGACAATCTACCGGAGGTACCGTGTCGGGTGGTACCACGGGTATGCTTCCACAAATTTCTATTGCATCCGGTAGCCCTGCAAATCCGCTAGGGGTTGGTCAAACCGTTACAACATTAAAATACTCTACACCCGCAGCAGATATTAACAAACAAGGCCTTACTTCTTATAATTATGCTCCTTCCATTGTTGGTACTTGGTATTTTTTTGATGGTTTAAAAATGTTTGTTACTAAAAAGAAACTAAATCGAGCGGAAGAGCTTAGTAATATTCAATACAGAGTAACTGTTGAAAACACATTGCTTAATGCACTTACCGCCTATTATCAAATGATTAGTATAAAGCAATATATTAAATCGCTAAAGTTGTCGTTGACTTTAGGAAGCGATCAAAAACAACTGGCTGATCAGAAGCTTAAAACAGGAACAGGCTCTAATGTAGATGTACTTCAAACCCAAATAGATTATAACAACATACAGGTTCAGATATTGCAACAACAAAACTTATTGAATGAGCAACGGATTAATTTAAATAACCTTTTAAAACGCCCCGCCGATGTTGATTTTTCTGTACCTGATACCATTATTATGCAAACCAAACCTGAGTATCAAATGGCATTGGATAATACAGATAAAAACAATAATTCTATATTAGCAGGGCAAAAAACTATCGAGATAGACGAACTTGCTCTGAAGGAATTTAAAGCTAATCGTATGCCCAAGATAGGGGTTACAGGCAATTACACTTGGCAAAAGACTACTAACTCAATTGGATTTTTGCGCGAGAATTTAAACTATGGGTACAATGCAGGTTTTGTTTGTAACTGGACATTACTAAACAACCTTACTACCCATACTGCCATAAAAAACCAAACGGTACAGCTAAGTTCTGACAATATGCGTTTGGAAGCCACAAAACTTCAGGAGAAGGGAAATTTATATAAAGCTTACTTAAGCTTTCAAAACAACTTGAACATTATTGAAATAGAAAAACAAAGTGTGCAAATGGCAAATCAAAACCTTTATATCGCCGCGCAGCGTTTTAAACAAGGTTTATCTAACTACATTGAATACCGTACTGTTGAGCAAAGTTATGAGGATGCTCAATACCGTTTATCTCAAGCCGCATATAATACCAAGTTAAGCGAACTTAATTATCTGAAAGCACAAGGCTTACTGGTTCATTAATTTTATCTTTGTGCCAAATGAGTGGCATATATATTCACATTCCATTTTGCCGAAAGGCTTGCTTATATTGCGATTTTCATTTTTCTACTAATCTTGAAAACAAGAAAACTATAGTAGATGCTATTTGCAAAGAAATAAAAATCAGAAAAGGTTATTTAGAAGATAAAATAGTCGAATCAATTTATTTTGGTGGTGGAACACCAAGCCTGTTAACCATTTTGGAACTTGAGCAAATTTTAACCGTTATTCATGCCAATTTTAAAATAAATGAAAAAGCTGAACTTACTTTTGAGTTAAATCCAGAAGATGCAGAAATAAATTACCTAAAAAAGATAAAGAAATTAGGTGTCAACCGATTAAGCATAGGTCTGCAAAGTTTTAATGATAAAGAATTAAAATGGATGAACCGAGCGCATAATGCGCAACAAAATTTCGATTGTATCAAGTTGGCGCAACAAGTAGGTTTTGAAAACATTTCTATTGATTTGATTTATGGAAGTAAATTTCAAACACAGGATACTTGGTATAAAACTTTGCAAACAGCTTTTGATTTAAATACACAACATATTTCTTCGTATAACTTAACAGTAGAAAACAGAACACAATTAAACCATCTCATTAAAGAAAAAAAGGAGAAAGATATAGATAATGAAATGAGTTCGCAGCTTTTTAATTTATTGATGGAAGAAACAGAAAAAAATGGTTTCACTCAATATGAAATATCTAACTTTTGTAAGCCGGGGTACATGGCTGAGCATAATAGTAATTACTGGAGGGGATTATCTTATTTAGGCATTGGCCCCTCGGCTCATTCATACAATGATGTTTCACGTAGATTTAATGTAAGAAGTAATGCCCAATACATTCAGTCAATCGAAAACAACAACTCATTTTACGAAGAGGAAACTCTGACTGACAATGATAAATACAACGAATACATTTTAACCCGTCTTAGAACCGAATGGGGTTGCGATATGAAAGAGATAGAGTCTTCCTTTGGGGGACAGTATCTTAATTACTTCTTAAAGCAATTAGAACCCTACAAACAAAAAAACTTTATTGATATAAAACAAAACAGCGTAACTTTAAACAAACAAGGAAAGCATTTTGCCGATGGCATAGCTTCTGATTTATTTTATATAAAATGACGGCTACAATAACTCATAAAGGAAAAATATTCAGAGTAGATTTTACAAAACCTATAGATATTTCTTTGCCGGTAGCAATTGGTGGAGTAAAGGCGTGGTATGTTGATGAACCAGTTATAGAACCTGTACGTATGGGCAATTGGGTTGGAGAGGTTGCGCAAGGTGGTTCTGTAAATTTTAAAAACATTATGTTCAATCCACATGGACATGGTACACATACCGAATGTGTGGGGCACATCAGTAAGGAGTTCTACTCGGTAAATAAAAGCTTTAAACAATTTATGTTTATGGCAGAACTTATTACTGTTTTACCTAAAGAAGTAAATGGCGACCTCATCATTACCAAAAAAATACTGGAAACATTCATAGAAGATAAAAGCCCAGAAGCGTTAATTATACGTACCCTTTCAAACTCGGAAGCAAAAACACATAAAAATTATTCAAATACAAATCCCGCTTATATTAATGAGGAAGCAATGAAATACATCGTTGAAAAAGGTGTGCAGCATTTGTTATTTGATACACCCAGTGTAGATAAAGAAGTAGATAACGGCGCACTATTTGCACACAAAGCTTTTTGGGAATACCCACAAAACACTAACACACAACGTACTATTACCGAATTGATTTATGTGCCCAATTCCGTTTATGATGGCACATATCTTTTAGATTTGCAGGTAGCAGCCTTTGAAAATGATGCTGCACCATCAAGGCCTTTATTATACAGAATAATCAATTAAATAATAGTCCTTCCTAAAAGCTTATTAACTCTTGATTTTAGTGCGTCTAACTTTTGTATGGAAATTAAAATAGTTTGAATTTCTTCGTCGGAAGTAGCGGTGCGAAGTTTTTCTTTTTCATCTCGTAACAATTTCTGTAAACGCTTTTCCTTGTAAATAAATAAATCGTGGTTAACCGATTTTTTAAGATTGTCGGTTTCGTGCGCTACAGAAACATTATGTTTTGTTTTCCATTTTTCGCTTAACTGGTCGTTACTGCTAATAAGGTTGATGGTGATTTGTGCCAGTTGTGGGTTGCGATGTTTTACAAAATAATCGGCATTGGGTATTGACTGGCCTTTTATTTGCAACATAAATTCGTATAAAAACAATTGGTAAGTAGAATCAATAAAACTAAGTTCGTCTTGCTCTAATTCGTGCAACATAAACTCAGCCACAGAAACTTCGCTGTTAATGTTTTCGTTGTTTTCGTCAATATGTGTTACGTCAATTAAATGTGTGCCATAGTGAAGCAGCAAACGGACTAAATTCTTTTCCTGTTCGGCAAAGGGATTTAAATCGGCATCTAAAAGTTTTTGTAAATCGTCTTTTACTTCCTGATTGGTATTTTCAGAAACGTTTTGTTGTTCAACGGCATGTTGCTCAGGTTGAAAGTTTTTCTTGGCTATTTTTTTATCACGAGTTGCCTTTACCTGAAACACTAATGTTTGTTCATCTACCTGCAAGATATGGCTACACTCGGTAATATATTCATTACGCGTAATGGCATCGGGCACAATGGCAATACTTTCTATTATATCTTTTACAAGCGCAGCTTTTTTTACTGGTTCGTGTTTGGCTTCTTCAAAAAGTAAATTAGTTTTAAATTTAATAAAGTCAAGCGAGTTCTTTTTAATGAAAGCTTTTAAATCATCGCCGCTCACTTTCTTGGAAAAAGAATCGGGGTCGTCCCCATCAGGGAAAAGAAGAACTTTTACGTTCATACCTTCCTCCAGAATTAAATCAATTCCTCTAAAACTGGCTTTAATACCAGCCACATCGCCATCATATAAAATAGTAATGTTGCTGGTAAAGCGATGTATCAAACGTATTTGGTCAACTGTTAAAGATGTACCGGATGATGCCACCACGTTTTCGATACCTGCCTGATGCATAGAAGTAACATCGGTGTAACCCTCTACCAAATAGCAATTATCTTCCTGCGTAATTTGTTTTTTGGCGAAGAACAAACCGTACAAAACTTTACTCTTATCGTAAATATCTGTCTGTGGAGAGTTTATGTATTTGGCAAATTTCTTGTCGCTGTTTAATATACGTCCTCCAAAGCCAATAACCTTGCCTGTACCATTATGTATAGGAAAAATAACACGCCCCGTATATCTGTCAAAAATATCATTAATGGTTATAGGAGTTCCGTCCACATGCTTGTCCGATAAAATAGACAAACCTGTTTTTATCAAATACTCTGGTTTGTAAGCCGCTGCTATAGCAGCTTTAGAGAAAGCCTTTCTGTCCTCGAAAGAGAAACCAAGCTGGAATTTTTTTATGATTTCATCGGTAAAACCTCTCTCACGGAAATAACTTAAACCAACTGATTTGCCTTCATCTGTGTTCCATAAATTTTCTGTGAAATATTTTTGGGCATAATTGGTAACAATGTAAAGGCTTTCCTTTTCGGTTATCTGCGCCTTCTCTTCGGGAGTAATTTCTTTCTCTACAATTTCAATACTATACTTTGCAGCTAAGTAGCGCAAAGCCTCTGGGTAACTAAGACTTTCATGCTCCATCACAAAGTTTACGGAGTTGCCTGCTTTACCGCAACCAAAGCATTTATAAATTCCTTTGGAGGGAGATACCGTAAACGAAGGGCTTTTCTCACCATGAAAAGGACATAAGCCGAGCAGATTAGCACCGCGTTTCTTTAATGTAATAAAATCACCTACTACATCTTCAACGCGGGCAGTTTCTATAATTTTATCTACGGTGTCTTTTGGTATCAAGGGGTATCAAAGATAAGCCTTTCTATTTCTTTACAGAAATTTTTGCTTGAATGTTATAAAACCTACAAAACAGTTGATTTACATCATTGTTAGGGTCATCACTAAGTGTTACCTGATTGGTTAAATCTGGAGGGAGTTGTGTAAGGGAAACCGTTTTAGTAGAATCCTGCTGTTGCATATAGCGCAGGGAAGCATCATATCCTGAAGAGAAATTTATCAGAGCGGGAATATGTCTTACATCAAACAGGCCAAGTGTAACTATAAAGAGTGTTGCACCAGCATATAAAAGAATGCTGTTTGTTTTCAGTTTATTAATGCCCCTACTTATAAGGACGCTTAAGAAGACAAAAATAGAAACATCAAGCACAAACCAAATTCTACCTATAGAAAGTGTATGATAAGCATATATACTTGCTGCAGAGGAAACACCAATCACACAACAAATGATTAGTAAGAAATAGCTTAGTCTGATTTTGAAAGTTTTCGTTACGTTAAATACATTTTGAAACAGCATCCAAAAAATAAATAGAAAAACAACGCCGATTAGTTTATGTGGTTTGCAAAACAACTTAATGGCCTCCAAAACATTCATATCATGATGCGCGGCAAAACCATCTGCTGATTGATGTACTTCATTATAATGTAGTCTCACCCCGGGGTTGGATATACAGATAATTAAAAATAAGGCAAGAGAACCTGCAAAAAATATAGCCTTTCTGATTTGCTTTTTATTTTCCTGATAGAATTGCTTGTCTTTTCTTTTATTGTAAAACAGAATTAAAAGCATAGCCACTATACTTGCTATCACTGATGCAGCAATATGCTCAGCTCCTCCTGCAACAATGGCAGCCGCTATTCCTAATAATACATAGTCTGTTGTTTTTGTTTGTTTTATAATTAGCCAGGCACTTAAAAAAACAAATACCACAGGAACCAAATGGATGATAGATGCAGACACCCAGCCAAAAATCTCAATGCGCTCGGTAGTTAAAAAGTAGAGGCAGATGATTAAGATATTTGAAAAACTTATCAGAAGAAACTTTTCACGAAGGGATAAACCTTTTAACGAAAATAACTCCTGCAAAAGTTTATAAACAGAGAAAACAAAAAGTGCATACAGCCCAATATAAAAAGCCAAAATACTAAGTGGATAATCAGTCGGGTTGTTTGAATAGCCTATGGTAAAGAAAGAACCTATTGTATAAGTTGGCCTGAACGAATAGAAATTGTATCTGTCTAAAAAAGCTTTCAGAAAAGAACCATTCCTGAATTCCAGACTGATTATCATGTCATCAGGCTCGCAACGAACAGAAGAAAACAACACCAAAAAGAATGCCGCGCTTAGTATAGAAAGAAGAATAACAGCCGACGATAGTATTTTCTTATTCAACCTATTTGCTGTTAAAGGTATTCATCGTCATGGGCAAACCTGCAAACACAAAAGACTTCACCGCATCCGTAGAAACTTTAATCCGTTCATGCAGCGTTTTGCGCTCTTCTTCATTCCATTTACCAAGCACATAATCTACCTGCTTGCCTTTGCTAAATACATTGGCAATACCAAATCGCAGGCGCGCATAGTTTTGTGTGTTTAACGTTGCCTGTATGTCTTTCAACCCGTTATGCCCGCCATCACTGCCTTTGGGGTGTATGCGTATTTGTCCGAAAGGAAAAGCCAACTCATCCACCAGCACCAGCAAATTCTCTACCGGTATTTTCTCTGCCTGCAACCAGTAGTTAATAGCCTTCCCGCTTAGGTTCATAAACGTGGTGGGTTTTATTAAAATGATTTGCCTACCCTTGTGTTTAAACTCAGCTACGCCGGCAAGCCTGTCATTACGAAACAAAGTACCCGCCTCATTAGCCAGTTCATCGGCTATTTTAAAACCAATGTTGTGGCGCGTCTCCGCATACTCATCGCCAATATTGCCTAAGCCTGCAATTAAAAACTTGCTCATGCTACGAATTTACAATAAAATAAAAAATTACGCTTTTACGGGTAAAACAATTATTTTTGCTTTCTTACTAAACCAGTACAAATGAAAACAGTTGAATTTCGTGAAGCCCTGCGTGAAGCTATGAGCGAAGAAATGCGCCGTGACGATAAGATATTTTTAATGGGCGAAGAAGTAGCCGAATATAACGGTGCCTACAAAGTAAGTAAAGGTATGCTTGCTGAATTTGGCGCTAAGCGTGTAATTGATACCCCTATTGCCGAGCTTGGTTTTGCGGGCATTGCCATTGGTGCTGCTATGAACGGCTTGCGCCCTATTGTAGAGTTTATGACTTTCAACTTCTCGCTGGTGGCTATAGATCAGATAATAAATTCTGCTGCTAAAATGTATAGCATGAGTGGCGGACAATACAGTGTGCCTATTGTATTTCGTGGGCCAACTGCTTCTGCCGGACAACTGGGTGCGCAGCACTCGCAGGCGTTCGAGAACTGGTTTGCAAACTGTCCGGGTTTAAAGGTAGTTGTGCCCTCCAATCCCTATGATGCAAAGGGCTTAATGAAATCTGCTATCCGCGACAACGACCCCGTTATTTTTATGGAAAGCGAGCAGATGTATGGCGATAAAGGAGAGATACCCGAAGGAGAATACATCATCCCCATTGGGGTTGCCGATATAAAAAGAGCGGGTACAGATGTTACTATTGTTACTTTTGGGAAAATTACCAAAGTAGCTTTAAAAGCTGCTGAAGAACTGCAGAAAGAAGGCATCAGTGCAGAGGTGGTTGATTTGCGCACCGTGCGCCCTATAGATTATGATACGGTGGTTGCTTCGGTTAAAAAAACAAACCGTTTGGTAATTGTAGAAGAAGCCTGGCCGTTAGCAAGCATCTCTTCGGAGATTACTTATATGGTGCAAAAAAATGCGTTCGATTATTTAGATGCCCCCATACGCCGCATTACCACTGCTGATGTGCCCCTGCCCTATGCCCCAACCCTAATAGAAGAATCTTTACCCAACGTTGCCCGCACCGTAAAGGCGGTAAAAGAGGTAATGTACCTGGTTTCTTAATGTCATACTGAGCTTGTCGAAGTATGGGCGTTCCGGCGGTATACCGCCGTCGGTTGCATAGTTTGATACACTGTTTCAAACATGCTTTTGTGGTTTAATTGATCTTGATCCATGACTTCTATTTTTTATTACTTAGGGTACTACAAATCCCATGCCAAACCCAATTAAAATATGTTAAAACAGATTTTATCACTATCAAGAAGTTAATTATTTATGCAGATAAATCAATGCTTCCCAAGGATATCCCGAAAATTTATGCAGAGATATTAATTCTTCACGCGGAGAAGCTAATTCTTACCACAGAGATATCAATTCTCTATAAGGAGAAGCTGATTCTTTATACAGAGAAGCTAATTCTTTACGCGGAGATGCTAATTCTTACCATGGAGATATCAATTCTCTATACGGAGAAGTTAATTCTCTATACCGAGATGCTAATTCTTCAGGCGGAGATATTAATTCTTCCCATGGAGATATCAATCCTTCATCAGGAGAAGCTAATCCTTTGCGCGGAGACGTTAATCCTTTATCAGGAGAGGCTTATATTTAATATAGAAACAGATAAAGTACAATGAACTAAACCTGCCGCAATGCCCCAACCAAAATTCATTTTCTTAAATAAGCCCAAAGCAGAAAATTAATTACCTTTACTTCGTTGCTCATGCAAATAAATAGGTTATATACTCTCTTTAAAGCACTTTTAGTTCTTAGTTCTGTATTTTTAGTTGCTGCCTGCGACAACCATTCTCAAACACCAACCACAAACGTAACCGAAACAAAATCGTATTTAGATACCTTGGTTACGGGCAAACCTTTTCCTATTAAAGGCACAGAGGTAGCCGCAGGTAAACCCATTATAGTAAATGCCGGTAAACCCGAGGTTACCAATGGCTTTAATAACACCCACGATTTAGGTAAGTTTAAAACCATACGCAATATAGAAGGTAAACCCCTTTCAGGCATTACACCTAAAATAGTAAGGGCATCTCCTAAAACGGTGCCTTGCGTAAATGCTAAAACTATTGTGGCGCAATCTCCGCGCATGAGGGAGCAAAACCCATTAGGGCTAAAGTTTTTTGATATTGAACAGGGGCTCAGTTCATCCTACATTCGTTGTATGTTGCAAGACCACAACGGCAATATATGGTTTGGTACAGGTGGTGGCGGTGCCTGCAAATATGATGGAAGCGATTTTACGCATTACACCGAAAAGCAAGGCCTACCCAATAATTTTGTAGTAAGCATGACGGAAGACCACAACGGCAACATTTGGTTTGGTACCGATGGAGGTGGGGTTTGCAAGTATGATGGCATAGGATTTACTATTATAACTGAAAAAGAAGGGCTGATAAATAATGCGGTGTGGAGTATGCTGGAAGACAAAAAGGGCAACATGTGGTTTGGTACAGCGGGCGGCGGCGTTTGTAAATACGATGGCGATAATTTTACCTACTACAATAAAGACAACGGACTAAACACCAATTACATTTTTAGCATGGCGCAAGACCAACAGGGTAATATCTGGTTTGGCTCGTATGGCGATGGTGTTTTAAAATACGACGGAAGTCAATTTACATCATATACAGAAGATGATGGCCTTGCAGGAAACACTGTTCAAACTATTACAGTAGATAATAACGGAAGTATTTGGTTTGGTACAGATATGAATGGAGTGAGCAATTTGAAAGGAAATACGTTTGTAAACTATAATGAAGAATCTGGACTTATTAGCAATGAGATAAATTCTATGCTTCAGGATAAAAGCGGGAACATTTGGTTTGGCTGTAATAGTCAGGGTGCATGTAAGTTCAATGGAGTTAAGTTTACCTGTTTTACCGAGTTTGAAGGAATGAGTGGTAGTTCTATTCTTAGTTTGTTAGAAGATTATTGTGGCAACATATGGTTTGGTACATCGGGAAAAGGCGTTACCAAATATGATAAAAGTTGCTTTATACATTTCACCAAAAAAGAAGGGCTTAGTAATAATGCCGTTAATAAAACATTTGAAGACCACAATCATAATCTTTGGTTTGGCACAAGCAGCGGGGTTTGTAAATATGATGGAGATTATTTTTATGATTACACAACCAAACAAGGCTTAGTTAATGATAAGGTATTAAGCATCATAGAAGATCACAATCATAATCTTTGGTTTGGCACACCGGGTGGCGTATGTAAGTTTGATGGAGAAAAATTTTATCAATATACCGATGAGCAGGGGCTGAGTGCCAATAAAGTTTACAGTATTATAGAAGACCGCAATAAAAACATGTGGTTTGGCACGCAAGGCGGTGGTATCTGCAAGTTTGATGGGAAAACATTTACACGCTTTGCGCAGGCAGAGGGGTTATCTAACGATAATGTTAACTCTATTATAGAAGATAAAGAAGGTAACATTTGGATTGCAACTGATGGCGGTGGTGTGTGTAAGTATGATGGTAAAAACCTTACCATTCTTACCAAGAAAGAAGGACTTGCCAGTAATGTAATATATGGTACTTTGCAGGATAGTAAAGGAAGCTATTGGTTTGGTACAGATGAAGGGGGAGTATGTCGCTATAACAGAAATGTCATGAATTGCTACACAGAAGAAAGCAAACTTAGCGATGATAAAGTGTGGAGCATGTTACAAGATACGCACGGCAATATTTGGTTGGGTACCGAAGGCGGTTTAACTAAAATAGATAACGCATCTTTAGATAAAGATGAAATAACTACCAACATTTATAAATTTAATGATGGCTTTTTAGGGAACGATGTGCTTCAGAATTCCGGCTACCAAGATAGCAAAGGCTTTATCTGGTGGGGCACAGGCAAAATGCTTACACGCTATGATCCTGCATTGGATGTTACTGATAAGATGGTGCCCATTATGCATCTTAAAAATATTAAACTGCAGTTTCAAGCTGTAGATTGGAATACTATCTCAACAGATGAAAAATATAAAGGCATAAAAATTAAAGATGTAAGTAAGTGGTATGGCATCCCCGAAGGGCTTTCCTTATCGCATAACCATAACCACATTACCTTTAGTTATGTTGGTATTAACTATAAGAGTCAAGATAAAATTTTATACCAATATAAGTTAGATGGTTTAGAGAATAAATGGTCTCCGTCAACCAATAAAACAGATGCGGTGTATAGCAACTTGGCTCCTGGTAATTATATTTTTAGGGTAAGAGCCGTAAATAAAGATGGTTATTGGAGCGATGCAATTTCATTTAGTTTTGTTATTCGTCCGCCTTGGTGGCAAACTTGGTGGTTTAGGGTATTTGCCCTTTTATTTATTGTATTAAGTATAGTTGGCTATTTTAGATACAGAACAAACGCTTTACGCAAAAAACAAAAGGAATTGGAAGATATTGTTACCGAACGTACAGCCGAAGTAGTCAGTCAGAAAGAAATTATAGAAGAAAAAAGTAAAGAAGTATTGGATAGTATTAACTATGCCCAACGCATACAACGCAGTATTCTTCCTCCACCCGAAGAAATGAAAAAGGCGTTGCCTAATCATTTTGTTTTGTACAAACCCAAAGCTGTTATCAGTGGAGATTTTTACTGGATGGCACAGGTGCGCACCGCAGATAATGCAAACATGGTAGTGCTTGCCGCAATAGATTGTACAGGGCATGGGGTTCCGGGAGCTTTAATGAGTATCGTGGGTAATACATTGTTAAATCAGACTATAAAGAACAACGACATAAATACACCTGCCGAGGCTTTGGATTTCTTAAACCATGAATTGCCAAAGAATTTAAAAGCACAACAGAAAGGAGAGATTATACGCGATGGTATGGATATGGTAATGTGTGCCATAGATTTAACTAACAACAAATTATTTTTTGCCGGAGCAAATAACAACCTATATATTATACGTAAGAGTATAGTTACCGAGTTGCCCGGAGATAAGCAAGCTATCAGTGGTTCTACCGATGATATTAAAAAACCTTTTACTAACCATGAGTTTTCCTTGGAGAAAGATGATATGCTTTATTTACTAACCGATGGCTATGCCGATCAGTTTGGCGGACCAAAAGGCAAAAAGTTTAAACACAAACAACTGGAACAATTGCTTTTACAAATAAGTAATTTACCTATTGCCAAGCAGAAAGAAATATTAAACAATAAGTTTGAAGAGTGGCGGGGCACACAAGAACAAGTAGATGATGTTACCGTTATCGGGGTTAGGATTTAACTATTTCTAATATACAGGGCAATAAGAATTATTTAGGTTGCTGGGGTGCAGGTGTAGTATTAAGTTTTTGTCCATCCCACCATAAATGGCCACCAATAGTAGAGTTATCATTTTCATTATGCATAAAACCTCTAAGATTAGTATCAAAATCTTTATCCTTTAATTCCGCAGGAACAAAATTTTCATCAAGGTTTCTTTTACCAATAATTATCCAACTTACTTTTGTATTTGCAACGCCATTATTGTTTTCTTTAACAGTTAATTGATTTCCTTTCAATTCGGCATATACCCCATTAGTTTGCCCTGTAGGAGTTGCAATAATCGTCAAATCTTCTGTAACAAATTGAGCTAATGTTTCAGGATCTATAGGAATGATAGCTATACCATTATACATCTTTGCAACACCATGTATTTGTAAATCAGCAGTAGCAGAAACAGATGCGTAATTAACTATTGTTTTATCATCAGTTTTTGTTAGCTCTACTATTGGTTGATTTACAATTGTTTTTCCGTCTACATAAAGAGAAGTTCTTTCCCCTTTAACAGCCATACCGTATACATTACCACGTATCCATCCACCAAATAAATCCCCATAAGCACCAATACCAATGCCATCAAAAACAGATATTGAATTATGTTGATTTGATAAACGACCAGCTCCGTTCCCATAAGTAGTACCACCTGCACCAT
This sequence comes from Bacteroidota bacterium, assembly GCA_003153315.1. Taxonomy (GTDB): domain Bacteria; phylum Bacteroidota; class Bacteroidia; order B-17B0; family Aurantibacillaceae; genus PALSA-968. The sequence continues at coordinate 62,151 of PLYA01000024.1, forward strand.
TAACATAGGCACCGTATTTAGCTGAAGCAGTAGAATAATACCCTAGAGATCCCCAAACATTCGCAGCCCAATATCCAAAAACCCCGCCAGAAGGTATAGGTGCGCTTACAACCCGACCATATATTGCAAAAGAATAAGGTTGATTCCCTTGTATTTGAGCATTCATGGCATGATTTGAAAGAGAGGTTCCAAAACCTGAACCGGCTACTGTTGGGTTTGATTGCGCAAATATGGCAGAATAGTTAGGTATGCCAAGTGAAAGCGCTTGTAAGGCATTACCTACTCCATTTCCGGGAGTAACATCAGCAGTAATAGCATTAATAGCAGAACCAGCAGGAATCGTAACTACCAATGCATCTGCAGGGGTTGTAGTTCCTATACCAACATTAGCAGAGGTTGCTGCGCCATTAATTCCGGAAATACTTCCCAAAATTAATGCATTACTCTGCCCTGCATAAGCATTAGCTCCAATGGCAGTTATATTAGTAAATGCACCAGAAGATAAATTACTGTTATACCCTAAAAAAGTATTTGAACCACCCGTTGTTAAACTTATACCTGAATTTCCGCCAACAGCTGTATTATAACTGCTGCTAATATTATTTAAGCCGGCATTATTCATAGCCCAAAAACCCAAAGCCGTATTTTGTGTACCTGAATTTAGAGAAAAACCTGCGTTTGTACCCAATGCAACATTATCAGAACCGGTAACAAAATTTAATGATTGAACACCAATGGCTGTATTGTCAGTACCGGTAGCATTAGTTGTTATGGAATTATACCCTATTCCTGTGTTCCCCGTTCCACTTGTATTTCCAACTCCTGCTCCATAACCAAAAAAAGAATTTAAAATTCCGGCAGCGGTGTTGTTAAGACCGGCAGCATACCCAAAAAATGTTTGATAATTTGCAATATCAATCAAACCTGAACGCACATTGTTTACTTTAAACTCCAAATCATTATTATCTGTAGTACCCAAAAAATTTGTCCCAACTGTTGTTCCGGCATTACCTGTTAAAGACCAGTTATTACTTCCTGTTCCGCCAAAAGCAACCCATTTAGCACCATTCCAATAATAAAAACCTGGTACTACATTAGTTGGGCTTGCGCCTGCTGTGGCTGTATTATAAACAAATAAAGATGTTGCAGGTGTATTTACCGTAACATTATCGCCTGTGCCGGTAAGTGCAACATTAGGTATAAGAAGTCCTTTACCATTAGGGCTTGTAAAAGTATTGCCTGTATTCAAGTCTAACTCGGCAGAGCTATTAGGTGTTGTGCCTGTGTTATTAATACCCACATTTTGAGCGTAAGTTGTAGCACATATTGATAGCACAATTATGAAACTAAATTTAATTTTATTCATGTTTTTACTTATTATTTTATTACTGGAACACGTTGCACAATGGATGTTAAATTTGTTTCTGCTTCAACTACATATATTCCATTTGCCACACTTGGGTTAATAGTAAAACTATTATCCCCTTGCGTTGCTTGCAATGTTTCTTTATAAATAAGTCTTCCGGTTACATCATAAACCATGACGGATATAGGTTGATTGGATAAAGAATAAACGCTCAAATTTATACTTCCGTTAACAGAAGAAGTAGTTGTAATATTTTCTTTTATATTCTCATCACAACCTTTAACAACTATTGTATTAAATAATTTTGTAGAACCATTTTTATCTGTTTCGGATAAACGGTAATAAGTCACAAAACCAATATCACTAATATCTACATAAGAATAATTTTGTGTATGTGTACTATTTCCTACTGCATTAATATTAGCAAGCCAGCTAAAGTTTTGCCCGTCTATGCTTTTCTCTAATGTAAAATAACTGCTATTTGTTTCAACCGCTGTACTCCATGTTATATTTGCATTAATGTTACCATAACATATGCCAGAAAAATTTAGTAAGTCAACAGGCAAGGGAGATAAATGATCAACCAATGTCCACGAACGAAAAACATTACCTATTAGGCCTGTGCCTAAACTTACTCCGCTTACTGTACCCGTAGGTGCGCCAGCTGTATTAACTCCTGTAGGGCCATAATTCCCCCAGGTTAAAGCTCCTTTATCAAAAGCCATTGCCTGCAAATTATTTAAAACTATTGTATTTCCACCATTAGCAGCCCCTTCAGCATTTATAAACCCAAAACTATAGGTTACCCCCGGTGAAGTAGAATAACCAATAGCATCAATAATCCAAAACCTATCTATAGCGTTCATTGAATTATTTGTAGTATAAGTAGGAACCGGGGTAATCCATCCCGTCATATTATTAACATCACTGGGCAGATAGGCCGTATTATTCCAACCGGTGGCTCGTGTAACCGCTTTTGTAGACGAAAACTGCAAACTACCTGCACCGGTACCTGCACTAATAGCTGATACTTTAAAGAGGAATTGTTCTAAAGCCGAAGAAAAATAAGGGACAGTTATAGCTGTAGTATTTGTACCCAAATTATATTTAGTAATATTATACTCGCTCTCCATCATAATACCACCTGTAGTACCAATGGTGGTAATAGGTATTGCGGGCGGGTTATTTAATACTAAATAACTTGGCGTAGCTACCAACCCTCCATTTACAATAATACCTGCTGCATTATTAATCACAACTTGTGCCTGTTGTTTTGTAATGCATAAAACAATCAATACTAAAACTATTCTTATTTTATGCTTAAACAAGTGTATTAATAAAATCAATTAATCAAATATAGCATCTAAGTTAGATTTATTTTTATGAAAAGCAAAAAAGAAGTGCTATCTCTCTGTTAGTGTAAATCTAGTGAAGAAGGAATTTAAATCAAGAGTAAAAAGTAATAGAGGAGATTAATTACCTCTTCATTAACTTAGTACGATAATATTTATCGTTGGTAGTAAAAGTAACCAA
>PLYA01000058.1 GCA_003153315.1 Bacteroidota bacterium
CTCTCATGTACAGAAGCATTTCTCTTGTGTACAGGAGCATTTCTCTCGTGTACAGAAGCATTTCTCTCGTGTACAGAAGCATTTCTCAACTTTTAACTTCTAAATTTTTACTTTTAACTTAACATACCCCTATTTTCTAACACCTGTTTATAAAAAATGCACTTATTTTTAAACATACCCCCTATTTTTTGAATACATTTGCCAAAAAATTACATAAAATATGGAAAGTCGCAGATTTACAGCCCTACAAGAAGTATCTAAAAGAACCCCCGTTGAGCCTATTGCTCCAAACGGACAAATATCTGCCTATTATGGCTCTAACGTGTTTGGGCACGATGCCATGAAGGAGTTTTTAAGCGAAGAAGCATTTAGCATGGTGCAAAACGCCATTGAAAAAGGTACGTCTATAGACCGTAAAATTGCCGACCAAGTGGCTTCTGCTATGAAAAACTGGGCGACAGGCAAAGGTGCTACTCATTATACCCACTGGTTTCAACCCCTAAACGGTACTACTGCCGAAAAACACGATGGCTTTTTTGAACCATCAGAAAACGGGCGTGCTATTGAACGCTTTAGCGGTAACCAATTAGTGCAGCAAGAACCTGATGCTTCCAGTTTCCCCAGCGGAGGTATTCGTAATACCTTTGAAGCACGTGGTTATACCGCCTGGGACCCTACATCGCCCGCCTTTGTATTTGATAAAACCCTTTGCATACCTACCATATTTGTATCATACACAGGCGAAGCCTTGGATTTTAAAACCCCTTTACTTCGCTCTTTAACTGCTTTAGATAAAGCCGCTACCGATGTTTGTCAGTATTTTGATAAGAACGTGACCAAAACCATAGCAACTTTGGGTTGGGAGCAAGAATACTTTTTAGTAGATGCTGCTTTGTTTAATGTGCGTTATGATTTGCAGCAAACAGGCAGAACGCTTATTGGCGCATCGCCTGCCAAAGGGCAACAGTTAGAAGACCACTACTGGGGTTCTATACCTGCCCGTGCCATGGCTTATATGCGCGACTTTGAATTAGAGTGTCATTTGCTTGGCATACCGGTTCGTACTCGTCATAACGAAGTTGCCCCTGCACAGTTTGAGTGTGCGCCTGTGTTTGAAGAAGTAAATTTAGCGGTTGACCACAACCAATTGCTGATGGATATTATGGAGAAAGTTGCCTTGCGTCATAACCTGCGTGTGCTACTACATGAAAAACCTTATGCAGGTGTTAATGGAAGCGGCAAGCACAACAACTGGAGTTTGGCTACCAACACGGGTAAAAACTTGTTGAGTCCGGGTAAAACACCAAAAACAAACCTACAGTTCCTTACCTTCTTTATTAATACCATTAAAGCCGTGCACGAGCATGCCGATTTGTTGCGTGCATCAATTGCTTCTGCCAACAACGACCACCGTTTGGGTGCTAACGAAGCGCCTCCTGCTATTATGAGTGCTTTCTTGGGGGATCAGTTAAGTAAAATACTGGATGATTTAGAAACCAGTGTAACCGATAAAAAAATGACTCCCGAGCAGAAGACTGCTTTAAAAATGGGCATCGGTAAAATACCGGATATTTTGTTAGATAATACTGATAGAAACCGTACATCGCCTTTTGCTTTCACAGGTAATAAGTTTGAATTCAGAGCCGTAGGTTCATCGGCTAATTGCAGTGGACCAATGACTACACTTAACGCCATTGTCGCAGAGCAATTAATTAAATTCAAGCATGATGTAGATGCTTTACTTGAAAAAGGTATTGAAAAAGATGAAGCAATCTTCCAGATATTAAAGAAAGAAATTGTAGCTTCTAAAAACATCCGCTTTGAAGGCAATGGTTATGGCGACGAGTGGAAAGCAGAAGCTAAAAAACGTGGCTTAAACAACTTCAATACTACACCTATTGCTTTAGATGCCTATGTATCTAAATCATCTTTAAAACTGTTTGAAGACCTGCATATTCTTTCTCACAGAGAACAGGAAGCACGTTATGAAATTGCACTGGAAACCTACACCAAAAAGATACAAATTGAATCGCGTATCATTGGCGATATTGTAACTAATCAGATTATTCCTTCGGCTATTAAATACCAAAAAACACTGGTAGATAACGTTAGCGGCATGAAAGCCATTTTTGACGGAGCTGAGTTTAAAAAGGTTGCTGATGCTCAATTAAACATGATTAAAGAAATATCCGAGCGCGTTACCATCATTAAAAATGATGTAGAAACCATGACGGAAGAACGCAAAAAAGCAAACAACTTAGAAGGAGCTAAAAAACAAGCCCATGCCTATTGCGATAAAGTAAAACCTTTGTTTGAATCTATACGCTACCATTGTGATAAACTGGAATTGTTGGTTGATGATGCTATGTGGCCATTGCCCAAATACCGCGAGATGTTATATTTGAAATAGAATTTTAGAAACAAAAAGTTAAATTCAACTAAATCCCCCTTATTGCCAAGGGGGATTTTTTATGTTTGATAAAAAGATAAGTTTTTCATGATAAAACCCAACCTTTGTCTTTTTAGTTACGTATTGTTTAATGATACTTATGTTTAGTTCCTTTTAATGAATATTGAACTTGATCTGATAACGGCTTGTATAAACCGTGAAAGAAGGGCTGAATATGAGTTATATAAACTTACGTATAGTTACCTGATGAGCATTTGTATAAGATATACCAATAACAGAGAAGAAGCAGAAGATGGTTTAAATATTGGTTTTTTAAAGATTTTACAGAATCTAAGCAAGTACCGTGCCGAGGTGCCTTTTAAGGCATGGGTAAGAAAAGTAATGGTTAATACCCTGATTGATGAATACAGAAAACAAAAGAAACATAATGATCAGATTAAATATGTGGAAGATTATATTGAAACTAGTGATTTTGCCGATGTAAATAATGCGCTTACTAAAATGAATACAGAACAAATCTATACAATGATAAAGAAGTTGCCTCCTACCAGCCAGAAGGTATTTAATTTGTACGCTATTGATGGATTTGCCCATAAAGAAATTGCCGAAATGCTTAATATGAGTGAGGGAACCTCTAAATGGCATGTAAGCTTTTCCAGACAACAATTACAAGAGATGATTACGAACATGGTTTCACCAAAAACAATTGTATCATGAGTACAGAACAGGAAAACTTCGATGATATACTAAAATCAAAATTATCAGAAGGTGAATTTGAATTTAATGAGGCTAATTGGGATAAGGCCGAAGCACTTATTATACAAGCAGATAAGAAACGCAAAAGAAGACGTATTGGAGTTATATTTTTCATCGGATTAATATTGGGTGTTTGTTTAATGATTCCATTTATTGGAGATGATAAAGAAAGCCTTACAAAAGGAAATAAAAAGGTTAATACTGAGAAGAAAGATGCAAATATTTATAATAACACTAGCACTGAAAATAAGGAGGTAAAGAAAGAACTAATTGCACAACAAGAGAGTAATAAACCTTCTAACCTTAACACAAGAGAGAATAAAAGTGCCGATGTTTTACAAACAAGTGAAAATACTTTAAAAGAAGACGCGGCAGCTAATTATCAAAAGGAAGAAGAATATATAAGTAACAAGTCTTTACAAAAGAATGTTTCTCGCCATATACCTCCTTCTTCTGTTAAAAAAGAAGCCAATCCAATGAATGCCAAATCTTCAAAAAATAATACTATAAATGATATGCTTGTTTCTAATCCCCAACCTCAAAAAATTTCTAAAGCAGAAAAGCAAATGGGTATGGGTGAGGCAGAAAATTCAACCACTATTTCGCCTACCACAAAAGGAAATGAATTGCTTAGTAATAAGGATGTAGAGAATACTTCTCTACAGAATCAACTTGCTACTATGTCAAAAGAAACTAAGCCGCTTTCCGAAACAACAGATGCCACTCTTGTCTCTGCTGTCACAAACAATAACGTAATAAAGGATACTGTGTTGGCTGTTAAAGATAGTGTAACAAAAGCAAAAACAGATTCGGTTAAACCTGTTGCAAAAGAAACAACCCTGGAGGTTAAAAAGGAAGGTGTAAAGCAAGCTACCATATTTAGTATTGATGCAGGAGCAAATTATGTTGTAGGATGGAAATATAACACTGCAAAAGAAGCTGCCGGATTTAATGCAGTACTTGGAGCAAGTGTTATGCATTATTTTACTACTAAATGGAGTATATTAGTTGGTTTGCAGTATAACAGTTTGGCGCATCTGAGTTATAGCAATTATTCAAGTATCGGTACACAGTATAATTTTGGTTATAACCAGACCAAAACTACTGTTACACCCAAAATGATTTATTATATGGCAATACCACTAAAATGGCAATACCATATAAATGAAAATAACGGCATTTCTTTAGGTGTAAATATCCTTTATCTTTTAAATACATCCAGTACAGTTGATGCCTATACACAAACGGATTTCACAACCTCTAATCATACTACAGTAACCAAACGCGGTTATATGGATGGCTTTTCAACATGGGATATACAACCTGCGTTAGCCTATCGCAGAAGAATTTATAAAGGCTTTAGTATTAGTGGAGAAGCATATTATGGCTTGATGGATATTAAAAACAATTCGTTTTTTGGGATTAATAAATCTGAAAAGAACAGTGGATTCAAACTTGTTTTATCATACAGTTTTATAAAATAATTGAACATGAAAAAGACTAAAATAATTCTTGCTTTGCTAACAGTAATTCTGCTTACTGTTACTTGCAAAAAAGAACACGTACCTGCCACCACAACAAGCACTCCTGTGTTTTATTTTACTGGAACCATAGGAGGTGTTTCAACTAGTATTAATGCAGGGGTTAATAACTATTATATGTACTCGTCTTATGCACAGGATACTAACCATGTGTATAATTTTATTGGGAACTTGCAAAAGACAACCTCTAATTTTAGTAGTATAGAGATTCAATTAAATGATTATAAAGTTTCAGCTATTAACAGTAATACACAACCTGATAGCTCTTTAAAAACAGGCATTTATTCTTATTATTCGGTTGGTGTAACAGATACGGTGTATAATGTGCAATTTAACTCATCTTATATAAATGGTACCCCTCAAACCTATACTTGGACTTTTGGAGACAGCACTACCTCTAATAGTGCTAACCCAATCCATACCTATACACACAAAATAAATTATAATGCCTGTTTAACCATCACAGGTTCTTCGGGTACAAGTAGTGTTTGCAATAGTGTAAATCTTCTATCTCCAAATCATTTTGCCCAAAAAGTTTCTGTTTCAAGTTTTTCAAATGGAGATACCATATATTATACAGCTACAACAACATCTATTACGCCAAGCAAGTACATTTGGAATTTTGGAGATGGTGGTTCTAATATTATTGATACTTCAACAGCTACTAACTATTCTGTTTCACACATATATACGAACACCGCCACCGCAACTTATGATATTTCCCTTACTGTTAAAGATTCTACGGGCTTAGATAGCATAAGTACTCATTATAATGCTTCTATTTATAATTCTGTTGGTATAGCCAATTTTACAATTGGTAGCATTTCTCCGGTTATTAGCACAGGTTCTCCGTACAGACTATCAAACGTAATTATTAAATGGACAGATGCTTCAGGTGTAGTTTATACTACTAATAATAACGCAGCACAACCTTCCGGCAGTTTTTTTAAAATTATTTCTGAAGAGCCTTATCAAAACAATACAAATGGGCAGCTTACCAGAAAGCTTCATGTTAATTTCACATGCACTTTATATAATGGCACTAATTCTATACAAATAACAAATGCAGATGCTGTTATTGCTGTAGCCTATAAATAATTTTAAATTAAACCCAACCTTTTACAAAAACATACGTATAGGTATAATAAGAACAAAATAAACTCTAAATTTAACCTTTAAATAAAATCACATGAAAACAAGTACAAAAAAGAAAAAAAGCCTAAAGATAGCGTTTGGTATAGCCGCACTATTTTTAGTACTAAATCAAACAACGGTTGCACAATGCGATGCCAGCTTTACATACACCACAAGCAGTTCAAGTATAAGTGCAACTGCTTCTACAGGGACAACCTCAAGTGTCGATTATATCTGGAGTTTGACTAATTCAAGCGGTCAAAATATAGGTGGTTCGGGTGGTGCTTATACCAGTTGGGCTCCATTATATAATGGAACCTATACGGTTTCTTTAACCATAGATTCTGCAAGCGGGACTCCAAGCACTTGTACAAGTGCACAAACCATTACAATAAGTGGTGGGACTAACCAACCCCCATGTACTGCCGGTTTTACTTATACACTTGGTACAAACGGATTGGTAATGTGTACTAACACTTCGCCTTCTGATCCTTTTGGGAATACAAGTTATTCATGGAACTGGGGAACATCTTCTACCAATACCTACTATTATAATGGTACTTATACGATTACTTTAAGTGCTTCTAATTCTGTTGACGGTTGTAGCACTTCTTCTTCGCAAACTGTTGTTATAACCAATGCAACGGGTGGTACACTTCCTCCATGTAATTCCAATTTTACTTATACTATTGGAGTAGGAGGTCAGGTTAGTTTTACAAGTTTATCTACAGATACAACATACACAGGTAATAGTATTTATAATTGGGTTTTTGAACCGGGTCAAGGATCCAATTTAAAAAACCCTACTTATACATACCCTTATAATGGAGTGTATAGTGTTAGTTTAAATATAACGGATTCTATAGCTAATTGTTATAGTAGCACAACGCAAACAATTTCTATTACTAATACTGCTAATCCACCTTGTGCACCTACGGTTAGTTTTTATATGCATAAAGATTCTTTAAATCCGCTACCCGGTGTTTGGGAAATTAGCCCAAGTTACTCATCTCAAGTTTCAAGTGCTGTTTGGTTTTGGGGTGACGGAACTTATACCGCTGGTCTTTACCCAACGCATACTTATTCTGTTGCTGGTCAATATTCTGTTTGCGTTAAGGTTTATTCCTCTTGTGGAGATTCATCTACTACCTGTCAGAATGATAGCTTATATCGTTTAGCGCAAAACAATAGTACAAACTCCGTTATACAAATAACAGTTATAAATGCCACTGCCGGAATTAAAACCAATGCGCATGAAACAGCGCAGGTATCAGTTTATCCTAATCCAAGTGCTGGTTTGTTTACACTACAATTAAGTAATGTTTCTGCTAATGCTTCAAAAGCACAGATAAGCATAACCAATATTTTAGGAGAAGTTATTTATACTTCGCAAGAGCAAATAACCAATAGCACCCTTGCTAAAAATATAGACCTGCAAAACATACCAAACGGTGCTTACTTTATGAAAGTTACTATAGGGGATAAAACCTTTACCAATAAAACAATCATTAGTAAATAAAAGATAATTAAATTATACTAAAAGCCGTTCTACGCAGATAGAACGGCTTTTTTTATTTTTACTTCGTCAAAAAGTAAATTTACTTTAGGGGTTAACAGAAGCCAAAACCGAAGAAACCCGCAACAAATGTATGGAAACCGCTGTTGAATGGATTAGTGAGGGTAAAATCCGCATCTGGAAATATTTGAAGAAATAAAAGAACTATAAATTTCTTTGTCTTCCTTCAAGTTCATCAACTGCCATCTGCCCGACTAAACTCCCAATAGCAACACCCATGCCACCCATTCTTACCGCACAAACCACATTTTTAGATATGTGTTTTATAATGGGCTTTTTTTCTGACCCAATACCCATTATACCACTCCATCTTTGTTCTATTTTATAGTTTTGTTTGGGTAAAATATTTTTCTTTAGGATTTGTTCCAGTTTGTTTTGTATGATTTCAGTAAGCTGCATGTCGATAGTTTCTTCCCCTTTAAAATCAAGGTTTCTCCCTCCGCCAAATAAAACTCTATTATCAATATTCCTAAAATAATAATAACCCTGTTGGTAATGAAAGGCACCTTCTAATTTAAGATTTTTAATAGGTGATGTTACTAAAACTTGTGCTCTTGCAGGTTTCACATCTAAATCAGGTAATAATTGTTTGGCAAAGCCATTCGTAGCAATAATTACTTTTTTGCTTTTTATGCTTAAATTGTTTTTAAAATATATTTCAACATGGGTTTTGGTGTCCTGTATTTTATCAACTTCCATGTTGTTTAAAATGCTAATGCCTTTTTGGTATGTAATACCCAATAAAGCATGCATCATATTGCCAGTATTTATTTGCCCCTCGAAATTGTTTTTTATGCAATATTTAAAACCTGATAAACCATTTTGTTTAATTTTGTTTTTATCAACAGTATAAACATTCTTTAACCCAAGTGTCTCTTTCATTTTTTTATTGAAACATGAAATGATATCAGCACAGGCTTCAAATTCAGTTTTACTTTCAAAAACTTCAAACCCGCCTAATTGTTGGTAACTTATGATATTATCCTTTACTAATTTTCTAAGCTTATTTAAACCCTTATAACGAAGCAACACAGTCTGCCAAACTGTATTTTCTTCAATATGTGAAATGTCATCTTTTAATTCAGAAACACTTCCGAAACAACAAAAACCTGCATTTTTAGTGCTTGCTCCATTAGGTAAAACACCTCTTTCAATAACCAGAACTTTTGCTTTTGGGAATCTTGTTTTATAATCAATGGCTGCATTTAATCCAACAATGCCACTACCAATTACAAGCAGGTTAATATTGTTAAAATATGTTTGTTTTTCCCAATAGCTTAATATCATTTAGTTTTTTAAATTTGCGCAAAAATACGTATTTAGAGCTACTATTCCCTTCATGAAGCATTTTCCCAAGTCTATACTCTTAACCATCTTAATGCTTTTGCCTTTTTTTATAAAAGCACAGCAACCTCCTCCTCCGGGTCCGCCTCAACTATTAACAATTCAGGGGAAAATTTATAACGAAGATGATCCGCTTAATGGAGCTGTGATTACAGTAAATCAAGGCGCCAAGGTTATTACAACCATTACAACCGGAAGCGATGGTAAATATAGCTTTCAACTTCCTTTGGGTTCTGATTATGTGGTAACTGTTTCAAGGCCACCAGATTTAATTACTAAGAAGTTCTCTATAACTACTCGAGGCATTCCTCCTGAAAGGGCTCAAGATCCTTTTGGTGTGGTAGATGCACAAATCACACTTTGGAAAAAAGTAGATGGTGTAGATTATTCCCCGCTTAATCAGCCCACTAATAAATATTCTTATAATCCGGATAAACAAAATTTCGATTACGATAAGGTTTATCTCGAGCAAATGCTTGGCATAATTGATAACATAAGGGCTCAGGAAAAAGCTTTAGAAAAGAAAAATAAAGATGCAGAGAAAAACTATCAAGCCGCTATAAAGGATGGGGATAAAGGGTTTGGTAAGAAAGATTATCAATCAGCTTTAGCAAAATATAATGAAGCTTTAACATATAAGAAAGATGATCCAGTTGCGAAACAAAAGATAGAACAAACTAACCAAGCTATTAAAGCAGATGCGGATGCCAAGGCA
>PLYA01000048.1 GCA_003153315.1 Bacteroidota bacterium
TATTGATGGATGCTCGAACCTTTTTCGAGCAGGGGCAGGTGTAGTTGGTAGGCTTGCTTTTATATTATATACCCATTCCGTAACTATAACCTGTATTTGGTTTCTGCTCGTTTTTTTGTTCGGGCTTTTGCTCTTGGATTTTATTTTGGCTCTGCTCTTGTTCTTTGCTGTTCTCTTGCAGGGCTTCTCTTTGGTCGTATTCTTTATTAAGGTACGCAATGCGTTCGTCTATTGTCCCTTCTGTCATAACTATATGCTTTTCCAGTTCTTTGCCGGAACCTTCATAATCGTATTTTTTATCAAAGTATTTACAACATTCCCTTTTAAATTCTCTACGATGGAACAGTTTTGTGCTGGTAGTTAAGGGAGAGAGCTTTATCTCTTTGCTTTTGTCTTTACGGCTTACAATAACGTGTACATGGGTGTTATCTCCGGGCATAACATCTCCCTGTTTGGCTCTGCCTTGTTTAACTTCTTCGTCTGTTCCCTGATAGTATCTGTTCTCTTCCAGCTTGGCGTAATAAACAAGGTCTTTACCCTGTATATGTTTAGGGCTGCCGTCTTTCTTATTAAAGTTCTGCGCATATATATTCATTACATCCCGAACGTAAGTCTTTAGTTCTTCCTTATTATTTTTAAGGTGATCCATTTCTTCGGGACGGGGAGCTATTACCAGACTGTAAAACTTGGCTTCGGTTTTTTCGATGTTCGGGCAGTTATTGTCTATGCTTTTAATAACTTCTAAACTGCTTACCATATCCTTATCATGGGTAAAGTAAAACTCCATTTCCGAGCCTTTGTCTTTATCTTCCTTGCTTAAGTAGTTGACTAAGTTGATACAACTTCCGGCATTGTTGTATTCGGTTTTACCATGCTTTTTAGGGTTAATTACTTTTACGTACATAAACCATTTACTAAGATGTAAACTTATTCCATGCACTTGCTTTTAACTTCGCTTCGATGGTGTTGTTTATTTCCCTTTGTCCTGCCTGTAAATTGTTAATGACGTTTGTTAAATTGCTAATCGTTGTGTTTAGTTTATCCCGTTCTGCTTTGTTTTCATCATTGATTTTTTTGTGCTCTGCTTTTAATAAATCTACTGCTTTTTGATGGTTAGCTGTTGAACTGGCCGCGTAGTCATTTACAGATTTTGTTACTTCATTAAAACGTTCGATGGTAGGTAATTTTTTAATCGTGCCGTCCAGTTGCCGGCTCATAATAAGCAGACGCTCTAATAAGGGATTTAGTTTTTCCTGTTCCTGTGTTCTGATAAAAGCGACAATCTGTCCGATGTGTTTATCCAGTTCCTTAATCGCTTTATAGGGACTTTCATTCTCAGCCTCACTTGGATTGATACCTGTTTTTTTGAAGTACATAATGCAGTGGTGTACCAGTTCTCCTAAATCTAAATCATGTGTTTTGGAGAGCTTCTTTGCTTCCTTGTGGGTGCTTTCATCTATGGCTATAGTTGGCATATTATTTGTTTTTTTTATAGGTTTAATTATATAGTTTAAATCAGTAAATCAATCTGTTAGATACTATGTTATATCGTAGTAGTGCTGATATTATAATGTATAAAAAATGTATCGCATTGATAAATAATTTTTTAACTGATGCAAGCAGCTTAATGGGGCAGGTAAAACCTGCCCCTGCTTGCTATTTTTTCTTCTTTTTTTTAGCCGTTTTGAGTGGGGAGGGACTATCGCACTTCTATTTTTATTCGTAGCGCATTTTAAGTGCCTTTACTGCTTTCTTTTTTATCCCTACATTACCCTTTTATCAACCTGCTTTTTTATTCCCTATTTCTATTCCTTTTAATTACTTACAAAGGTCGGGGTTATTTGCTTGGTCTGAAACACCCATATTACATGATAACACAGAGGATTGCACAAAAATAATGAACTTATTTTTAAGAGAATAATTTTTGAAATGTTTTTCTGTTGCAAGAAAAATAGTTGAAAGCGAATTCCATAAGAAAATTATACAGACAATTATTTAAGCAGTTTTACTATCACTCAAATCTTTAAATATTATTTGCTTTTTAAATTCATTAGTCAAATCTTTTAGAACAAATGAAAATTTATCTATTTCTGCATCTAATTTCAGCAACGCATTCAAGTGCTCCTGCATTAATTGAGAATTAATTTGTTGTGCAATTGTATTAAACATTGATGTATCACGCAATTTGCTTTCATTTGTTCGGTACATTTTAACGAAGGACATATACGCAGAATGAATATTGTTCAACACATCAATTACTTTTTTAATTAATTCATCTGTTAAATAAAGTTCGCATACTTTTCTTGAATGGTTTACTTTATCATATAGCCTGCTAAACCTCTTTTTTATTTTTTCAAAATCCTCGACACTTGTAACCATAGTCAAATTCTTGCTACTATAATCCTGTAATTCAATTATTGAAACAACAAGCTCTTCTATTTTCACAAGGCGTATTTTCGTCAATTCAGCCATGCTAATTTGATAGGAAATATTTTCCTTTTGCAAGAAAGCTTTAAAGGGTTCTATTTTAATGGTAAGTTCTTCACTAAGTTTTGATTTATATTCCTCCAGTTGGGTTGAATAGCCAAGTTTAACTTTTTCCAATTTTCTGCCAAAATAGATTTGCAGATAAACCAAATAGATACCAGAAAGTATGGTAATTACTCTGATAACATAATCAAAAATATTTCCTGGTTCTTTTCCATTGGGGTTAGGTGTGTTAGAATAACATGGTAATCCGGTTAAGGTATTATTTGCACTATGCGAATTATCAATGGTAATGTTTATATCCTGATCGTGTTTGTCGTTTGTTTTAATAGTGGTTTTTTTCTTAAAGGTGGTTTTATTACTAGTAAATAATTTAAAGAGGGAATCGCAACAAGTAACTGACTGAGAATTTCCAACACTGGAGATAAAAACGAAAAGAATTATAGTGATTACTGATTTCATAGCAAGTATGTTTTTATTAAAAGACCTAAATTACAGTATAAGCCAATATTATTATGTCATTCAAATGTACTCAATTTTATAAATAATCGGAAGCAGCTATTTTTTGTTACTCTGCATGTGGCGTAGATTAAGGAAGTCATTTATTTTATTCGCCACATTAGCAGAAATATCCAAAGGAATTTTTTAGCTATGCTTTTTACTAACCATGTTTCGGAAGTAATTTTTGTGCTGTTGCAAAAAGCAGTTTTATGCGGAATTATTATTTATTGCCTACGACAAAGCAGTGGGGAANNTTTTGTATATAAATCAATACATAATTACTAACTAAAAAAACAAAAAATGGGACACAATTTAAACGAAACAAAGGGTAAAATTTCTTTTGCAAGTACACAAACTGCTTGGCATGGTTTAGGACAAATCGTAAAAGAAGCCATGACATCTAAACAAGCTATTGAATTAGCAGGATTAAATTATTTTGTAGATAAAACAAATGCAGTTGCAGAAATTGACGGCAAGATAATTTCTATTAACGACAAGTTTGTTACGTACAGAAAAGACACAGGCTTACCGCTTGGTATTGTTGGCGCACGTTACGAAGTAGTGCAGAACCAAGATGCTTTTTTATTCTTTGATAGTATTACCGAAGCAGGAGCAGCCATGTATGAAACCGCAGGAGCTTTAGGAAACGGTGAGCGTATTTTTATTTCTGCCAAGATGCCTGATTTTATCCGAATTGTAGGAACAGATGATAACACCGAAGTTTTTGTACTGCTTACCTCTTCGCATGATGGCAGCGGCTCGGTGGTGGCAGCCATTACCCCGATTAGGGTGGTTTGTCAGAATACTCTAAACGCAGCTTTATATGGAACAAAAAATAAAATCTCTATCCGTCATACATCTAACGTAAAACAAAATCTTAGCAATGCACACAAGCTTTTAGGCATTACCCATAAATATACCGAAGAATTAAACGAGTGCTTTAATATGTTGGCAAAGAAACCCGTTAATGATGCACAGGTTAAAAAATTAGTAGCCGACTTGTTTAAATCTGAAAAGGATGACAGCAGCCGTATTAAAAACATACAAGAGGCGGTATTTGCTTCTTATAATACAGGTATAGGGCAATCGGCTATTATGGGTACAGCTTGGGGAGCATATAATGGTATTACCCATTACTTAGACCACCAACGCAGTTATAAAGACAACAAAGTAAAATTTGAAAACATCTTATTTGGTAAGTCTGCTGAGATAACACAAAAAGCATTTAATGAACTTGTAAAAATATAACCTGTATCAGCTAAAGGGCTTGCTTTTAGCAAGTCCTTTATTTTAAATAACAAAATCAAAACAAATACCATGAATTACTCGAGAGAAGAACTATACCATAAAACCATCGTACAACTATGTATGCTACTTGGCATATCCAAAACGGACTATCTGACTTTCAAATTCTCAAAAGACCAGTTGGTTGAATTTATACTAACGCCTTTAAACTAACTTATATGCAAACCATTTTAATCAGCAAGAAAATATACGAGGTGAATTTTCAAACCTATATAGAAGAAGTAATCAAAAGAAATAATCTGAATTACAAGCACCTAAAACCCCAACAGATACGGTTTTTAGCCTATCCTTTTATTACCTCTGTGTTTTGGGCTAAGCGGCATGGCAAACGGGTAGCCAAAAGAAATGTTTACCTGTACTATACTACCAAACAAAAGCAATTTACTTTAAACTTAAACTAAGTTTAGTTAAGCCTCTGTTAATTACAGGGGCTTTTTTTTGCGCGGCATCGCACACCTGATGGTTTGGCAGCGTTTACCAATGGAATATTTTAAAAATTTCTTTTCGCTTCGGTGACGGAGTTACCACCGAAGCGAAAAGCAGGAAGCGGGATATTTATTTTGACTTTTCTTAATTTAAGATAGAATTAATTTGATTGCTTTATTAAGCAAAGGAGTAATTTCTAAATAAACATTCTATTTAGATTTACGTTTCTTTTTCACTTCAAAATCAAAAAAATCTTTAAGTTGAATTTTTAGTGCTATTGATATAGCGTATAGCATACAAGAGCTTACATTGTTTTCACCTCTTTCAATACGACCAATTTGTTTACCGGAATTGCCAACTAAAAAACCTAGTTCTTCCTGCGTAATATTTTTTTGTATACGTAGCTCACGAACCTTATTTCCCAATGCTTTTAAAAACTCTTTATCGACTATATTTTGCACATACAATATTTGCTTTGTTCTGAACAAAACAAAAGCCCATGTATGGGCTATTTAGAAATTAATTATACATTTGTGAATCACTATAATATTTATGATTGTAAAAACCAAAAAAACTACCTTATGTAAAACAACGATTTTGCATTTAATAATAGCGGGCTTTATCTTATCTGTTACAGGTTGCTCAGATGGAACTAAAAAGTACATCGGTAAACACACGATTAATTTACCTTTATATACCGTAAATTACGATACAACTATTAGTATCAGAGAGTTTGGCAACATAGTCCATCCGGAAATGCATTATTACGATTTGTACACATCCACTATAGATATATATAAAGTAGAGGGGAGTAAATTAACAGGGCAGTTTAAATATGTATTTTCTGATAGGGGGAAATTATTTTCGTTCAAACCAATCATAAAGGAGCAAACCTTTGTGCTAAATAACTTTCATATGGTAAATGACACCTTAAAATTCCTGATGGAAGTGAATCCTACACATGGGGTAGTTTTTGAAGGTTGTTTTTATCAAGGAAGTAGTTTGATTGTTGGATTGCCAAAGAAATTATTTACATGGATAGATAAAAACCATTGCACGGAGGGATTTTTCAAAGAGAACAACGACTATTTATTTTTTAATGCCGACCAGTCGGAAAATAAAAAAGAGCTTTACAGATGCCAAACTGATTCATTAAAGAATTTTATTATCTCAAATCCTGGATATATAGAAAAGTATAAATCTACTATTGACTACCTAAGTAACAAAGCCAGTAATTGAACCAATAGCGAACCTATACATTGCGTTATTATTTGTACTTTCGGAAGAGCCTTTTATAAATGAAATGTTTTTAATAGCACTTTGTGGTTAAATTCTTTGGGATATAAATTTTCTTATGGATAAAGTAATAAAACTCGCTATTGTAGATGATAGCGATTTTTTTAGAAAAGGCTTAGTTAGTCTTTTGCAAGCCAATAACAATTTTCAAATTATAATTGAAAGCTCCAACGGGCAAGAGCTAATAGATGTTTTGAAATCAGGGAAACATGAACCGGATATAATATTATTGGATTTAGAAATGCCTGTTATGGGCGGCACGGAAGCAGCCCAGTATTTATCCAAGCATTATCCCAAAATAAAAATTTTAGTGCTTACCATACATAATGAAGAAAGTATTGTACGTAATCTGATTACTAAAGTGAATGGCTTTTTGGCAAAAGACAAAAGTATTGATAAGGTAATTGATGCTGTTAATGTGGTTCATCAGCATGATTTTTATTTTGCAGGGTTGGATTTTAAAAAAATTATGGCGGATAAAAAACCTGCTTCTGTATCTGAAATTGACTTTACAAAAAGAGAATTAGAAGTTTTTAAATTGATATGCCAGCAATACACCAACAAAAAAATTTCAGATAAATTATTTATCAGTATAAGAACCGTACACGGGCATAGAACTAAGATATTAAAAAAAACAAAGACACGTAATGCCGCCGAGTTAATCCTATACGCTATGAAACATAATTTAATTACACCGTATTAATGCAAAAAAGCAACGAGTTAAAAGAATTAGAAAAGATTGCGAGGGGTGAACAGAGCGTAAAGAAAGAACTATTAGAGATTTTTATACGGCAGGTTTCTATGAAAATTGAACAAATGAATTCCTGTTTACAAAACAAGGATTGGAAAGAATTAGAAAGTCTTGCCCATTCCATGAAATCAGTTTTTTTGCATATTAAAATGATACGCCCCATCGAACTTACGGAATTACTAAGAACAACGGCAGGGATAGATATAAAAACAACTACACAACAGCTAAATGAATTGGCAACTATATCTTCTCTATTGATAGATGAATTTAGCCGTGAACTAAAAACAGCATTTTAATACGCTGTTTTTCCTTTTTCAATGTTAATTTAATGTTAAGCCTTACATTTTTCATATAGGTACAAGTACCTGTTTTTATATAGGTACTTGTACCTGCTTTTGAGATTTTGAAAACGAATACTTCCCTTGACTGTGGCTCATTACAGACAATATAGTTTAACAACGATTTTATTTCGCCCCAATCTTAAGTTTTTCTTAACATTGAAAACCGATTGTTTTTTGATATAGTTTAGCCGCAGTTCTTCTCTAAAATTAAAACAAAAAACATGAAAAAAAGCACAAAAACAACCCTCGTAAAAAGAATTTGTTTAGCCTCATTATTTATTGCTACCCTCTCCGTGAAATCTCAAACCGCTTCTGCTACCTGTACGGGAATGGCATTTTTAATAGATTTTGCTCATTACAACGTGTTGCCTACCCATGACAGCACCTTTGTAAAATATGTGCAGTTCAATTTAAGCGATACCAGTACCATCAATAAAATCAGTTATACATTTTCCGATGTGACCACTGGAACCGCCGTACAACAAACCCAGCAGGATTATTATTTCCAGACCACAGCCAACAGCAGCGATTTAACCGTTGCCAACAATTACATACGCAACCACCAAACCGTTAAAATAAGTTTCGGCTATTTTTCCTATCAGAGCAAAAAATACTTAGTCAATGTAAAACTGTATAACAGCGGCAATACTTTATTGAGCAGCTCTAACTATAATTTTTCTCACTAATAAAATCAATTTATAACAACATAAAACCATTACTTTATGACTAAACAATTTTTACACTTCGCTTTTTTATTCTTGTTTGCTGTGCGGGCAATCTCGCAAAGCACAACCGTTACGTTTACCACCAACGCCGATGGAGGCGGAGAGGTGGACAGTTGGGTACACTCCTTGCCTGCCGACACGAATACAAGTTTCAGTTCAGATGGAAGAATGGTTGCATTCCGGTGGACAAGCGGAGGCGTACCGTTTACAACAAGGGCGTATTTCAGGTTTGATTTATCCTCTATCCCGTCCACAGCGCATATTTGTTCTGCGGTTTTAACCGCTTATACTACACCTGATAACGACCAATCGGGATATAACCAACCGAACTATGGGTATTTAAAGAAAGTAACGAGCGCATGGACATATACCACCGTTACATGGCATAACCAGCCAACACACAGCTCAACCGATACTATACCTTTTGGTACGGTGACCACTTCTTCGGCAACTCCGTATACAATTAATGTAACCTCCCAGGTGCAAGAAATGGTAAGCTCTCCCTCCACGAACTACGGATGGCTTATGATGCTGAGGAATGAAACCAATTATTATGATGCACTTAGTTTTGCATCCAGTAACAACACAACCATAGCACACCCTTATTTAACTGTAACCTACGCACCGACCATAACAGGAACAACCCCTGCCGCGCGATGCTCGACGGGAACCGTTACGTTAGGAGCTACCACTAATGCCGGGACAATCAATTGGTATGCAGCAGCCACGGGAGGCTCATCTTTAGGGACTGGTACAAGCTATACTACCCCCAGCTTATCTGTAACAACTACTTATTACGTAGATGCAACTTATAGCAGTTGTACTACACCCAGCAGAACATCTATAGTAGCTACTGTAAATTCTTTGCCGACCTTAACCGTTAGTTCTTCACCGACGATATGTGTAGGAAGTGCAGCGACGTTAACCGTAAGCGGGGCGAGTACCTATATATGGTCGCCCTCAACTGGCTTAAGCACCACAACAGGCACGACCACATCCGCCAGTCCGACAGTAACAACAACCTATACAGTAACAGGCACAAATTCCAATGGCTGTGTAAATACAAAAACGATATTAGTTAACGTAAATCCCTTACCAACTTTAACTGTTAGTTCTGCACCGACTATTTGTGCAGGCACGGCAACTACTTTAACTGTAAGCGGAGCGAGTACTTATACGTGGTCGCCCTCAACAGGCTTAAGCACTACGACAGGCACAACAACATCCGCCAGTCCGACCGTGACGACAACCTATACAGTAACAGGCACAAACTCCAACGGCTGTGTAAATACAAAAACAATCATCGTTACAGTAACTCCATTACCAACTGTTACCGTTAATTCAGATACAATTTACGGAAGTTTATCAGGAACATTAACCGCGCATGGTGCAACAACGTATAGCTGGACACCATCTACAAGCTTAAGTGCAACCACGGGTTCTGTAGTGGTGGCAAGCCCAAGCGTAACCACCATATACACGGTAACAGGAACGGCAAGCTCTTGTTCCTCATCTGCTACGGCTATCGTAACGAATATGAATTTATATTTCAGGAGTGAGGCAACGGGCAACTGGAATAATATAGCAACATGGCAAAGTTCAGTAGATAATAGCACTTGGACATCCGCAACAGTTCCCCCTGATTACAGGGCGCACACAATCACTATTCAGGCTTCTCATACCGTAACGGTGGTTGCGAGTGTAACAGTTGATGAAACTGTAATAAACGGAGAAATGATATACAACAATACAAGCGGAAGCACCATCAGTATAAATGACGGCACGGGAATAGACCTGACCGTTTACGGTACTTTTTCCGATGCTGGCCCTAACGACATTAATTGGTTAGCATCTTCCTCTTGGACTATTGGCAGTAGTGGCACTTTAATTCGCAGTATGGCTACCTCATCCGATAAATGGAAAAACTACTACGACGGTGGTATCTCTACCATTCCGGCTTCCAGTAACTGGATTGTCCGTAAGACAGGAACGGCTAACCCAAGTATATCAACTAACGGTATGTACTATGGAAATCTAAACATTGAAAATAATACAGGTACTACGTGGACTACTTCAACCGCTTCTTCTTTCACAGGCACAGCAGGTTATCCTACCATACAAGGTAATATGAGTATAGGAGGAAACGGAACCGGCAATGTTTCTTTTTTAGATACAAACACCAATGCACAGGCAATGATAGTGCAAGGTAACTTTACGGTTACTACAGGTTCAACTTTCAGAAATCATGGTACAGGCTGTCAAGTGCAAGGCAATCTTGTTTTAAATGGTACAGTTAATTATTCAAGCAGTTCTATGTTTTTACTTGCTGGTTCAAATAACCAAACTATTTCAGGAACAAGCATAACTATTAATAATCTTAATATAAATAAGACACTTGCAGCATCCACAGTTACTTTAAATTCTCCCGTGAGTATTTCAGGGACACTTACTTTTTCAGTAGGAGTTATGATAACCGATACAGTTCACCTTTTAACTTTTAATGCGGGTTCAAGTGCAAGCGGAGTAAATAACGACAGCTCTTTTGTAAGTGGGCCTGTAAAGAAAATTGGAAATACAATTTTCACCTTTCCTTTAGGTAAGCACACTAATGCGCAAACTATTGCTATTACGGCTCCAACAAGCAGCACAGATGCTTTTCAGGCGGAATATTTTGATACTAACCCAACTTCCATTTATGGCGTATATACCGATACAACATTTAATTATATTAGCACTTGCGAGTATTTTATTTTAAAACGCAAAAATGGAACTTCGAATATACAACCAACATTAAGTTATGACCCTACGGCTTGCATATCAAATTTATTACCTGCACCCCGTGTTATAGGTTATAACGGTACTAAATGGAAAGATTTAGGATTATCCAATTTAACATATTCCAGTAGTGGAGGAACTGTTAGCACAGATTCAATCATTACCATTACACAATATAGCGCTGTTACACTTGGTAATTATAATCCTTTAATTACAAATACTCCAAATGGGGATACTTGCTTTGCGGCCATTCCAATGCCAAGTGGTGCAACTTCAACCTTAACAGGGCAAACTCAAAGTACAGGACGTAAATGGTATACGTTTACCCCAACTACACCTGAAATAAAAATTACGTTAACTAATACAAGTATGGGTTCAAACCATATTCACGATTTAATTCTTTTGGAAGGTCTTTGTTATGATTATATAAATGCCGGGTATGATTCTTCAAGAACAGATAACACCCTTACCATTACTTTACATGAAGCACTTGTGGGCTCACCCTATTTTATCTCAACATTTAGAGAGCGAACAGATTGTTATATGTGTGGTGCATCTTCAGCCAATTTTGATTTGAAAGTTCAATGCTTACCAAATCCTGTTCAAACAGTATCAAGCGGTGTTGTTTCACTTAATGGAATCCCATCTCATAAAGCAGAACAAGTTATCATACGAGTAAATAAAAATCATTTGAATTTAACTAACGTGAATAACACAAGCATGTTAGGTGGTATAGCATCCCAGTTTTTTGATACAGATATTACAGGTGCTATTGCTCAACTTCTTTATAATAGCGATACAGCCATTGCAAATAACTTGAATGTTACAAAAGTGTATCCATACTTAACTTCTAATGATACAATAACATTGAGCATTGACAGCCAATCAGTTCAAATACCTGCTTTTTACGAAAACTTTGTTCTTAGTCTTCCAAAAAACACTAAATTATTTAATACAAGTAGGCAGCTAACTGCATTACAGTGGGTTAAATATGCGCATCCAAATTATGTAGCACTACCTGCAAGTGTACCAAATGATTTTTATTATTCTACACAGCAAGGAAGCTTGCACCCTATTACATATCCCGACGGAAGCATACAGGCAGAAGGCGCGTGGGATATTGAAACAGGACAAGACTTTATAAAAATTGGTGTATATGATTCAGGAATTGACGGGACAGATTATGATTTGAGTGGAAGTAAAGTAGGGGGAGGGTATGATTATACTACAGGTACTCCCATATCATCAGGGACTAATAACGATGCCAGTGGGCACGGGACTGGTTGTGCTGGTATTATAGCAGGTCTTAGGAACAATTCAACTGGAATTGCAGGTATAGCTGGCGGGGATGGTACTAACACAGGCTGTACCTTGTATGACATGAGAATGATAGCACCGGGGGCAGCTCTTGGAAGTTCAGATATTGCACCAGCTATAACACAGGGAGTAGATAATTATGGTATTCGCATCATGAACAGTAGTTGGACGATGCCGTCTACTGCATTTGACCCAACTCTTCACGATGCCGTACAATATGTAGTTAAGAAAGGTGTGATTTTTTGTGCTTCACGTGGAAATTATGATGCCAGTTCAACTGGGAATATAGATGATAAAAAATTTCCTGCCTGTTTTCAAGACGAAATGGTTATTAACGTAGGAGCAAGCGGGACTGATGGGACAGTGAAAACATCAGCAAATGGTGACCTTTCAAACCCAAGTGACCAACTATATTCTTCAATGATAGGCCAAAATGTCGATGTGCTTGCCCCGGGTACAACAGCTCTTGTTTATACCACAGATGATGGAGGCGGCTATCAACAATTTAATGGAACTTCTGCTGCAAGTCCACATGTAGCAGGTGTTGCTGGTCTAATGCTTAGCTATCTTGACCAAACAGCAAGTTCGCCAAATAACCTTGTAATTGAAGATGTAGAACAGATTTTACAAAGAACTGCGTATAATTATGATTTCCCAGGAATATATGATTCAGCGAACGGCTGGGGATTAATTAATGCTACCGCTGCTATGAATGCTATTAAAGCAGGTACATTTAAAATACATCACTTTGCACTTGGGCAAAACGTACTTCCTACATCTCATTTATGGACAGCAGATAATATACTTGGCGACCAAGCTGTAGTTGTTAATTTAACAGAAGCTTATGGAACCTTGGATGCAGGTGATAATGTTGCTAATATATGGACACAAAATGTTCAACTTGATTATACTTTACCCGCTAATGAATTTATTGTTGCCGCATGGCCTCGATTCAGTGGTACGGTAGGATGGGCAAAAACTAATCCTCTTGGTATTGATAATTGGTGCAGCATACAATCAGTATCAAATACCAAATGTATTTTACAAACACATTATTACGATTTTTATGCAGACCAAAATAACAACCCTGACGATCCCACATATCCTGACCCTGCAACTATTAATGCTGCTGTTACTATTTATACTCAAATTGGTGTGGCTGGTATTGATAAAGTTAATAATGCAAATAATACGGCAATGAATTTATATCCTAACCCTGCCTATAATAGTACAACAATAAGTGTAGCGTTATCGACTCCGCAAGAGGTATCTTTAGAAATTTATGATATACAAGGGAGATTAGTTAAAACTGTTGCTAATGAAAGAGCTTCAGAAGGTTCGCATCAATATTTAGTTTCATTAGCAGATATGACTTCGGGTGTTTATTACGCAAGACTTATTACCGACACTTTTACTTCTGAGAAAAAATTAATTATTACTAAATAATAAAATAAACTTATCGGGCATTCAATAAAAGTTGAATGCCCGATTTTTTTTTGTACTTTAGTTGGACATTTAAACCCTTTGAATGAAACCGAGCTTTTTTTTTATAATTATAGCGTTACTATTTTCTTTTTGTTCTCAAACAACAAAATCCCAACAAACGCCTAAAACAAAAAAATCCCTTGAAACAAATAAAACAAAACGATATAGTAAGCCTCTTTATAATACTTGTCCACCAACTATTAAACAAGGGCTTTATGGTTGCTGTACATATAAAACGGGAAATTGTATGCCAATTATAGATACCAATCAGTGTAAATGGTATGGTGTAAAAAGAACCATTTTCATATACGAACCTACAAAAGCATCACAAGCCATAAGCATTGACGGCGGCTCCGAGTATTTTAGCAAGATAACTACAAAGCTTGTTGCCCAAATAGAATCTGATAACAACGGTTGTTATCAAGTAGAATTGCCTGTGGGGCAATACAGCATACTTATTCTTGAAAATGGCAAATATTATTGTAGAAGCATGGGAGATAACTTTTTGCTTTGTCCTGTTACCGTTGATACAAACAAAGCAACTAAACGAGATTTATTAATAAAGATGTTTGTTGATTGATGAAATAGTTTTAATGAAAATCAAATTTTCAATATTATTAATTTGTTTATTCTTTTTTACTTGTAAAAAAGACCCGCCTATTTTGTCTCTTACAAATAATAATACTGATGACTGCTTAAATTTACAGTCCACAACTATTGCAGCTTATTTAAACTGGCCTGATATTGATACCACCTATAATGTACCTCGATTTAATCCTTCTAACTCAAATGAAATTGTTTATGTGCAAGGGATTATAAGCTCAGGTAAAAGTTACCTTGTTAAACGCAACCTAATAACAGGGCAAGAAACCCAAATTATAAGTGATGTTTGGCAAAGACCCGATTGGAGTGTAAAAGACTGGATAGTGTTTAATCACGCTGATAATCAGGTATGGAAAATAAAAAGTAATGGAGACAGCTTAACTTCAATAACAACCACAGGTGGTCTTAACGCCGTTTGGAGTTCTGACGGAAGTAAAATTGCGTACGCACAGGAAGTTTCTGCTACGATACAAATTACCGATGTCAATGGAAATTACTTAGATTCTTTACCCTTTTTTGCTGTTTATTTAAGCAGGTGGTCTTGTGACGGAAATTATATATGCGCTACGGCTCATGACCATATCAATGCGGTTTATCAAAATGTTTCTACAGGACAAGAGGTTCAACCTACAAACAATACTAATAATAATACGCAAATTACTTGGATGGATTGGACACCCGATACTAAATTTATTATTTGGGCTAATCCTACTGGCATATATAAAACAAATATTAGTACCAAAGAAACTATAAAATTAAAGAAGTCTTGTAACGGCTCATATTATATTTCCATATCTGTTTCTCCCGATGGGAATAAAATTATTGCTCAACGTGTTGACCAAAAGATAGAGAATCAAAACCTATACACCAAGAGCGGGTTATCTCTTATTAATATTGATGGTACTAATGAGGTGATAATTAAATAAGTTAGTAAATGAAAAGATGTTTAGCCTTAGCCCTATTTTTAATTTTTAATGTAGTTGTTATAGCGCAGTCAAATTTTGGAGTTAAAATAAACGGCGGTGTAAGTATGATTACGGACAAGATTTATGACCCCGACCTTGAAACACACACTAATTATTTGAGGCCATCAGGACAGGTTGGTTTCTTTTATAGCCTGCCTGTTAGAACCCACGAAGTTTTTGGTGTAGAATTACTTTTTACCCAAATAGAAAGTAAAGAGCAGATTGTAGATACATTTGGTACAGCTTATACAAATTACCCAAACGGAGCAACCCCCTTACTTTCAACCGCTACTATTTCAAAACATATTTCTTATTTAAGTTTACCGGTATATTATGGTATAAACGTTAAGAAATTCACTTTTAATGTTGGCATGCAGTTTTCGGTAAGGCTTTTAAGCAGTGCACAAGAAGTTATACAAGACAATTACACCAATAATGCATCAGGTTTTGGTTTTGTTTTAATTCCCAGTACTACTAATTATAATTACAAAAGGCTATCTATTAAAGATGTTGACTTTGGCGAAAGGGTTGGGATTATATACCATATAACGAATAAGTTCGCCATAGAGGGTAATTATTATTACGGATTTAATAATATTTATCCTAATAACCATAGAACAACAATATGGAGAACACAACAAATGACACTTGGCATTCGCTATACTTTTTTAACCATTAAAAAGAAAGACGATAAATAATGAAAATTAAATTTTCTGTATTATTGATTTGTTTATTTTTTTTATCCTGTAAAAAGGATCCTCCTATTTCTCCTCCCGTTGGAAACAATACAGATTGTTTGAATTTATCTTGGACTAATATTTCAGGCATAATAAACTGGCCTGGAATTGATACAGTATATAACACTCCCCGTTTTAACCCCGCTAATGCAAACGAAATTGTTTACGTAAAAGGTATTACAAGTGCTAATAAGAGCTACGTTGCTAAACGTAATCTTAATACAGGACAGGAAACGCAAATTATAAGCGACGTTTGGAGCAAACCAGACTGGAGTGTAAAAGATTGGATTGTATTTAACCATGCTGATAATCAGGTATGGAAAATAAAAAGCAATGGCGATAGCTTAACGCTTTTAACAACTAATATGCAAGAGGGCTTTGATGCCTTATGGAGCCCGGATGGAAACAAAATAGCAGCATAAGGCTTCAAAAGCAGCCCATTCTATCTCTTTATAAGGTAAACTGTACTTTTTAGCAACATGTAATTTTTTCATTCAATAGGATTCAATAACAAAGTTAAATCATTCCCATACCATAATAAAGTTTTGTTATTAAGTTAAATATTGGGTTATTAGAAATACTTTAAATAAAGTAACTTCACGCTCCCAAAATCTTAAATTACTACATGAAGTATATAGAAAAGAGCAGGCTAGAGAAATTTTTAAACCTAAAAGGATATCAAATGGAAGAATCCAATACCGAATCAAAAGAAGAAAAACTGCATTTTTCCAGTTGGGTAAAACCGGCTAGTCTGAAAATCCATGTACCTAAAAAGGATGTTTTTCAGAGCATAGAACTGCTGGAAATTTTTAAAAACCAAGAATTGCTACATGAATTTAGGAGGTTTTAAACCTAAAAATGAGCCCAATTTTGGGTACTTATTAGAGCCTGTTTTCCCAAAAACCCAAAATTATCACCCTCTTTT
Organism: Bacteroidota bacterium; assembly: GCA_003153315.1. Taxonomy (GTDB): domain Bacteria; phylum Bacteroidota; class Bacteroidia; order B-17B0; family Aurantibacillaceae; genus PALSA-968. The sequence goes on from PLYA01000048.1 coordinate 16,640, forward strand.
TAGAACAAAAAGTCACCCTTTTCTGTACGATTTTAACATTTCGTTTTAACAAATTAAAAGCCCCTTTTTACCAAAATACACAAAAATTGACCGCCACTTGCTGGGCTAAAAATTACCCATTTTGCCAACCCAAAGATTACCATTTTATACCCTCATTTTTTACAATCTGTAATCAGCTATTTGTTAAATCAAATTCAAAAGGCAGAAATCGGCTAAACTAACTTTAAGGTAACGTGCCATAAAAAACGAAATGTTTTTACACCTATTCTGCTTCAAAATTCAGATTCAATTTATATGTCATTATGGCGAAAATAAATAAATTTTGAATATGGGAAATAACCCCGACCTTTGTAAGTAATTAAAAGGAATAGAAATAGGGAATAAAAAAGCAGGTTGATAAAAGGGTAATGTAGGGATAAAAAAGAAAGCAGTAAAGG
>PLYA01000017.1 GCA_003153315.1 Bacteroidota bacterium
CGAGCATCCATCAATAGCCTCGCCAACCGTACTCAGCGAATCTAAAAGATTAGATTCATCTTAAACTGAAACAGCGGGCAGCCCGACCAAACGCGGAGCAGTTTAGCCCGTGTGTAGCAGATCGTTTGGTCTTGACTTTTTGTTTCTTTTTCGTCAAGGAAAAAGAAAACATACTTACTTTATTCTATATTTGTTTCTTTATGAAAAAAATGCGGTACCTACTATTTTTCGTTTCTATTCTCGCATCCTATATCTGCTCGGCACAAACCTATAATTTTAAAAATTATACCGATGAGGATGGCTTGCCACAATCATATGTGTATTGTGTTTCTCAATCGGATAAAGGCTATCTATACTTATCCACCGGTGATGGCTTTTGCAAATTTGATGGGAATACTTTCAAAACCTTTACTGCAAAAGATAACCTTGCCGAAAATTTTATAAATATTCACTTTACCGATTCAAGAGATATAACCTGGATTGGGCATTTTCAAAACGGTGTTTCCTTTTTATCGGGAAATACTTTTTATAAAGTAAAAGACTCTGAAAAGTTTGAAACAAAAGTAAATGCCTTTGCCGAAGACAATGCTAAAAACATTTGGGTAGCCGCGCAGCAAAAAGGACTGTTTAAAATTGATTCTTCTTATAAACTAAACCCTATAGAAACTTCTCTTCCCGCAAATTTCAATTCGCTGCATTTTGATTTAGACAACCAATTACTGGCAGCAACCGATGAAGGTTTATTTTTGCTGAAAACAAAAGAAAAAAAGGTTAACTCTATTTGCGCTATTAGTGGTTTTGAGGGTAAAAAAATACAGTGCATCATTCCCTGCGATTCTTTAAGGAATTCTTTTTGGGTGGCTGTTCCCGGCGAAGGCGTTTTTAAAATACTAAAAGCAGGAAGCTGTTATTATATCTATTTGCAAATAATAGATGAGTTGGCTTCTCATCAAATGAATATCTCAACCATTTATATAGATAAATCAAAAAACCTTTGGGTTTCTATGCTTGGAGAGGGCTTACGGAAAATTTCATTCAATAATTTAAACATTAGCAATGTATTGCACATAAATAAGCAAAATGGATTAAGTAATGTATATGTGCAATCTATCTTTCAGGATTTTGAAGAGAATATGTGGTTTGGTACTTCCGGTGGAGGGTTGATTGAAATGCCGGTAAATAAGTTCAATTATTTAGCCGGGCAATTAAATGTAAAATCAATACTAACTGATAGTAAAACCGGTAATATATGGATAGGAAATGATAAAGGACTATACCTGTTAAAACAAAAACAGCAACGCGAGGATATTCAATATAATTCATCTAATGGTTTTGTAAACGACCAGGTAAATGCGCTGATGCAGGATAGTGTTGGTAATATTTGGATAGGGACATCAGAGAATGGAGTATTTATTTATAATGCTGTTGCAAACAAGTTTGAGAATTTCTCTAAGAAAAATAACTTGAAATCCCTTTCTATTAACTGTATTACAAAAAGCAAACAGGGTAATATATTTATAGGAACTACTGATGGGCTTTATACTTATAACACTAAAACGGCTAAAGTTACTCTGCTCACTACCGTTGAAGGGTTATTGCATAACAACATTCAACAAGTTTATATTGATAGTAAGAGTCGTATGTGGATATCATCCCACGGAAGTGTGCCTTACTATATAAAGAATGAGGAGTTTACCGTTTTTAAAAATGTTCCTAATAGTGCTATTAATTGCGTTGCCGAAGATAATACCGGCTTGATATGGATTGCAACAGAAAGCGATGGGGTTTTGTGTTATGATGGAAGCGACTTTAAGAAATACAAAACCGATGAGGGATTGCTTTCTAACTTCTGTTATTTTGTGATGGCAGATGCTAACAATACGATATGGGTTGGGCACAAAGGCGGATTAAGTAAAAAAGAAGACCGGCAAAAAACATTTAAGAAGTTCACCAAAATAGACGGACTTCTGTTTGAAGAAAACAATTTAAATGCCTGTTTTAAAGACGACAAAAAGAATATGTGGTTTGGTACCACCACAGGCATTGTAAATTATGACTGCGAAAACAATAAGATAAATACGCATGAGCCACGTACTAATATTTTAGGTGTTACACTAAACAACCATTTCTATGCTTCTACAGAAAAAATTTCATTGCCTTATGCAAGTTATTCAGCAAGAATTGATTTTATAGGAATCTCGTTAGTAGATGCCTCTAAAGTAAATTACAAATATCGTATGCTTGGGTTAGATTCTATATGGAGACTTACCTCTAACCGTTATGTAGAGTTTCCAAAAGTTACTGAAGGCAATTATACCTTTCAATTATTGGCATGTAATAATGATGGAATCTGGAATACCACACCCGTTGAAATTAGCTTTGAAATTGATTTACCCTTTTGGAAAAAAGCATGGTTCTATATAGTTTCTTTTGTGGGCTTAATAGCATCGGTTTACCTGATTATTATTTGGAATACCCGTAAACTAATTAGAGCTAGAACCCTATTAAAGAAATTGGTTGATGAAAAAACCGTCTTACTGCAAAAAGAAAAAGAAGTGGTAGAGAAGATAAAAGTTGAATTAGAGGAGAAGAACAAAGACATGACAGATAGTATAAACTATGCCAAGCGTATACAGGAAGCTATTCTCCCTTCTAAAGAAGCAATACACGCTGTATTTCCTGAATCCTTTATATTATACAAACCAAAAGATATTGTGAGTGGAGATTTCTATTGGTTTACGGAACTTGAAGATTATTATTTTATTGCAGCTATTGATTGTACTGGGCATGGAGTACCCGGTGCGTTTATGTCGTTAATTGCCTCTACGTTGCTAAGTGAAATTGTGAACGGAAGAAAAATAATTGTCCCTTCTCATATTTTGCAGGAATTAAATAACCAGATTATTAAAGTACTAAACCAAAGTGATAGTGAAAGTTCCACGCGTGATGGAATGGATATGTCTATTTGCCGTGTGGATAAAAAGAAATCTAAACTTGTTTTTGCCGGAGCTGCCAGACCTTTATATTTTATTCATAATAAAGAATTGAAAGATACCAAAGGGCAGGGTTATCCTATAGGTGGACACTACGGTTTAATGAACCTCACTTATTCTGAAACAGAAATGGATATTCAGAAAGGGGATTCTTTCTTTATCTTTTCAGATGGGTATGCCGACCAATTTAGAGAAGGAGACAGAAAAAAGTTTACTACCAAAAGATTTAAGGCTCTGTTAACAGAAATTTGTGATGATGATATGGATGCTCAAAAGACAAAACTTGATGAAGCTTTTATGGCTTGGAAGGGAAATACCTATCAAATTGATGATATACTTGTTATAGGAGTAAGGATTTGATTCTACTACTTACTTATCGGGCAACAATGTAAAGTTACGTTCTACTTCACCTGTAAAATCATATTTATCGTAAATGATTATTTCTTGTTTAATAGGTTTAAATCCTTTGCCAGTAATATCGATAACATACTTACCGGGTGTAACAATAAAGATATATTTACCTGTTTTTGAATTTACATTCTTCGCATCTAATTCTTCTTTCGTTTTTACATCGCTGATAGTTATGTAGGCATCTATTTCTTTTTTAGTAGAATCAGTTATTTGCACAGCACCACGTATAGCCGTTAGCGGTTGTTCTATTTCTGTAAACACAACTTTATAAATATCCAAATCACCTAAGCCTTCTTTTCTACAGGCAGATAAATAACCATCTCTGCCTCTCCCCGATAACGAAAACATTAAATCATCATCTGTAGTGTTTACAGGATAACCAATATTTACAGGGTTTCCCCATTGCTTGGCAACAGAATCCCAGGCTGATTTAAAAATATCAAAGCCACCCATATTGGTATGCCCTTTAGAAGCAAAGTATAAAGTCTTACCATCCTCTGATATAAAAGGAAAGCTCTCATCGTAACTTGTATTAATAGTGCTTCCCAAATTTTGCGGAATGCCCCACTCTTTATTAGGCAACTTGTGCGATACATATAAATCGGCTCCGCCATAGCCACCTTTCCTATCTGATGAAAAGAATAAGGTAGTTGCGTCGGCAGTATAACAACCTTCCAGTTCCAAATATTTAGTATTAATAGGTTCATTAAAAGGAACAGGGCGGTTAAATGTTTTTGCCTTAGCAGTAATTTCAGTATGCAATAAATCACTCGGCATATTTTCTCTGTCTACATAAATAATCATATTCTTTCCATCAGGTGTTATACCTACACACTCTTCATCTTCGGTAGTGTTTATAGGTACTCCGAGGCTCTTCGCTTTTGTCCACTCACCTTTCTCAACAGTAGAGTAATAAATATCAGAAGTCCAATAACCGGCAACGCTTTTATAGCTACCCATTGTTTCATCCCTGCGGGTAGTAAAATAAAGCATCTTCTCATCTTTGGTAACAAAAGGATAATAATCAGCATATTTAGTATTTACATTCGGGCCTAAATTCTCAAAAATAACAGCCACCGGATGTTTCATTAACTCTTTAGCATTTTCGCAGGTCTCGATATAACGGTCTATTATTACTCTTTGTTTAGAAGAGGCTTTTAAGCGATAATTATTATAACAGGCAATGGCATCTTGCAATTTATACGCATACTGATAAGCCATACCCAACTTTAACAACACGGAAGTATCCTCGCTGTGTTTTTTATATAAATCCATCAAATAGGGAATGGCTTTAGATTTATCACCATGAAGGAATAAATAGCAATCGGCTAAGTGACGCTCTATATTTTCATTGTCGGGGAATTTTTTTACTTGCTTTAAATACTCATCCAAAGCGGTAACATAATCTCCGACCTCAAAATAATCTTCGGCAGTGGGTTTCTCTTTACTTTGGGCAAACAAGTTATAACTGCTTAAAGCAAGAAATAAAAAAAATATACTGTAATATTTAGGAAATAGTATCAAAAAAAGGTTTCGGTTTTGCTGTATCAAATATAGAAAAGCTTTTTGCAATGATATGTTTTAATTCTAAAAACACAATTATTGCTAAATATCTTATAGCTGTAATAAGCAATTAATCTATTTATGTCAAGTAGCATCTATTCCCTTGTGAGCAGATGTTACTTCCTTAAATGTATAAAATCGGATAGTTTTTGGTTAAAATAGCTTAAGCTTTAACCTTAAGGGGTACCATTTTTTGTATATCCGAATCCCAAACTTTAAGACGCAGGCATTTAGCAATATCCCAAGGTTTTAAAGTAGTTATTTTAGGGTGCTGAAGCTCTGGTATCTTTTCCATAACCTCGGGCAAACGATAAAAAGGTATGCGGGCATTTAAATGATGTATATGGTGATATCCAATATTAGCCGATGACCAGCGCCAAAAAGCATTTGTTTTCATATAACTGGATGATTCTAAAGCAGCACCCTCATAAGTCCAACCCTCTTTCTCTTTAAATTGTACCCCTGGGAAATTATGCTGAGCATAAAACAAGTAAGAACCCAAAGCACTTGATATCAAAAACGGAATAAGAACAGCCAAGAGTAGTATTTTCCAACCAAAAAATATAGTTACTAAGGTAATTAATAAGGCATGTACTATTAAAGCAACTAAAGAATCTTTGTGCTTGCTTTTCCCATTTACTAAGGATAAAATACACATTCCGTATATAAACATAACAATATACCCAAAAGATATGGTAATGGGATTACGCACAAATAAATACGCATTTTGTTCAGATTTAGGAAGACTAAAAAATTTTTCTTTGCTTAAAACCGGATAAGAACCTACGCTGGAGCTAAATATTTTTGAGTTGTGATTGTGATGGTAATCATGAGAACGCTTCCAAATGCTCTTGGGGGCTAAGATGTATATACCAAAAAGGGTAAAGATTAGGTTGGCTAGCTTAGATTTCTGTAAAATAGCGTGGTGCAAATAATCGTGGTAGATTACAAAAAAACGCACCATAATACACCCGTCAAGTATACTAAATGGTATTTTTACCAAAACAGGTATATTTAAAAAGGCCACTGAATTGCAGGCAATTAACAGAAAGAGCGTGGTTAGCGTGTAATACCAACTTTTCCAACGTACTTCTTTGGCAAACTCACGGGTAGCTAAAATCAGTTCTTTACCTTTTCTCATAAAGAGTGCAAAAATAACAAAATATTTAATGTAATTTTTTATAAAAGATAAGTACTCTTTATTAAATGCAGTATATACAATTAACAAAGTATGGCTTAAAAGTTGCTTAGGATTAGAAAAAACATTGTGCAAATTATGCGTAATTCGCATCTAAGGTATAAAACCCCTAACTTTGGATAGGCAAAAAAGCCATACAGCCTTTTTTATGCATAGCAGTAAAACTGTTCTATTATTTCTTTTATTTCTGTTTTTATGTACGGTAGGGCACAGTCAGTTTAAAAATGAAGATGAATTAAAAAAACAAGCAGCTAAGTATTTTGATGATGAAGATTATATAAACGGATTTAAACTATACTCTCAATTAGTTTCCAACTATCCTAAAGATCCAACCTATAATTTTCGATTAGGTGTGTGTATGTTATATACTGATGCTGATAAAAAGAAACCTATTCCTTATTTGAATCTTGCGGCAAAAACGGCAAAAGAGAATGAAAAGGAAGCCCTTTTTTATTTAGGTAAGGCATATCATTTTAATTATCGCTTTGATGAAGCCATTAGTTACTATGCACAATATAAGAATATCGCATCAGCATCTATGATTAAAAAATTGCAGGTGGATAGGGAGATACAAGCATGCAAAAATGGAAAACGTTTGCTCTCTAATTTAGATGAATTAGTTGTGCTTGATAAAAAACAATTAAACGAGGGAGATTATTTCAGAAGTTACGATTTGAGTGGTATTGGCGGAAAACTTTTAGTAAAACCCGATGAGTTTAGAACGGCAACTGATAAAAAGAAAAAAGATAAATCCATTGTATACCTACCCAAAAGCGGCGACCAACTTTATTTTGCCGGTTACGGAGAAAAAGGTGATAATAAAGATATTTATACAGTTAAAAAATTACCCAATGGTAGTTGGAGTAAACCCGAAAGCTTGGGAGTACCTGTTAATACGGAATTTGATGAAGATTACCCTTTTTTGCATCCTAACGGAATTGTTTTATATTTTGCTTCTAAAGGACATAATAGTATGGGCGGCTATGACCTTTTTAAAAGCGAATTAGACCCATCTACTAACAGATGGAAAGAACCAGTAAACCTTGCGTTCCCTATTAATTCGCCTAACGATGATATTTTATTTGTAACTGATTCTTTAGAAAAGATTGCATTCTTTTCTAGTAATCGGCAAAGTCCCGCAGGAAAAATAGATGTATTTAAAATACTTACCGAGAAACGCCCTGCAGAATTTGCTTTTGTATCAGGAACTGTTTTGAAAAAAGATGCGAGTCAAAGCGTGTTGTCTAAAATAAAAGTAAAGAACATAGAAACAGGCGAAGATGTTGGAGCGTTTAATGCAAACCAGGATGGAACTTATTCACTAAAATTACCTAACGGAGGTAAGTTTATTTTTACAGTTGAAACTCCGGGCTTTACAACACAATCAGAAGGTGTGACTATTCCTATCGCTTATACCTATATGCCCTATAAACAAGCCATTGGTTATGAAAACCAAAAGTTATATATCACCAATTTCTTTGATGTGAAAAATGATGATGAAAATAATTACAAAGAGTACCTTGACTTGATTGCACAAAAATCTAAAATGGATGTTAATGCAACTGATTTTGGTATAAACCCTGATAATCCTTTGGCAACAAGTAATAATCAGTCAACAGGTAACAATAATCAGGTAGCAAAGAACAACAACCTGGTTTCAGAAAATAATAATCAAGTAAAAGAAGCTAATAGCAATGAAACAGCAGTTAACAACAACCAAACAAAGAATGATAATAATCAAGTTAAAGAGAATAAAGATTTAAGCAACAAAGAGCTTATACAAATAGCGTATGATGATGCTAATGAATTACAACAAGATGCAGATAGTCTAAAAGAAAATGCAAGTACTGCTTTTTCTGCTGCAAACTCTAAGCAGGACCAAGCCAATCTAAAAAAACAAGAAGCGGAACAAACGCAAAGCAAAGCAAATGAAGAAACTGATGCTACTAAGAAACAAGAATTAGTTAATGAAGCTGTTAAACAAAATGATGAAGCCACTTTACTTGCTGCTCAATCTACAACTGCTAATAACATTGCCAAGCAATTAGAAACTGACGCAACCAATAAACAAAAAGAAGCTGATCTTAATTTGCAATATGCTAAAGCACTTGAAGAAGCTGAAAAAACCAAAAACAACAAACAGGCCCTGACAAAACTGGAAGATTTACAAAAACAATTAGAAGAAGCCTCTAAACAAAAAAGCAATAGCAATGCATTGGTTGAAGGCATAAAAGCAGATGCCAATAACAAACAACAGGAATTGCAAAGCGCGCAAACAAAACAAGAAAAACTGGAGAGTGATATAAAAAATATTACGAATGAGATAAGTAATTTAGATAAACAGATTTCTGAAACAAAGGATAATGATTTGGTTGAGAATTTAAAAAACCAAAAACAAGAACAGGAAAGTGATTTAACGGATAAGAAAAAAGAACAAGAAACAAATAAAAACAAAATTACTTCACTAAAGGAAGAAGCTGAAGTATTAAGGAGTCAAGCTGATTTTGCAACTACAATTACAGGAGGTACTCAGGTAGCAAGTAATAATAATCAAGTAGCAGATAACAACAAGCAAACTTCTGACAATATTAATCAATCGGCTACTAACATTAATCAAGTTACAGACAACAAACAGGCAGTTGAGAATAATAATCAGGTAACAGCAAACAATAACCAAACAGCAATTAACAACAGTCAGGTTACCGATAGTAACAAGCAAGAAGCAGAGAATAATAACCAGATAAAAAACAATCAGGTTACTGATAATAATATAGGTAATCAAAATAGTGAAACAACTAATGGTAATCCATCATCTGTGCTGCAAACAAATAATTCTCTACTGCAAATTGATAGTTTAAACAAACAGGCTGATAATTTTTCTGCACAAGCTCGTCAAATTAGAAAAGATGCAAAAATATTAACAGGAGTCGATAAACAAAATGCTTTAAACAAAATTTCTGAACTTGAAAAACAAGCTACGGATTTACGATACAAAGCAGTCAAACAGCAATTGGATGTTGATGCAAATATATTTACAAATAATCAAAAAAACATTCAAGCTTTACTTCAAAAGCCTGAAAACAGTCAGAATGCAACCAGAATCCAACAATTAACTGAAGAGGCAGCTATACTTTCTAAGGCAACTAAGGAATTAAAAGAGGAATCTGAAGCGGATCCTTCTATTGATTCACGGGTAGGTGGACTAAGTAATGCGGATGAAAAACAAAAGGCTGCTTTAGCCAAGCAGCAAGAAGCCTTAAAATTGCTTAAAACAAATGATACACAAAATTTAACTCAAACTGATGTTACCCAAAACACAATACAAACGGATGTAACTCAAAATACAACCCAGAATAACCCAACTCAAAACATCACAAACAACCAACAACAGAATATTACGCAGGTAAATACTAATGTAAATAAAATAGAACAAAATAATACAGCGACCAATGCTGATTCATTAAAAGACTCTCAATTAAGCAGTGAAGACCTAAAAAATTTATCAGACAAGAATAAAACGGAATATAATACGCTACTAGCTAATCTGAGCAAACTGGAGAAAGAAAACAAAAGTAGCCCTGAAATAAAAGTTTTGAAAACGCAAGCTATGAAGGATATTCAGGAGGCTAATGCAAATTTAGGGAAAGCTACTGTAAATAAAAATGAAGAAAACAAACGCGCCCAACTGCTTGTTGCCGACCTAAAAATAAAAGAAGCTATTAAACAAATTAAACAGGCTGAACAAATACTGACAGGTGTTGTTCCTGTGACTAATGAAGTTGTAACTAATGAAGCACAGAACAATAATAATGACAGGCAAACACAAGGTGAAAATGGTGCAAATACAGTAACAACTAATATAATTGTCGCCACTAATAATGAAGTTAAAGACAAACAACAAAACGAAACTAATAGCCTAGAGGCAATAACAAGTAATACTATTGAGCCTACTAACAACAAACAAATAAATAATCAAACACAAAGTGGTAATGATAATACAAATCCTGTAACAAACACTACAATTACACCCGCTAACAATCAAACAGAAAATAACCTAAGTCCTCAGCAAGTAACTGAAATAAAAAGCACGCCTGAGTATAAACAGTATACCACTCTCCAAAAAGAAACCTTAAAATATAATGAGCAGGCTATAAAAGAACAAAATCAGGCAGATTTATATAACAACAGAGCAGCAGAAAATTCAAAACGTGCAGAACAATTGAAAAACGATGCTACTTCATTACCGGATGGAGAAGAGAAACAGGGTAAATTAAAGCAAGCTGAAAAACTTGAACAAAACGGCATAGTACTAAAAACAAAAGCTGATTCCCTGAAGGAGTTAGCTTCTAACACACGTAGTTCTGCCGAAGCTAAAAAGAAAGAAGCAGAAGCATACTCACAAACACTTGATAAAAAAACATATGATAATATCATAGCAGCCTCTTCTAATTCTGTAAAAGAAACAACACCTCCCTTAAATGAATCAAAAAATAAAAATGTCTCTAATGAAGGAGCCCGAAATGATGTAGTTTTCAATCAAAATAATTCAGGAAACAATAATTCAACAATTACTAATAACACAGAAAGCGTAAATAGAGAACAAGGCAGTACAGAAGCGAGAAAATATTTAGGTACTAAAGGTTTTGAGATAAAACAAGTTAACGCATATACTAAAGCTCATCCTATTCCTTTAAATGAGAAACTACCTGAAGGGCTTGTTTTTCGTGTGCAGATAGGTGCCTTTAAAAATCCTATTCCTATAGACCAATTTAAAGGGCTTGCCCCTGTTGGAGGAGAAACCACGCCGCAGGGCTTTATACGTTATCAGGCAGGTATGTTTGATAAATACAATAATGCCAATGCAGTTAAGAATGATTTAAAAAAATTAGGCTATAAAGATGCATTTGTTGTTGCCTATTTAGACGGAAAAAGAATAAACTTAGCTGACGCCTTAGCTTCTTTACAACAAAAAGGAGAGCCTGTAAACACAGATGCAAATGCTACTGCCGGAATTACGGTTAATAATAATGTTCCTGTCAATAACACACAGCCTGCTAACACCATTGGAGAAACCCAACCCGTACAATCAGGTAACATAAATACGGTGAATGGATTGTTATATACTATACAAATTGGGGTATACACAAATAATGTAAGCAACTCTCAATTAAGGAACTTAAAACCTATATATCGTGAAAAATTAGATAATGGTAATTACCGCTATACCGCAGGTATATATAGTAATCTTGATTTGGTAAAAACCGACCGCCGTAAAGTAAATGCTATTGGTATTCCCGATGCTTTTGTAAGTGCCTACTTAAACGGACAAAAAATTAAAACTACAGATGCGATAGAAAAAGTTAATACTGATAAAACTATTCAGTTTCCGCCACAACAACCTATTATCTTTCCGAGTGAAACAACAGCTCCTGAACCTATAAATAATCCAAACCCTCAGGCAGAAAACAATGCGGTGCAAAATAATGCAGAAGCTGTACAGCCTTTTAGTAATGGAGTTACTGAAGGTCCAACCCCCACTGCTGAAAATGGAGTGAAAGCAAATGATGATGGTATAACATTTAAAGTTCAAATAGGTGCTTTCCATAATCAGGTACCGCAACAAATTGCCGATACATGGCTTAAAGTAAAAACCTGGCCTATTAAATACATTCAGGTAAATGGTTTGTATCTATATACCATAGGCTCTTTTACCGAAGCTCGTTTTGCACAAAAATTAAGAGGAGATGTGGTAGGTTTGGGAATAACAGATGCTTTTATTACTGTATTTAAAGATGGTAAAAAACTCTATGGTGCTGAAGCTCAAAAATATTTAACGAGATAAATAAAAATGAAAAAGTTATTTCTTTGTTTCTTTCTAATACTTACTTGTTATATGTCGGCACAGCAGTATATGCCTCCCGGTACTTACACATCAACTAACAAAAAAGCCATTAAACATTTAGAAGAAGGCAAAAAGCTTTATGAAACTCATAAAGATGTTGATGCAGAAAAGAATTTCTTAAAAGCAATTGATGAGGATAAGACCTTTATTGAACCGCATATTGCTATTGCTTATCTATATATGGAGCAAGGCAAAAAAAAAGAAGCTGTTTCCCATTTTCAACAAGTTATAAATATCAATCCAAGGTTTTTCCCTAAATGCTTTTATGATATTGCCTTAGCGCAACTTTTATCAGGATTATATGATGATGCTAAAAAGAACCTGCAACAATTTATAAGTATAGAAAGGGTAAGTCCTGTTTTAAAAGAACAGGCACAAGCATATTTAAAGTCGGCAGAGTTTGCTTCAGTAGCTATAAAGAATCCTAAACCTTTTAAGCCTGTTAATTTAGGGGCTGGTGTAAATACGGCGGACTACGAATATTTTCCATCTATTACAGCAGATGGATTAACTCTTGTCTTTACCCGTAATTACAGAGCAAAAGGGGGGGCTGCTCAGGAAGATTTATTTGTGAGTAAAAAAAACAATGGAGTCTGGCAACCATCTATTCCTTTAACTGAAATAAACAGTAATGGTAATGAAGGAGCACCAAGTATTTCTGCTGACGGAAATTATATGTTTTTTGCAAGTTGCATGAATATGTATGGCGATTATGGTGACCCTTCTCGTAAGGGTTTTGGTAGTTGTGATATTTTCTTTACGCAAAAAAGTAATGGAAAGTGGACAAACCCTATTAATGTGGGGCCTCCCATTAATACAGCTAACTGGGAAACCCAACCTTCGTTCTCATCAGACGGAAAAACACTTTATTTTATACGAGGAATAGTAAGTAGAGAAGGTGTAAAAAATCAGGATATTTATGTAAGTCAGGTAGATGAAAGCGGAAGGTTTTCTACACCTGTAAAACTTGGACCTAATGTTAATACACCCGGTAGAGAAGAATCTGTTTATATACATTCTGATAATCAAACGTTATATTTTTCATCCGACGGGCACCCTGAAACGATGGGTGGGTTGGATATTTATATGAGCAAAAAACAAGCTGATGGAAGCTGGGGTCCTGCTATTAATTTAGGTTATCCCATTAATACCTATAATGATGAAAACAGTTTGTTGGTTGATCCTTCGGGCAGACTTGCCTATTTTGCATCTGACAGAGAAGGCGGCTATGGCGGGTTGGATTTATATCAGTTTGAAATGCCTACTGATGTGAGGCCTTCAAGCATAATGTACGTAAAAGGAACCATTATTGATGCCAACACCAAAAAGCCTTTGCAAAGCAATGTTGATATTTTTGATTTGGATACCCAACAACCCATTACTAGGGCATTTTCTGATGCTAACGGGAATTTCTTAGTAGTACTTCCTGCACAAAAAAATTATTTAATGAATGTAAACCAGGAAGGCTACTTGTTTTATTCGGATAACTTCAGTTTGAAAAACATTGCAATAGATTATGATAAGCCTTTTTTAGTGAATATAGCGCTACAGCCTATAGATACAGGTATTTCTATAGAGTTAAAAAATGTATTTTTTGATGTGGATAAGTTTGATTTGAAACCCGAGTCTAAAACAGAGCTTGATAAGCTGGTTAATTTCTTAACCAAAAATAAAACCATTAAGATTGAAATTAGTGGGCATACCGATAGCGATGGCAATAAAAAAGCAAACCAGCTGTTATCTCAAAACCGTGCTAAAGCGGTGTACGATTATGTGATAAAGGCTAGCATTGTGGCAAATAGATTAAGCTACAAAGGTTATGGCGACAGCAAACCCAAAGTACCCAACACCACCGCCGAGAATAAGGCTATGAACCGCCGTACCGAAATTAAAATTATTGGTAAGTAGTAGTTCTTACAATACACTTTGGTGTGTTCCAAACTTTTAGTTTTTCGGGGGGAATGATTTGGTTGTTGCAATCTACATATTGCCCTTGCGGGTTTCGTTTCATGATAAAAACGTCACCTGCCTGTATAAGAGTAATTACTTTTTGTTTGATTTCTTCTATTGGTAACTTCTTTACCTCTTTAGCAAGCGAGAGGGCTATATCGTTATTCTTTAAATCCATAATCGATGAGAGCGAATCGGATAACTCCCCGCCTTCATCGGGCAAATGGTGCAGGAATTGCCAATAGTTGGCTTTCTCGTGCGCCTTGCCAAGTTTTCGCAATTTAGTTGTATGCACATATTTACTAAAGTAAGCCATAGCAAAAATGTGCCTGAAGGCATCGAGCTTACCGCCATTCTCAAACGTATCCAGCAGCTTTTGTTGTTTTACTTCTTTATAAACAGCATACATTTCTGTCTGATGTTTCCTTACTTTTATAGCTGCAAAAGGATGAACAAGCGCCCAGTGTTTTTCGTACTTACTAAGTTTATGAAAGGTTTTAGTTTGAGACAGCAGTAAAAAAGGAATACAAACCAATAAAAAAATAAAACCATTTTTATGTCCCGATAGCATTTATAACCGCTGTCCTAACTTAGGTACGATTTGGTTTTTCCAGTTGGCAAAAGTGCCTGCTATTATTTGCCTGCGGGCTTCGCCAACAAGCCATAAATAAAAGGTAAGATTATGCAAGGTGGCAATTTGCATGCCTAGTATTTCATCGCAGGTAAATAAATGGCGCACATAGGCCTTGCTGTATTGGGTATCGGCAAAGCAATCACTATCAGCATCAACGGGAGAGAAATCACTTTTCCATTTCTCATTCTTTATATTAATAATGCCATTGCGGGTAAACAGCAAGCCATGCCTTGCATTGCGGGTAGGCATTACACAATCCATCATATCTACTCCAAGGGCAATGCTTTCTATAATATTTACGGGTGTGCCCACACCCATTAAATAGCGTGGTTTATCCTTCGGAAGAATCTCACAAACCATATCGGTCATTTCATACATCATCTCGGCAGGTTCACCCACCGAAAGACCACCAATTGCATTTCCGTTTAAATTTCTAGAAGCAATATATTCAGCAGATTGTTTACGTAGTTCAGGAAATACACTTCCCTGCACAATAGGAAACAGGTTTTGCTCATAACCATACTTATCAGGTGTGCTGTTAAAACGGACAATACATCTGTCTAACCAGCGATGGGTCATGTGCATAGATTTACGCGCATACTCTTCTTCACAGGGATAAGGTGTACACTCATCAAAAGCCATCATAATATCTGCCCCAATGGTACGTTCAATATCCATTACACGCTCGGGAGAGAACATGTGCTTGGAACCATCAATATGAGATTTAAAGGTTGCTCCTTCTTCGGTAATTTTTCTTTGTGCTGAAAGAGAGAATACCTGGTATCCTCCGCTATCAGTAAGTATGGGTTTATCCCATCCGTTAAACTTGTGTAGGCCTCCTGCTTTTTCAAGCACATCCGTACCCGGACGTAAATACAAATGATAGGTATTGCCTAAAATAATCTGGGCTTTAATATCTTCTTTCAACTCACGCTGATGAACCGTTTTAACGGTTCCTGCTGTGCCAACAGGCATAAAGATGGGTGTTTCAATGATGCCATGTGCAGTTTCTATAAGTCCTGCGCGCGCTTTTGACGAAGGATCGTTATGCTGTAAAGTAAATTTCAAATCTAAAATCTTTTGATGGTTTCTATATTAAATTCAAGCAAAGAACTGATAGTTAAATCAGCTATACAAAATTTCTGGTTGTTTATATTGTGTTCATCCGGAATGCCAATAACATTCATCCCTGCTGCTTTTGCGGCAATAATACCATTCACAGAATCTTCTAGTACTAAACAATCGTTTGGGGTTATATCAATGGCTTCAGCAGATTTCAAAAACACTTCAGGATGCGGTTTGCCATGTGTAAGATATTCGGCAGATTGTATATGGGTAAAATAACTTTCTATTTTTAAAACCTTAAGTACGCAATCAATTAGTTTATTAGAGGAAGAAGTAGCCAAGGCAAGTGTTAAACTTTCCTGTTTGATTATATCTAAAGATTGTTGTAAACCCTTCATGGCCTTACCTTCCGAAATAATAAGTCCACAAAGGTGGTCTTCTATGTGAGTTCTTATAAGCTCTTCATCGTTGGTAAAAGGTGTTTTCTTGTTCCAGAAAGAAATAACCTGATCTATACGCATGCCGGTAGTAATACGGCAATCATTCTCAGTAAAGGGTAATCCGCTTGCATTAAAAACACGAATCATAGCCCGTCGCCAAAGTGGTTCAGAATCTATAATTACGCCATCCATATCAAAAATAACCGCCTTAAGCATTGTTAATTACTTTGTTTAATTTTTGCAAAGGTAAAACAATTAGTGTAGGCTTAGCGGCGTAACTTCGCGCAATATGCAGGTTATAGATATACATAGCGTAGGTTTTTGGGTAGTAGCTTATTTCGGACTGATTGCTTTGTATCAAATAGTAGTTTATTTGGCTTTATACGGTAAATTGGCGTTTTATAAAGAAGTTAAAGCACCCGATAATAAGGAAAAATACCCTGTTTCGGTAATTATTTGCGCCAAGAATGAAGCTGATAACCTTACTGAATTCCTCCCGAAATTCTTAACTCAAACATACCCTGAGTATGAAGTAATTGTAGTAAACGATTGCAGTATAGATAATACCGACGATGTGTTGAGAGAGTACACTAAAATATTTCCGAATATGCGCTCCATTAAAATTCAGGAGGATGAGTACTACAAGCATGGAAAAAAGTTTGCCATTATGGTGGGGATTAAAGGCGCTAAATACGAGCATCTTTTATTTACGGATGGAGATTGTTATCCGCAAAGTGAACATTGGATTAGTGAAATGATGCAGGGTTACACAGCCGGAAAAGATATTGTAATTGGTTACGGACCTTATCGTGCAGAAAAATCTTTTTTAAACAAACTCATTCGTTTTGATACGTTTGCCATTGCCCTTCAATATCTGTCATTAGGCTTAAGCAATAAAGCATACATGGGGGTTGGCAGAAACTTATCTTATAAAAAGGATTTGTTTTTTAAGAACAAAGGTTTCTCTACCCATTATCATATTAATTCCGGTGATGATGATTTGTTCATCAATCAAAATGCAAATACTACCAACACCAGTGTTATCATTAGCAAAGACAGCCTTACCTATTCACTTCCTGCAAAAACTTTTGATGAATGGAATCAGCAGAAATCCAGACACTTAAGTACTTCTTCTTTATATACCGGTGCATCCAGAAACCGTTTGGGTATGTTGCATGCAGGCAATTACCTTTTTTATATGCTGTTTTTCACATCTCTATTTCAATTGGATTGGATACTGATTACCGCAGGTATTTTTGCACTCAAGAATATTATTCAAGTCATAGTATATCATAAAGCAGCCAAAAAATTAGCAGAGAAAGATTTGCTGGCAGGCTTTTTATTATTTGAGTTTCTATTATTATTCTTATATCCGTTTTGGCACATGCAAAAACGCTTTGTTAAAACACGTAAATGGAAAGATTAGACAGCGATCATCAGTTCTCTACTAAAGCTATATACGATATAGCTTTGATAAGACGTGCCTTAAAGGATGATGACCAAAAGGCATATGATGAGTTAATGAAACGCTATTGGGAGCCTGTTTATTTTATGCTGCTTCGTATGATGAATCATAATCAGGATAATGCAGAAGACCTGACTATGGAGGCTTTTGGAAAAGCTTTTATGAATTTAGATAAATACACGCCTGCATGCGCTTTTAGTACCTGGTTGTTTAAAATTGCTTCCAACAATGCCATTGATTTTATCAGAGCCAATAAAATGTACAAAGGCACTTTATCTTTAGATAAACCGGCTAATGATGCTGAGCATGATAATCTTTCAGCCTTTGTGAAAGGAAAGGAATTAAACCCCGAAGAAAGCCTTATCAGAAAGCAAACTATTGATAGGATGCGGATTGTTATTTCAAAGTTAAATCAAAAAAACCGCGAAATAGTTGAGCTGTTTTATATTGAAGAATTAACCAACGAAGAAATTGCTGAGCGGATGAATTTGCCTTTAAGTACTGTTAAAACCAGACTTTTCAGGTCGCGCGATTTACTTTTGACTATCGTTCAACGACGTAAAAATTTTTAACCCGTGCAAGGCGCAGAAATCATCTTTCACTATTTTCCTGCCTTAACTCCTAAGCAAAAAGAGCAATTCATTCAGTTGGAAGCTTTGTATAAAGAGTGGAACGAAAAAATAAACGTTATATCCCGCAAAGATATTGAACAGCTATACCTGCATCACGTACTACATTCTTTAGGCATTGCCAAAATAATTTCTTTTGCAGACAACACACAAATTTTGGATGTAGGCACAGGCGGAGGCTTTCCGGGCATACCACTGGCTATTTTGTTTCCTAAAGCGCATTTTCATTTGGTAGATTCTATAGGCAAAAAAATTACGGTAGTAAAAGAAGTAGCTACCGCGCTTGGTTTAAAAAATGTAAGTGCACAGCAAATTCGTGCTGAGTTACTTACCGCTAAGTATGACTTTGTGGTAAGTCGCGCTGTTACAGAACTGGTAACATTTACTACATGGATTCGCAAAAGCTTTTCCAACAGTAATTTTAATGCCTTTAAAAATGGCTTGCTTTATTTAAAAGGCGGTGATTTAACCGAAGAGTTAAAACCTTTTGGCAGACATACACAAGTATATAATTTAAGCGACTATTTTAAAGAAGATTTTTTTGAAACTAAAAAAGTGGTTTATCTGCCGTCAGGAAAGATTAAATAATTATTTCCTGTTTTTTTTCTCTTCCCACATATTTAGTAGTTCAACTACTAATGAGAAACCTAAAGCAGCATACACGTAACTTTTTTCAATTTCAAAGCCTGTAAAAGTTTTCACAGAATCAGCCAATAATAATAAAGCAATCACCAATAAAAAAGTAAGTGCCAGCATTTTTATACGTGGGTTTTTATTAATAAAATCGGCAACCGCACCCGAAAATAACACCATTACAGCCATAGCCGCAATAACGGCACTGCCCATAATAATTAAGTTTTTAGAAACCACAATGGCAGTTAAAATAGAATCGAAAGAAAAAACAATGTCAATTAAAACAATTTGAAAAATAATATTTGCAACACTTGCCTTTTTTGAATTGGTTTTATGTTCTGCATCTTCTCCATTAATTTTTTCCATAATCTCGCCCCAGGTTTTATACAACAAGAAAATGCCGCCACCAAAGAAAATTAAATCGCGTAATGTAATACCATGACCTGCAATGTTAAACAGAGGGGCTTCTTGTGACGATAAAAAACTAAGTGTAAATAATAGCGCTATGCGTATAAAAACCGCTAACACCAAACCTGTTGTGCGTGCTTGGCCTCTTTGATTGGCTGGAAGTTTATCGGCAATAATGGCAATAAAAATTATATTATCTACACCTAAAACAATCTCTAGTAAAGATAAAGTCAATAAACTAATCAATCCCTGTATAGTAAAAAGATTAGCAAGCATGTCAGAAAAATTCATTGTACAAAAGTAAAATTATACTGCTACATTATATTCTCTAAGTGTATCGTTTAAAGATGTTTTTAAATCAGTGCTTTCTTTTCTTTTGCCAATAATTAAAGCACAAGGCACCTGAAATTCTCCTGCCGGAAATTTCTTTGTATAAGAACCGGGAATAACCACGCTGCGTTCAGGCACAATGCCTTTCATTTCAATTGGTTCTTTTCCTGTAACATCAATTATTTTTGTAGACTGTGTTAAGCAAACATTTGCTCCTAACACAGCTTCTTTACAAACACGCACACCTTCTACCACAATACAACGACTACCAATAAAACAATTATCTTCTATAATAACGGGCGCAGCCTGCACAGGTTCAAGTACTCCGCCAATGCCAACACCACCACTTAAATGTACGTTTTTACCTATTTGGGCACAACTACCAACTGTTGCCCACGTATCTACCATGGTGCCGCTATCCACATAAGCACCAATGTTTACATAGCTTGGCATCATAATTACACCATTTGCCAAATAAGCTCCGTAACGGGCTATGGCATGCGGCACTACACGAACACCAAGTTGGGCGTAGTTTTTTTTAAGTTGCATTTTATCATGAAACTCTAATGGACCTACCTCAATAGTTTCCATTTTACGAATCGGGAAATATAAAATAACCGCCTTTTTAACCCATTCGTTTACCTGCCATTGTCCGTTAGGTAAAGGCTCCGCTACACGTAGCTTGCCCTTATCAAGCTCTTCAATTACTTGGTTAATAGTATTTTGTACAGCTAAGTCTTTTAAAAGTTCTCTGTTTTCCCAGACTTTTTCGATGAGTTTTTGTGGCATAGAATGACGTGTTTACGCCTTGCAAGTTAAATAAATTATGTATATTTGTGCCTCCAAAAATGGTTTTGTAGCTCAACTGGATAGAGCATCTCACTACGGATGAGAAGGTTTGGGGTTCGACTCCCTACAAGACCACTGATTAAAAGGCCTAATTAACTTATAATATAGTTGTTAGGCTTTTTATTTTTAGTATCTTTTAGTGCAGAATATAAATAAGTAAACATGAAAATTCTTAAAAAAACGCTTAAATGGTTAGGCATTATTATCTTGTTGTTAGTGGCTATAGGCGCTACTTTATACATGATTTATTTGCGCCCGTTTATGCAAAAAATGAAACAAACAACCGTTATTAATTATGACAAGGAGCTTACACTTGTTTTAGGTGGTGGTGGTAATAGCGGTATCCTAGTTTCAGATAGCCTGGTTATTGTTATTGATACTAAAATGGATGAAGCGGCTGAGCAATTAGCTAAAACTGTAAAAGAGTTAGCAGGAAAGAAACCAATTTTAGTTGTTAACACACACTATCATCCTGACCATAGTACAGGCAATAGTTTTTATGTCGGGCAGACTATTATTGCCGGCGGCAACTACACGAAAGAATTTTGGATAAAAAATGCCGGAGAAAAAACATTGCCTACAGAGTGGTTGAAAGATAGAATGGATATAAAAATGGGTGACGATACGGTAACACTTTTAAACCTAGTTAAACCCATACATACAGTAAGTGACGTAGTAGTTTATTTACACAAAAGAAAAATGTTGTTTGGCGGAGATGTAATTTTAAACAAACAAGCACCTGCAATTTTTGGTATAGCTGATTCTGATCCGGATGGTTATTTAGCAACATTTGATTTATTACCTAAATTATTCGACATTCAAAAAATAGTGCCGGGGCACGGTAACATTGGAGGCATTGAAATAATAGATAATTTCAGACAATATTTTCTTGATATGAAAACAGCGGCGAATGACCCATCTAAAGAAGACGAACTTGTTGCAAAGTATAAAGATTGGGGACAGATACCATTCCTTATGTCTCCTGGCGCTACAATAAGTGCCTTCAAAAAGAAAGCAGAAAAGAAATGATTCTTTTTAATTTCTTAAAGATGGATTGCTTAGTTAAGCTACTCTCGCAGTATTAATCTAAAAAATTATTAGTTATAAAAAAATAAAGGCCATTTCAATTTTATTATTAGCTTTAAGGTAGGTGTACGAATTTGTTGAAGTGTTTGAATCATAAATAAAAGAGGTGTAAATGAAAGCATATTGGGTTTATTTAGGATTGGGCATAGTTTTTGAAGTACTGGGTACCGTATGTATGAAATTTGCTGAAGGATTTACAAAGCTATGGCCATCCGTATTTGTATTTGTTTTTTATGCAATGAGTTTAGGATTATTAGTATTGGTACTTGAAAAATTTGAAGTAAGTATAGCTTATGCAATATGGGCGAGTCTTGGTACGGCACTTATTGCTGTTATAGGTATAATATTTTTTAATGAGCCCATATCGGTTACCAAAGTGATATCTATTTTATTAATTATTGCAGGCATTTTAGGATTAGAACTTTTCGATTAGATATGAAGAAAAATATTTTTATTACGGGCTCAACAGGATTTTTAGGTGGTGAATTGTTGGTCGATTTATCTAAAAGAAATGAAGTAGATAAAATATATTGCCTTGTTCGCTCTGGCTCAAAAAGTAAAGCAGTTCAGCGATTAAAAAAAGTATTTGATTTTCACGGTGATTTATTTGATCCTAATAAAATTATTCCTATTCAAGGTGATTTAGCGCAAGAAGACCTTACGGAAACACTATGTGAAAACAAACTGCTCGAAGATGTAAATTACATTGTACACTCTGCGGCTAACACTTCATTCTCTCCCATTTATGATAAAATGGTGGTAGATATAAACATACATGGCTTACAAAAAATTCTTTCTTGGAGTCAAAAATTAAAACATCTTGAAACGTTTGTATATGTTGGTACAGCTACTATTTGTGGTAAGGAAGCTACCCATAGAGTTATAAAAGAAGATGAATCACCTAACTTAAATACAGAGCATATTGTTAAGTACACTTATACAAAAATGCAGGGTGAAATAGAGGTTGCTAAATATTTACCTAAAGAAAAAATATTAATCGTTCGTCCTTCTATTATTTTAGGCGATAGCCGCCCTTGGGTACCTCGTTCCTATGTTATTATGTGGACACTTGCGACTTTAAATTTTTTACGCCTTGTACCTAGTAATGGAAAAATATTATTAGATATGGTGCCTGTTGATTATGTATCGGACGCTATTACAAAATTAATGTTCGCCAAAAGAAAGCATTTAGTTTATCATATTTCTTCAGGAGAAAAAGCAGCTACTACCTCATTTGATATTGGCAACACTATCGAAAAAGCTTTTCCAGGTTTACCAAAATTTAATTTTGTAGGCTATGATATGTTGAACGATATGAAATTGTGGTCGAAAAAACGATTAAACAAAGACAGTAAATTAAATAACTATAAAGAATATTTAGATTACTGGAATAGTATAATGGAGAACACGGGGCAGTTAAGAATATTGATGGCCGGCCTCGACCCTTATATTGAGTTTATGGAGTTAGGTCAAGTATTTGATAATTCACGGCTTTTAGAAGAAGAAATTGGTGTTGTGCAACCTAAACCTGCACATCAATACATTAAAAACTCTATCCATCTGTTAAAAGAGATTGATATTTTTGAAGCAGCACTTGAGCCATAGCTTGGGTAGTTCGGTAAAATAATTATTCTTGATTTTGAATCACTTTAAAAAACACTATCCTATAATTGTAAAAAAACTACAAGCTGGCTTGGCCTCTGATAAAAAATCTGGATTTAAAGATTTAAAAAAGTATATAGGCACACAATATGATTTTATTGGGCTTTCTGTTCCAAAGCAAAGAGAAGTGTTTAAATCGGCTTATACATTTAATGCACTTACCCCAGAGCAGCAGTTAGAAATTTGGGATGAGATTTGGCTGCATAGTGAATTGTATGAAGCCATGACTCAAGCTTTGTTTTTTGTTTCTCGACATAGAAATGCCTTTGACACCAAAGTGCTTTTTGCTACAACAAAAAATTGGGTTGGTAAAATTGATAACTGGGCGCATTCGGATGGTTTGTCGGATATATTTTCTTACTTACTCGAAAAAGATGCCACGGTTGTTTACCCGCAAATTAAAATCTGGAACAAGTCAAAAAACCCTTGGGAACGCCGCCAATCAATAGTTGCTTTACTTGAGTATAGTAAAAAACGTAAAAAGGTTTTACCTGTAAATAAATTGCTGCCTTTGATAAAGCCGTTATTAAACGACGAAAATTATTTTGTGCAAAAAGGCGTTGGTTGGACTTTGAGAGAAATAGGGAACCTTTATCCTAAAGACACTTGGAATTTTTTAGTAGAACACCATGCAAAAATTAGCTCTGTTGCTTTTAGTCCTGCAATTGAAAAACTATCTGTAAAACAAAAAGAAGAGTTAAAAGCATTAAGAAAAAAGAATAGGTACTTTGTTTAAAGTACATCTAACTTAATGCCCATAGCAAAAAGCAGAATGATAATGCCACCAACAATAATGCGGTACCAGCCAAATAATTTAAAGCCGTGTTTGGTAAGGAAGTTTATAAATAACCTAATAGCAAGTAATGCCACTATAAAAGCAACCACATTACCAATAGCCAAAATTTTTATTTCTTCGGATGATGGCATGCCATTATGCTTATAAAAATCAAGCAATTTTTTTCCGGT
The DNA here is from genome assembly GCA_003153315.1 of Bacteroidota bacterium. Classification (GTDB taxonomy): domain Bacteria; phylum Bacteroidota; class Bacteroidia; order B-17B0; family Aurantibacillaceae; genus PALSA-968. Next base: position 24,185 of record PLYA01000017.1, read on the forward strand.
GGCAGCAACCATAGTTGGTACTGCCAAAAAGAAAGAAAACTCTGCAGCTGCCTTGCGGGTTAATTTTTGTGATAATCCACCAACAATGGTAGCCCCGCTTCTTGAAACACCGGGAATTAAGGCAATACATTGAAATAAGCCGATTTTTAGTGCCTGCATATAACTTACATCATCAGTAGATTCGATTTTTTCTTCAGTAAACCACTTATCAATAAACAAGAAAATAATCCCACCTAAAAACAGGGCAATGCCTACACCCAGCGGACTTTCTAATAAGCTATCAATAACATCTCCTAATAAAACGCCAAAAATAGCAGCAGGTATAAAAGCCACAAAAAGCTTAAAGTAAAAGTTAACCGACTGAAAGAATCGTTTAAAATACATAACCACCACGGCAGCTATGGCACCTAATTGTATAGCAACGGTAAACAGTTTTACAAAGTCGGTAACCTGCATGCCCATTAAACCGGTAGCAATAATCATGTGCCCGGTGCTTGATACAGGCAAAAACTCCGTAAGCCCTTCTACAATGGCTAAAACAATAACTTGCAAATAATCCATATTATTCTGCTTTTTTAGGACGGCGCATAATGGCTACCATAATGGTTGCAAAGCCTGCCAAACAAACTAAAGGCGCTAAAGTAATGCGTCTGAAACTAAAAATTTCGGGATTAAAAACATTAGGGTCTTCGCTACCGCCCCCCATCATTAACAGGTACCCAAGCACAATAAGTGCAACCCCTGCAATAAAAAATTTATAGTTTTCTCTGGCAATGCCAAAGCGGTTATTTTCAGTGCTCATGTAAAAAAATTTAAGCAAATATAATAAAAACTTTAGGGTTTGGTTTTACCCTCAAAATTGTATCTTTGGTTTTTGATGAGCTTTTTATACCCCTCGTTTTTATTTGCCTTAGGCGCCCTATCAATTCCCATTATTGTTCATTTATTCAATTTCAGACGTTACAAAAAGGTTTATTTTACTAACGTACGTTTTTTAAAAGAAGTTCAGCAAGAAAGTAAATCCAAATCAACCCTAAAAAGACTACTAATATTAGCTTCCAGACTACTTGCACTTACTTGTTTGGTGTTGGCGTTTGCCCAGCCCTATATACCAAGTAACCATAATATAAAAAAGGGAGTTCGTACAATTATCATTTATATTGATAACTCCTTTAGTATGCAGGCGGCTAATAAAAATGGAAGTTTATTAGATGATGCCAAACGAAAAGCCAGAGAACTTGTACAAGCAGCCTCATCAAGCGATAAAATACAATTAATAAGCAACGATTTTTATGCCACATCGCATACAGTTTTAAGTAAAGAGCAGGCACTTGATGCTATTGATAAACTATCGGTCTCTCCTTCAGTAAAAAGCCTGCAAGAAATTTATAACCGCGCTAAAAGCAACACGGATAAGGATTTTAAAGACGCTGAGGTTTTTTTAATAAGCGATTTTCAAAAAAATAATGTAACCGACTTTAAACCCTATAGTTTAGCAGAAACCAATTTTGTTTTGTTAGAAAATGCGCCGGCACAAAATATTTTTATAGACACTTGTTTTGTAGAGAGTCCTTATTTTCAAGCAGGCATAAATCAAAAACTACATGTAAAAATTAAAAACCTATC
>PLYA01000001.1 GCA_003153315.1 Bacteroidota bacterium
GAACGGTTATATTTTTAAACTCAAAATCTTCGCCTTACAGCTCCATTCCTCGTCTTCAATAATCTAATTCAGAACGCTTTTTACTGTCCGTTATCAACTTTCATTTTAAACGGGCTGCAAAAGTAATCATTATTATTACTCCTCCAAATAAAATATTTATTTATTTCTAAATATTTTTTTCTCCCCCACTTAATCCTACCTAACCAATCTCTCTAAAGAACTTTCCCCTAAATTTTAAGGGGCGCAAATATAGAGAGTATTTGTGGAAATACAAAGTAAAATGCCATTTTTATAACAAAAAAAATCCCCCTCAACTGAATGAGGAGGATTTAAATTAGTTACTTTTTATAAAACTAATTCACACTTAGTTTCACTGTTTCAGAGCCATTCGGGCTACTAATGCGTACAAAGTATAAGCCAGCGTTTAACCCCATTGCCTTTGTATCTATAGGTAAGGTTTGTTTTCCGGCAGGCTGATTTTCATTTGCAAGGTTTGTAATTAATCTTCCGCTTATGTCAAACATATCAATGTTAACATGCGTGGCATATTTATTTTCATAAGTAAGATTGGTAGCTATAGTAGCCGGGTTTGGGTATAAAGATAGAGATGCAAAAGCACTGGGAAGGCTAACAATACCCATAATAGCTGACTGGGTGTAATTAGCGCTGGTAACAGAAGTTCCTGTTCCGTTCATATTGATTTGCATCAATAGTGAAGGATGGCTATTTTGTAACCATTCATAACCTAAGGTTGAATCTTTTGACGGAGATGTTTGAATAGGTGTGCCGCTTGCACTAGTACCAAGGTAAACAAATTGAGTATCTACATCAACTTGAAAAATTTTCATACGCAAAGTACTTGGATAAGTTCCGGCAGGTGTAGTAAGAGAACCAAAAGCATCGCCTGTAATAGTGCGTTTGCTATGTTGTACAATCTTTACGGCAACAGGAGTGCCACTATAAGTAGTAGCTATGGTAAACGAAGAAGTGAACGTATTAACATTGGTATTACCATAGGTAAAAGGGGTAGGAATAAATACTTCATTTGGGGTATAAGGAATTGCAGCATAACCAGCACCTGTATTAGCATAAACTCCTATCAAATCCATACCGCTTGCACCTGTAGTGAAAAAAACAGAATTCCCTCCTGAAGAAAGTCCTAAATTAGCACTCGGAAAGTTTGATGCACCTGATAAACCCGAGGGCGACACAAAAGAATTTGAAGTAGAATAAGTAGTAACAAATTCCGGTGTATAGTTCCATGTTTGCGCCGATGCCGAGCCTGCACTTACTGTAAAAGTAGGTAAATCAATATGATTAGAGTCATTCATTTGGGTGTAGGTTATACCAACTGCTGGTAAATTAGCCGACGTAATAGTTGGTGCTTGTGCCAAAGCTACATTGGTTGCCAAAGCAAACAGACAGCCCGATAATAAAGAAACATAGTTTTTTTTCATGTTTTAGGTTTTTAAAAGTTTAAGCAAAACTAAGAAAAAGCTGTATATGAGCAATATTAAATTTGGATAAATAATAAGGTAAAAAAGTGGGAAAACATAAAAATCTAAACTAATCGGTTAATAAAAACTGACCGTTCGTATGCTGAGAACGATCGTTTTTAAAAAGTTTTTGACCGTTTTTTTGTTAAAAATGACCGCTTATCGAAAAAATCATACCGAAAAAAAAATAATTTACTTTTTGGCCTTTTTAGATGCTAATTTAGCATAAACAAAAATAAAAAAGTATAAACCTTTAAAAACAAAAACTATGACGAACAATTTAGGAAAAATCAAAGTATCGCGGGCGTTCAAAAAATTAGATACGCCTACTCTGTATTCATTTGCACATGGTACCACATTTGGTACTACGGGCATAGGCGCTACGGTGCCCGAATCGGATACAACTATTCATGGATTAGCCGATACCATGATGGGAACCCATACTGCACGCCAAACAGCGCCCAGTAAAACCCTAACCTCTAACGAAAAAGCGCAGCGTGCGGCGCTTATTACCGCCTTAGACCTTAATGCCGATTACCTGCAGGGCAAGGCCAATGCAGCTGCCATAGCTGCTGGAGACATAAACGTGGGCAATGCCATGGTAACCGCTACAGGTTTTGCTCTGACAGGTAAGGGCATTAAAAAGCTCATTATAGGTATTATAAAAGCGGGCATAGGCTGGATGCTGTTTCATGGTGCTAAAAGCAAAAAGGGCGTAGAAGGTTTTGTGTACGAGTTTGGTATTACAACAGCCAAAGGCGTGGTGCCGGCTACCATAAAACAGGCTTTTGAGCTAAGCTCTACCTGTATGATTAGTAATTTGCCAAGCGGAAGCATCATAGGGGTGCGTTTTGCCAGCATAGTACCTGTAACGCACAGAGGCGGTATTGTTGCACCCGCAACGGCACGCACAACATCTGCCACAACAGCAACGCCAACTACAGCAAGTAAGGGTAAACATCCGGTTATAGACTTTAATAACCCAAACCCATACGCTTTTTCTGAGTGGTATTATACCGTAATTCCTTAATTAGTATCTTTTACTGCAGTTTGAGCGACTAAACCTATAGGTTTAGTCGTTCTACCTGTAGATATAGCAGCTCAACCAATTGGTACAGTAGTTCAACCAATTGGTATAGTAGCTCAACCAATTGATGTAGT
>PLYA01000032.1 GCA_003153315.1 Bacteroidota bacterium
CGCAAGAGTTTAAAAAGAGTTTGGTAGAGATTAAAACCAAGCAACGTATCAGTCGCAATAAATTCTTGTTTCAGTTAGTGCAGGGTTTGTATTCGCGCACTACCGAAGAGTTTACCCGTGGCAGTTTCCGTGTGGTGGGAGATACCGTTGATATTAATCTTTCTTATGCGGATTACGCCTTACGTGTTTGTTTTTTTGGTGATGAAATAGAGAGCATAGATACCTTTGATATTTCGTCGGGCAAGAAGATAGAAAACTTTATCGAGTACATTATTTACCCTGCCAACATGTATGTTACCGCGCCTGAGACTTTGCAAAAAGCCATGCGACAAATACAGGATGATATGATGTTGCAGGTAAATTATTTCTCAGAGAATGGAAGGACTTTAGAAGCTAAACGTCTGAAAGAGCGTGTGGAGCATGATTTGGAGATGATGCGTGAGTTGGGTTATTGCANNTAGAAAATTACTCGCGTTATATTGACGGGCGATTGCCTGGTATGCGTCCTTTCTGCTTGATGGATTATTTCCCAAAAGACTTTTTGTTTGTGATTGATGAGAGCCATGTAACCTTGCCTCAGGTAAGAGCTATGTATGGAGGAGATTACTCTCGCAAGGTAAATCTGGTGGAGTATGGTTTCCGCTTGCCAGCGGCGCTGGATAATCGTCCGCTAAAGTTTGAAGAATTTGAAAGTTTATTGAATCAAACCATATATGTAAGTGCCACTCCTGCCGAGTATGAGCTACAAAAAGCAGAGGGTGTCATAGTAGAACAATTAATCCGCCCTACAGGTGTTTTAGATCCTCAGATAGATGTGCGACCATGCCAGAATCAGGTAGATGATTTATTGGAAGAGATACATAAAACCATTGAAAAGGATGAACGTATATTAGTTACTACCCTTACCAAACGCATGGCAGAGGAGCTTGCCAAGTATATGGCTAAATTGAACATACGTTGCCGTTATATACACTCGGATGTAGATACGTTGGAGCGAGTAGAAATATTGCGCCAGTTGCGCATTGGTATGTTTGATGTATTGATAGGAATAAATCTTTTGCGTGAGGGATTGGATTTACCTGAAGTATCTTTAGTTGCCATATTGGATGCAGATAAAGAAGGCTTTTTGCGCAATGTTACTTCGTTGATACAGACTGTAGGTCGTGCTGCCCGTAATGTAAATGGTAGGGTAATTATGTATGCGGATAAAGTTACCGAAAGCATGAGGCGCACCATAGATGAAACACAACGTCGCCGACTAAAGCAGGTTGAATATAATTACAAGCACAACATTACACCTACACAAGCGGGAAGAAAAAAGCAAGATGCTTTCTCAGCTACCGAAGTAAATGTAGATGGCAGATTGGTGAAAGCATACACAGAGAATTTTGATACCAGTCTGGCTGCCGACCCGGTGGTGCAATATATGAACGAAGGTGAGTTGAAGAAACAAATAGGTTTATTAAAATCTGCTATGCTGCGCGCAGCCAAAGAAATGGATTTTATAGAAGCTGCCCGTTTGCGTGATGAATTGTATGTATTAGAAAACCTGTTGAAGGAGAAGTAAGTTGTCATAATGCAAATTGCTTCTAACACTATTAAATCTGTAATCGCTTTATATAAAAGTGAATTATGGGGTATTTATTCCGATAGCGAATTACAAAACATTATTAACTGGATATTTGAGAAGCAGTTAAAGCTAAATTCAACAGATATTATCTCAAAGAAAGAATTTGTTGTTAATCCTTATGATATAAAAGAGTTGGAAAGAATGTGCGGGGAACTAAAAACACACAAACCCATACAGTATGTTTTAGGAGAAGCTGAGTTTTACCGCCTGAAGTTTAAAGTAAATGAAAGCGTTCTTATTCCCCGTCCGGAAACTGAAGAACTTGTAGAATTAATAATTAATAATTTAAAAATTAAAAGCCCATTAACTATTCTTGATATTGGCACCGGCAGTGGTTGTATTCCTATTACTATTAAAAAGAATATTCCTCATGCAAATGTGTTTGCTTTGGATGTAAGTACAGAGGCTCTTGAAATTGCCCAATATAATGCCAAGCAGAGTAGGGTAGAAGTTAATTTCTTTCAGGCAGATGTTTTATCGGATACTATTATAGAAGACATTTTAAAGCAAACAAACAAAAAAAAAATGGACCTTATTATAAGTAACCCTCCTTATGTATTGGAATCTGAAAGAAAAGGTTTACATAATAGGGTTAAAAGCTATGAGCCTTCTTTGGCTTTGTTTGTAAATGATGCCGACCCCATTTTGTTCTACCGAAAAATAGCTGCTTTAACGAAGAAAATAGGAGCTAAAAATGCATCTCTTTACTTTGAATGTCATGCTGATTATGCCCAATCGGTATGTGAAATGTTAAAAGCCGAGAATTTTTCTGATAGTTGTTTATTTACTGATTTAGCAGGCTTAAATCGCTTTGTATGCGCCTGTTTATAAGGCTTTCTGTTTCAACAGAGTGCTGTTTAAAAAAACAAATCTAATAGACCAAAGGGCATTTTCTTAACACTAAATTTGCTGGTGTCGTAAATAACATTTAATTTTAGCGTAGTTTTAATAAAACATATGGGTATAAAAATTACTATTAACAAGTTATTAACTTGCTTATTCACATTATTATTTGCAATTTCGGTAAGCGCTCAGGAAACAGAAAAGGTAAAACACAAACCATCCATTATGTTGGGTGTTGCCGGCCTAAAATACCAAGGGTATGTTGGCAGCCATAGCAATTTAAACCCTTTATTAGATGCCCGTTTGGGTTACTTTTTAACGGTAGAACAACGCTTTGGTAAAGTATTGGGTGTTGAATTGGGCGGTATGTATGGTAAATTAGCCGGAACAGATAACCAAACCACTACATCAGGAACGACTGTAACCAATTATTTTGCCAATTTTCAATCTCAGATAATACAAGGGCAGTTAATGCTTACGCTTAATTTTGACGGTGTTATGAAAGGCGACCCTACGGTTTCTCCTTTTATTAAAGTGGGTATTGGTTATATGATGTTTAATAGCTCTCGTGATTCATTAGATGCAAATGGAAGACCTTATATTTACGGAACAGATGGTTCTATTACAGCTCCTATAACCGTTATTACCGGTACCGGTACTAATACTGTTATTACAAATAGCTTTGTGCCTACCAGAAGAGATTATAAGTATGAGTCAACGCTAAAGACAAACGGACAAACAGGTGCTTTGGTAATACCTCTTATGGCAGGTTTAGATTTTAATTTTGGTAAACACATGACCTTTTTAGTGGGTGCCGGTTATAATGTGGTATTATCTAACTGGGTAGATGGTTCGGGTAAAGGTTCTGTAGGGTATATAACCGCTAATGCGGGTTTGAAATACGAGTTTGGTAAAAAAGCAGATGCTGTTGACAAACAATATAAAGATGTTGATTTTTCTTCGGTTGACCATTTAGATGCTGATGGGGATGGTGTACCCGATGATAAGGATATGTGCCATGGAACACCTAAAGGCGTTAAAGTAGATGAAAAAGGTTGTCCGTTGGATAGTGATGGAGATGGTGTACCTGATTATTTAGATAAAGAACCAAACACAGCCAAAGGAAATAAAGTAGACGGTTATGGTATAACGATTGATGAAGCGGCATTGGCACAACATCAAAAAGACTGGGAAAATCAGGCGCCTGAACGCAGCAAGCAGTTTAACGTATTGCCAAGTGCCGCCTACCTTAAAAAGGTGGAAGCAGAAGCTAAGAAGAACGCTGCGAAGAACAAAGCCCAAGGAGGCAATGCCAATAACAAAATACCGGTTGATTTAAGGTCTGCGGATATAAACCATGATGGCTTTATTACTGCGGATGAGATAACCAAAACTATTGATAATTTCTTTGAAGGAAGCGGAGACTTTACCGTTGAGAAAATCAATAAACTGATAGATTACTTCTTCGAGCAATAATAGTATTTAAATAATAAATTAAAAGGCCTTTCGGTAACGAAGGGCTTTTTTGTTTGTAGTTTATTTTTGCCGAGTGATGGCAATATCTTAGTACCGGAGCCAAAGACTAATTTATTTTCGGGGAATACCTATAAAATAGGGAATTCTATGGTATATCAACTGTATATTCCTGCCGGAGTTACCATTCGTTTTGGTAATAATGAAAAAAGCAGGTTAAGCCATTTTTATTTCAGTCCGCAGATAAGAGTGGGCTATCAGCTAATAAAAATTTCATCCAATAGTGCTTTTATTTATAGTATCTGCTATGCCTCTTTAGGGCTTACCTACAGGTTTTAAAAAAAGAAATCTGACCGTTTATTTGTTAAAAACGANNCTACGTCTAAGCATTTAGTTATGAGTCGCAGATGAGGTGAAAGCTATGCTAAATCATTTAATATGAATAAAGCATAAGTTGAAACCCGATGCTGCTATACCGCAGTTTGAAAGAAAAGCCTGAAAAACGTATTGCTTAGCTACGCAAGCGCGATGCGCATCGTTTCAAACGCGATGTGCAAGTCTTCAAAGCTTTAGATAAACCCTTCAAAGCATTAGGGAAGCTCTTC